>NZ_CP020474.1:353750-707500 GCF_002080415.1 Roseovarius mucosus | reverse complement strand
GATTTCCAATCGATCATCGGCAAGGAAACCAAAGAGCAGATGCAGGCCGCCGAAGGGCGTCTGCCGGATACGCTGGTGGCGGCGATTGGCGGCGGGTCAAATGCGATGGGGCTGTTTTACCCGTTCCTTGACGATCCAACGGTAAATATCATCGGGGTCGAGGCCGGGGGCCATGGCGTTGACGACCGGATGGAGCATTGCGCGTCGCTGACGGGCGGGCGGCCCGGCGTGTTGCATGGCAACCGCACCTATCTTTTGCAGGATGCCGATGGGCAGATCCTTGAGGGGCATTCCATCTCGGCCGGTCTTGATTATCCGGGGATCGGTCCCGAGCATAGCTGGCTGCATGAAACGGGGCGCGCCAAATATGTCTCGATCACGGATGTCGAGGCGCTGGAGGCGTTCCAGCTTTGCTGTGCGCAAGAGGGGATTATTCCCGCGCTGGAACCAAGCCATGCCTTGGCCCATGTGATGAAAATCGCGCCGACCCTGCCCAAGGATCATCTTTTGGTGATGAATATGTGTGGGCGCGGCGACAAGGATATCTTTACCGTCGCCAAGCATCTGGGATTTGACATGAAGATCTGAGGCGTTGCGCGTCAGACCTTGAACACCTCATCCACCGGCACCTGAAGAGCGGTGGCGAGGGCGTTGGTTTGCGATGCCATGCCGATGACGGAGAGCAACTCACCGTGCTGTGCGGGGGTCATGCCCTTGGCGCGGGCCGCTGCGGTGTGGGAATGGGCGCAGTATTCGCAGCCATTGGTCACCGACACGGCGATATAGATCAGTTCCTTGGTCAGGGGATCAAGGGTGCCGGGGCCCATCACGGATTTGAGCCGCTGCCATGTGGCGCTGAGGAGCGCCGGGTCATGCGCCAGCGCGCGCCAGAAATTGTTGATGAAATCGCTGCCGCGCGTGGCGCGGATGTCGTCGAAGACGGCGCGCACCTCTGGTGTGGCTTCGGCATCGCTGATGAGGGTCACTGTGGCCATGTCTTACCTCTCGAGGGCGGCATGTTGTTGCAGAACCTCGAGCGGAACGATTTCGAGGGCGCGCACATGGGTGGCATCAAGCCGCACCAAAGGCGCGCACCCCTCGTCATGGGCCTGAAGAAAGCGCGCGGCGCAGAGACACCAGTGATCGCCCGGTTTCAGGCCGGGAAACTGAAATTCGGGGTGTGGCGTGCTCAGATCATTGCCGACATATTTGGAAAAGGCCAGAAACTCTGCGGTCATCTGGGCGCAGACCGTGTGGCTGCCGTGATCCTCGGCGCAGGTGTTGCAATGACCATCCCGGAAAAAGCCGGTGAGCGGCTTGGTTGAACAGGGTTCCAGCGCCTCGCCCAGAACATTGCGGGCCTCATCCATGATCGACATTGCTTTGGTCCTTTCGCTGTTGGTCTGAGAGTGGCGGGTTTTGCGCGTGCTTACAAGCGGTTGTCAGCGTGCGTTCACTGGCGTTCTTCGGCCTTGGCCTGATCCCAGAGCGTGTCCATTTCGGCCAGATCCGACTCGACCGGGCGTTTGCCGCGTTCGGCCAAGAGCGCCTCGATCCGCTCGAATCGCCGGGTGAATTTGGCATTGGCGCGGCGCAGGGCGGTTTCGGGGCAAACCTTCATGTGCCGGGCGAGATTGGCCATGACAAACAGAAGATCGCCGAACTCCTCTTCCACCGCGTCTTGGGTCAGTTCGGTTGCGGCTTCGTGCAACTCTTCAACTTCTTCGCGTATCTTGTTGAGAACATGAGAGGAGTCGGGCCAATCAAAGCCCACCCGCGCGGCGCGTTTTTGCAGTTTGACCGCGCGCAGGAGCGCAGGCAGGCCAAGGGCCACACCGTCAAGCGTGCCGGTCTTGGCCTCGGCGGCGCGTTCGGCGGCTTTGACCACCTCCCAATCGCGGGTCTGTTGCTCGGCGGTCTTGTCGCGGCTTTCGGTGCCGAACACATGCGGATGGCGCGCGACCATCTTGTCAGAGATGGCGTTGGCCACGTCCTGCACATCAAACAGGCCTTGGTCCTGGGCAATCTGGGAATGAAACACGACCTGCAAGAGCAAGTCGCCCAATTCGCCGCGCAGCTCTTGCCAGTTCTGCTGCTCGATGGCGTCGGCCACCTCATAGGCTTCTTCGATGGTGTAGGGGGCGATGCTGGCGAAATCCTGTTCGATGTCCCAAGGACAGCCGGTATCGGGATCGCGCAGCCGCGCCATGATGGCGATGAGGCGGGGCAAGCCCCCGTCGGGATCGTGGATGAGCGTATCGTCAGGCATTGCGGCGGCCTCGTCTTTGGGGTTGAGTGGACCCTGACGCGAGAAAGAAGGGATGTCCAGAGATGGCCGTGATCAATCGAATTGCCGGGTTTTCCGAGGAAATGACGGCGTGGCGGCGGCATCTGCATGCGCATCCCGAGTTGGGCTTTGATTGCCATGAAACAGCGGGTTTTGTGGTCGCGCGCTTGCGCGAGTTCGGCATTACCCAGATCGAAACCGGGGTGGCGACCAGTGGTGTGGTCGCGGTGATCGACGGGCGGGGTGATGGCCCCACGATCGGGTTGCGGGCTGATATGGACGCGCTGCCGATGACCGAGATTACCGGGCTAGAGTATGCCAGCCAAACCCCCGGCAAAATGCATGCCTGCGGCCATGACGGGCATACGACCATGTTGCTGGGGGCCGCCAAATATCTGGCGGAGACGCGGAATTTTGCAGGGCGTGTGGTGCTGCTGTTTCAACCGGCAGAAGAGGGGCCGGGCGGCGGGCGCATCATGGTCGAAGAGGGCGCATTGAGCCGCTACGGGGTGGAGCAGGTCTATGCGCTGCACACGCTGCCCGGCGCGCCCGCTGGCACGTTCGAGACCACGCCGGGGCCGATCATGGCGGCGGTGGATACGCTGCATATCGACGTGATCGGGCGGGGTGGGCATGGGGCGATGCCGCATGAATGCCTGGACCCAGTGGTGGCGGCGGTGGCCATCGTGCAGGCGATTCAGACCATTGTCAGCCGCAACCGCAACCCGCTGGATGATCTGGTAATCTCGGTGACGCAGATTCATACCGGCACGGTTGATAACGTGATCCCCGAGACCGCCTATATCAACGCCACGATCCGAACCTTCACGCCCGAAGTGCAGGAAATGGTGCATCGACGGCTGCGCGAAGTGGCGTTGGGGACGGCGGCGGCGCATGGGGTGCGGGCCGAGGTGCGGATCGAGCTTGGCTATCCCGCCACCTATAATGATGCCGACAAGACCGCCTTTGCCGCAGAGGTAGCGCGCGAGGTGGTGGGCGCGGATGCTGTCATCGCGGACCGCCCACGCGAGATGGGGGCCGAGGATTTTTCCTATATGCTGCAAGAGCGCCCCGGGTCGTATCTGTTTCTTGGGCAGGGCGAGGGGCCGGGCTTGCATCATCCGGGGTTCAATTTCAATGATGCGGTGGCGCCGGTTGGGGCCTCGTTTTTCGCGCGGCTGGTCGAGCGCGCGCAACCTGTGAGCTGAGGGAAAGCCATGGCACTGGAAGATGCGAAGAAGCAGGTGGATCAGGCGTTCACCCGCGCGGAGTTGCGGGGGGCAAGTTATGAGAACACCTTTGGTGGGGCGCTGTCCTTTGCGCGGAGGCGCTATAGCAAGGACTTGAGCGGCGTGGATGTGGCGATCACCGGGGTGCCGTTTGATCAATCCGTGACCAACCGGACCGGCACCCGCATGGGGCCGCGTGCGGTGCGTGAGGCGAGCGCATTGCAGGTCTATGATCCGCCCTATGGCTGGGATGGCTATGATCCGCTGTCCCATCTCAGCATTGTGGATTACGGGGATTTAGCCTTTGATTACGCGCATGTATCGGCCTTTCCTAAGGCATTGCATGAGCATGCCAAGGGTATCTTGGAGGCTGGGGCCGCCTGTTTTGCCATCGGGGGCGATCACTATATCACACTGCCGCTGTTGCAGGCGCATGCGGAAAAATATGGGCCGCTGGCGGTGGTGCATTTCGATGCCCATTCCGACACATGGGCGGATGACGATCTGACGCGCATTGACCATGGCACGATGATGTACAAGGCGGTGAAGCAAGGGTTTGTGGATGTGGCGCGCTCGGTGCAGGTGGGCATTCGCACCACCAATCCCGACACAATGGGCTTTACCACGCTTGATGCGCGGCAGGTGCATCTGGAGGGGCCGGTGGAAATCGCGCGCAAGATCAAGGAGATCGTGGGCGATGCGCAGGTTTACATGACCTTTGACATTGACGCGCTTGACCCGGCCTATGCACCCGGCACCGGCACGCCGGTTTGGGGGGGGCTGACCTCGGGGCAGGCGGCGATAATTTTGCGCGATCTGGCAGGGATCAATCTGGTGGGCGGCGATATGGTCGAGGTTTCGCCACCCTATGACACGACGGGGGCCACCGCGATTGCGGGGGCGCATGTGCTGATGGAAATGCTGTGCCTCTGGGGCTGGACCCGGCGCGATTGACGAACCAGGCGGCCGGTCCGTCCGGCCGCCTTGGTCGCTCAGGCGTTGGCTTCGCGGATTTTCTCGGCGGCGTCCTTGTCATAGGACACGCCGGATTTCTCGAAAAGGTCGTCGAGTTCGCCCGAGAGCGTCATCTCGGTGATGATGTCGCAGCCGCCCACGAATTCGCCTTTGACGTAAAGCTGCGGGATGGTGGGCCAGTCGGAATAGTCCTTGATCCCTTGGCGGATGTCCGCATCGTCGAGTACGTTCACATCCTTGAAATCAACGCCCATGTAATTCAGCACGCCCGCCACGCGGGAGGAGAAGCCGCATTGCGGCATGTCCTTGGTGCCCTTCATGTAGAGCACGACATCGGCGGATTTCACGGTCTCTTCAATGCGGGTTTTGGCGTCAGTCATGATATGTCCTATCGGTCTCTTAGGTGGCCTTGGCCGGTGGAGTCGGTCTCTTCAGGGTCATAGCTGGTTTCGGTGTCGCCCAAAAGGGTGACATGGGTGCTGTCGGTTTCTTCGCAATACCCCAAGCCATAAGCTGCGCGCCCATCGCGACGATATCGCAGAATTTCGTGCCACATCGTATAGGCAAAGATGCCAGCGAAGGGCAAAAGCAGCAGAGCGACAAGCAGGCGAGGTTCCATTGCGTCAGGCAGGGGCCTTGGTGGTCAGCGCCAGCGCATGCACGGCCCCGTTGGGCCCATCCATTTTGCCCTTAAGGGCGGCGTAAACGGCGCGTTGCTGTTGCACGCGATTCATGCCGCGAAAGCTCTCGTCGATGACTTCGGCGGCAAAATGCACGCCGTCATCGCCTTCGACGGTGATCTTGGCATTGGGGAGCGCCTGACGGATCAGGGCTTCTAGATCAGAGGCGAGCATGGCCATCGGGGGTCTCCTTGTCAGGTCTTGCCCAAGATGTAGAGCGCCGCCGGGGCGAGTGCAAGGGAGGGTGCAGTGCTGCGCCCGGCTTGCGCGTGATCTGTGGTCCTTCTTGAGCGGGGCGTCAGTTAATGCGCGCCGAAGTTTTGGACCATGATGGGATCAGGCCCATCATGGCCATCGCGCCGCCCTTGGCCCCTTAGCCGAAGGTCGCCCCGAATGTGCCCCGGAAGATATCCGATAGCTCGCTCAGCGCCGCTTCGGATTTGCCCAAGCGCACGGTGTCACCGGTGAAGCGGCCCACGGCGGTGAGGGGCACGCCCGCACGGCCTGCGGCGATCATCAGCGCCTCGGCCTGATCGAAGTTGCAGGCGATGAGATAGCGCGCCTGATCCTCGGCAAAGAGGGTGGCTGTGTCATCGCTGTCGAGGTGGACGCCGACACCCGCCGCTTCGGCCAATTCGAAGGCGGCCAAGGCCAGACCGCCATCGCTGAGGTCGGTGCAGGCCTTGATCAGCGCGTGGTTGGCGCGGATGAAATCGCCATGCCGCTTTTCGGCGGCAAGGTCCACGGGCGGTGCATCGCCTTCGACCCGGTGAAACACCTCGGCCAGCAGCGCGGATTGCCCCAGATGCCCGTGGGTTTCGCCCAAGAGAAGGGCCACATGCCCGTCACGCACCTGTCCGGTGATTGCCGTTTCCGGATCGCGGATGATGCCCACTGCGCCGATGGTGGGGGTGGGCAGGATCGCGGTGCCGTCAGTTTCGTTGTAGAGCGAGACATTGCCCGACACGATGGGCATGTCGAGGGCGGCCACCGCCTCGCCGATGCCTTTGATCGCCCCGACGAATTGGCCCATGATCTCGGGCTTTTCGGGGTTGCCGAAATTGAGGTTGTCGGTGGTGGCAAGCGGGACCGCGCCCAAGGCGGAGAGGTTGCGATAGGCCTCGGCCACCGCCTGTTTGCCGCCCTCAACCGGGTTGGCCTTGACGTAGCGTGGGGTTACGTCGGAGGTGAACGCCAAAAGCTTGTCGGTGCCATGCACGCGGATGAGACCTGCGCCCTGACCGGGGGTGCGGGCGGTGTCGGCCATGACCATGGTGTCATATTGCTCGTAAACCCATTGCCGGGCGCAGTAGTTGATCGAGCCGATCAGCGCCTTGAGGCCGTCAATCGGATCGACGCCGGGCACGGTCGCGGGGTCAAGCGGCGCGGCGGGTGTTGTTTCCACCCATGGCCGGTCATATTCGGGGGCTGAGCCAGAGAGAGTGGCCAATGGCAGGTCGGCCTTGATCTCATTGCCGTGCAGGATCAGGAACCGGTCTTCGGCGATGGTTTCGCCGACGATAGCAAAGTCGAGATCCCATTTCTCGAACACGGCGCGGGCCTCGGCCTCAAGCTCGGGGCGCAGGACCATGAGCATGCGTTCCTGAGATTCGGACAGCATCATCTCATAGGCGGTCATGTTCGCCTCGCGCTGTGGCACGGCGTCGAGGTGCAGTTTGACGCCAAGCCCGCCCTTGTCGCCCATTTCCACCGCAGAGCAGGTGAGGCCCGCGGCGCCCATATCCTGGATCGAGATGACCGCGCCGGTGGCCATCAGTTCGAGACAGGCCTCCATCAGGCGTTTTTCGGTGAACGGGTCGCCCACCTGAACGGTGGGGCGTTTTTCCTCGATGCTGTCGTCGAATTCAGCAGAGGCCATCGTCGCGCCACCGACACCGTCGCGGCCCGTCTTGGCCCCGAGATAGACCACGGGCATACCGACGCCCGAAGCGGCTGAGTAGAAAATCTTGTCTGCGTCCGCCAGACCTGCGGCAAAGGCATTCACAAGGCAGTTGCCGTTATAGGCCGGATCAAACCGCACCTCGCCGCCCGCGCAGGGCACGCCAAAGCAATTGCCATAGCCGCCTACGCCCGCAACCACGCCATGCACAAGCTGGCGGGTCTTGGGGTGTGACGGCATGCCAAAGCTGAGTGAATTCATCGAAGCGATGGGGCGCGCGCCCATGGTGAAGACATCGCGCAGGATACCGCCCACGCCGGTCGCCGCACCCTGATAGGGTTCGATATAGGAGGGGTGATTGTGGCTTTCCATTTTGAACACAACCGCTTGACCGTCGCCGATATCGACCACGCCTGCGTTCTCACCCGGGCCACAGATCACCTGCGGGCCGGTGGTGGGCAGGGTGCGGAGCCATTTCTTGGAGGATTTGTAGGAACAATGCTCGTTCCACATGGCCGAAAAGATGCCCAATTCGGTAAAGGTCGGCTCTCGCCCGATGATCTCGAGGATACGGTCGTATTCCTCGGGCTTGAGGCCATGGGCCGCGACGAGATCGGGGGTGATGGACGGTTCCTGCATCGGGCGGGCTCCTTCGGGGATATGCATGTGCGGGTCTTTAAACCACAGGTGCGGCGGGGGGAAGGGGCGCGTGATCTGGGGGGGCGATTTTGGTATCGGACAGCAAAACGGCCCGGCCTTTACAGGGCCGGGCCGCAGGCGCGCCGGGAGGGAGGAGCGCGCGGTGGAAAGGCAAACGGTTACTGCGTCATCGTCGCGACTTTCTCGGCCACGGCGGTGCGCAACTGCTCGAGGGTCATCGCGTATTCCAAGCCACCGTTTTCGGCAACGCTGAGTGTGCCAGCCTGAAAGCCGATACGCTCCGCCGGAATTTCGGCATCCGCATGCACATCGACGTAGATATAGTGTTCTGCGCTTTCATCGCCTGCGTGCGAGACGACTTCGCCGATCACCTTGTCATCCACAGAGCTGAGCGTGGCCCCTGTTTCGGCCTCGGCCAGAATGTTTTCGACAAGAGTGTCGCTGGCCTTGCGCTGATCCTTGGCGGCCAGATCAAGGTCTGTGGGCGCGTGCAATTCGCCATTGTCGGCGACAGTGGCTGCGGACCAATTGCCCGATGCTGCGCTTTCTACCGTGCCTTGGCTTTCTTCATAGATGGCGTCGACGCCGCTGTTGTCTTGGGCCTGCCGTTCGGTGCCGCCTTCGTCTGCGGCATGGGCGGCGAGGGCTGTGACGCTTGTGAGGGCCGTTGCGAGAGCCAGTTTGCGGAACATCATATCGTCCTCCGTTTCTGCAGGATCCATCCTGCGGTTTGCATCAACGCGCCAAATGCGCGCTTGAGAGATCAACGCAGGAGGTGTGCTGTGGTTCCGAACGGATGGAAAAAATATCTGGGTGAAGGCTGCGCAGGCGGCGAGCCCTGCGCAGTTGTGCTCATGTCGCGATTATTGATCTGTGGGGAGCAGGGTGGTGATACCCACTGAGGCCGCGCGCGCCAGATCAGGATCGAGCGACATCGGGATATACTCGCCGCGCCGCCAGAGTTGCGACAGGTTGTCGTAATAGCGGCTGAGGAAATGCCCTGATTGGCCGGTGGCGATGATAAAGACGCTGCTATCGGGATCGGCAAAGTCATAGACCCCGCGATACCCTGCCCCATGCACGTTGTGGAACGGGTCCGGCCCGTTGCCGCCACGCGTGCGCCCGCGCAGGAGCGTATTGTCGCCGCCCGAGGTGGATTGGCGGATGTTGACGAAATGGCGCAGGAGCGGCACGTCTCCCAGCACTTGATGGTCATGGGTCGCCTGATGCGCGTCGCCCCAACGCAGGCTTTCGAGGGATTGGCCATAGCGCTCGGAAATCCAGATCAGCGCATCGTCGAGCGCCATGCGGGCGGTATCCGTGCAGGTCTCAATCGCCGCTGATTGCTTGACATCGCACCAGTCGGCGGCGCCATCGACATTGCGGAATACCCGTTCAATGAAGATCGGATCAGGGTGGTCAAACTCTCGCGAGAGGGGGCCCAAGTCATCGCGAATGAGCCGGTCCATCAGCGCGCGCATCCACGCGGCGTAAAGCAGCGGCTCGGGCAGATGTTCGTTCATTTCGCCGTTCCAGTCGGCAAGCATGGTGAGCGCGCGTTGGCGCAGGCGTTCGGGCGTGCCTTCGGGGGCGGATTCGCCGGTAAACCACAGATCGGCACCAATCAGAGGCAAAAGCGAGCGGGCGGTAAAGCTGACGGTGTCGAGTTGTGCCTCGATAAAGCTTTCGCGGGTATGCACCTCTCGCCCCTGCATGAGCCTGCGCCAGCGATGGACCCGCTGGGTATCACCCCAGAGGTGGCTCACATGCATGGGAAAGGGGCGATCAACGACCTTGTTGTTGGTATTGCCAAGGATGCCGCCAGAGGGGGCCACGAATTCGGGATTTGCGGCAAAGGGCAGCGTGCCCTGCCAGCGGTTTTCCGGCAGCCAGCCGCGCGCGGGCATCCGCCCCTCGCTCTCATGGCGGGCGTCACGGCGAGGCATTGCCCCGATGGTACGCATGGCGATCGTGCTTTGGTCCACCAGGGTAAGGTTCTGGGAGGGCGCAATATAAAGACGGCTGAGGTCAATCGCGTCCTGCACCGATTGCGCGCGCATCAGGCCGATGGCCGAGGACATGGTTGTATCCTCTGGGCTGAGCGCGGTCCAATTCAGCGCGGCCACATGGCCTGCGGGTGTCACTTCGGCCAGATTGTAGTGGCTGCCGGGCAGGACGGGGCCGTTCTCTGTCCAGCGCAGGGTCAGGGTGACGGGATCGGCATCCTTGATCTCGACGATAGACCGCGTGGTGCGAAACGGTTTCCATCCGTCGGGCGTGCGGTATTGATTGGGATCGTCGGGGTTCAGCTCTTCGATATAGAGGTCCTGATCGTCGAGATAGGACGAGGTGACCGCCCAACCCAGCCGCGCGCTGCGCCCGGTCAGGATGGCCGGTATGCCGGGAATGGTGCCACCGATCACGCCACCGGATGTCAGGTTCAGGCGGGCGAGATACCAGATATTCGGCGCGGAAAAGCCCAGATGCGGGTCATTGGCCAGAAGCGTGCCGCCCGAGGCCGAGCGCGAGGGCGCGGCGGCAAAGGCATTCGAGGCCCCGGCAAAGGCGCGGCGTTTGAAGGGCGAGAGCGGATCACCTCTTTCAGGGGTCGTTTGCGCGATGCGCGACCAAGTGGCACCGGGAAAAAGGGCGGCATATTCCGGCAAGGCCGCGATGCCGCTGCCCGGTGCCAGTGGCATGATATCGGCCAAGCGATCAGGGTTTTCCAGCGCAAGCGCCGCGCGGGCAAAGAGTACTTCGTTTTCCAGATGCGAAGACAGCTGCACGGCCATCAGCTTGATCAGCGCAATGGAATCAGCCGGTTGCCAAGGCGCAATCGGGGCGTTGAAGAGGAATTGTTCGGGGGCGCCGCGCCCCAGAGCCTCGCGGTTGATTTCGTTCAGGCGGGCGTTCACGCCATCGGAATAGGCCTTGAGCGCGGCCAGGGTTTCGGCGTCCTGCACGGCGACAGATTGGCGCGCGAGCGTGTAGAGGTCAAAGCGGCGCATGGTGCTGTCGATCTTGACGGTGCGGGTGCCGAACACCTCTGAGAGCCGCCCTTGCACGGTGCGGCGCATCGTCATCATCTGCCACAGCCGATCCTGTGCATGGGCATAGCCCAATCCAAAGAAGCTGTCGGCATCCGTCTGGCCCAGAATATGGGGCACATTCGCATTGTCGCGCACGATTTCGACCGGGGCGGTGATGCCCGGCACGCTCAGCGTCTTGTCATAGTCGGGCAGAGAGCGCGACAGCAGGAAATAGGCCCCCAACAGCGCCAGAACGGCCAAGAGGATCGCGCCGCCTGCCAGCCGCAATAACCATTTCACCAGCCCTGACATGCCCCGGCACCGCCCTATTTTCCGCTTGCATCACCTGCCGGGGATAGTCAGAAAACCCCGGCAAGACAATGGCACACAGTATGGGAGAGGACAGGACAATGGCAAAACTGGCGTTTCTGGGGCTCGGGGTTATGGGCTATCCGATGGCGGGGCATCTGGCAGCAGCCGGGCACGAGGTCTGTGTCTATAACCGCACGGCGGCCAAGGCCGAAGCCTGGGCAAAAGAGCATGGTGGGCGTCATGCCGCCACCCCGCGCGAGGCCGCCGAAGGGGCCGATTTCGTGATGGCCTGCGTGGGCAATGACGATGATCTGCGGTCGGTCTGTCTTGGGGCCGATGGGGCCTTTGCCGGGATGGCGGCAGGCGCGGTTTTTGTGGATCACACCACGGTGTCGTCCAAGGTTACAGCCGAGCTTTATGCCGAGGCCAAGGCAGCGGGGCTGAATTTCGTTGATGCGCCCGTGTCGGGTGGACAGGCGGGGGCCGAAAAAGGCCAGCTTTCGATCATGTGTGGCGGCGATGAGGCGGCCTATGCGGCGGCTGAGCCGGTGATGCAGGTCTATGCCAAGCTTTGCCGTCGCATTGGCGAGAGCGGGGCCGGGCAGATGACCAAGATGTGCAATCAGATCGCGATTGCCGGTCTGGTGCAGGGTCTGGCCGAGGCGCTGCACTTTGCGGAAAAGGCAGGGCTGGATGGGCGCGCGGTGGTCGAGGTCATCTCTCAGGGGGCGGCGGGATCTTGGCAGATGTCGAACCGGTATGAGACCATGATTGACGACAAATGGAACCACGGCTTTGCCGTTGATTGGATGCGCAAGGATCTGGGTATTTGCCTGAGCACCGCCGATGAGACTGGCGCCAGCCTACCGGTGACGGCGCTGGTGGATCAGTTCTACAAAGATGTGCAGAAGATGGGCGGCGGTCGCTGGGATACGTCGAGCCTGTTTGCGCGGCTGCGCAAGCTTGGGTGACATAGCGCCGTGTCAGGCGATCTTGCGGTCGCCTGACAGCCATTTGCGGCTGTCGATGACATCAAGGATCAGCGAAAAGACATCGACCGCCAGCAGGATCACCAGATAGTTGTGGTAGGTCGGGGTAATGTCTTGGGTCAAAAGCCACAGGATCAGGCCCAGCATCGGTGTCCAGATGAGGATATGCGGCAGTGCCATAACCTTGGAAAAGCCGCGCTCGATCAGCATCAGCACTCCATTGCAGAGCATCGCGCCGACCGCCATCGTCGCCAGCCACGCGCCTGCGGGATGCGAGATAAAAAAGAGCGAAGCGGCGTTGACCGGCACAAGGATGAGCGCGACCCAAAGCTGAACCCAGAGGGGCAGGCGGCGGTAACTCTGCCAGATTTGCCTTATCATGTGCGCCCCTGCTCAGGCCTCTTTTGGGCGCAGGGTCAGCCATATGAGCGCACCGCCTGCCAGCATCAGGAAGGGGGCCATGGCGAGGTTGACCGCAGTCCAGCCCGCCTCAGGCGTGCCGCCGGAGCAGTTCATCAGGCCACCGGAGGACAGGGAGGCAAAGGTCACACCGCCAAAGACGATAAGATCGTTGAGCCCCTGCATGCGGCCACGTTCCTGAGGCTCATGGGCCCCTGCAAGCATGGTGGTGGCCCCGATAAAGCCGAAATTCCAGCCGATGCCCAAGAGGATGAGGGCGACGAAGAAGTTTTCCAGATGCACGCCGTTCAAGGCCACCGCGCCTGCGCCTGCGAGGATGACAAGGCCAATGGCCACGATTTTTTCCACGCCAAAGCGGGCGATCAGATGGCCGGTGAAGAACGAGGGGATATACATCGCCAACACATGCGCCGTGACCACATCCGCCGCATTGCCCGCGTCAAAGCCGCAGCCGACCACGGCGAGCGGCGTTGAGGTCATCACCAGATTCATCAGCGCGTAGGATACGGTGGCACAGATCACCGCCACGGCGATGCGCGGCGTTTTCAGAAGTTCCATCCGCGTGCGGCCATGCGGGGCGTCGACGGCGGGTTGGGGCGGTTTGGGGATATCGAGCAAGAGAAACAGGAACGCGCCTGCGATATTGAGAGCGATGACCGCGAGATAGGTGCCCAGAAACGGAATCACCATGGCCTGAGAGGTGGCCTTGACCAGTTGCGGGCCGATTACGGCGCTGAGCAGGCCCCCTGCCATGACGTAGGAAATGGCCTTGGCGCGGAAGGCGTCGCTGGCGGTATCAGCGGCGGCAAAGCGGTAGAAGCCTTGGGCTGACATATAGGTGCCGGTGATGAGGCTGCCCAAAAGGAAAATCGGGAAGGAGGCGGTATAAAGCCCATAGGCGCCGATGGCCCCGCCAAGCGCGCCTGCGCCTGCGCCGATGAAAAACCCGGTGCGGCGGCCATAGCGCTGCATCAGATGCGAAATCGGTGTAGCCGAGAGCATTGAGCCGAGCACGATCAAGGAAATCGGCAAGGTCGCGAAGCAGATGTTGGAGGCGAGCGATTGCCCGGCCAGCCCACCCACGACAAAGATCATCGGCATTTGCGCGCCCAAAATGGCTTGGGCTGCGACGAGAACGGCCACATTGCGTTTGGCGCGGCTGTCGTCGGGATGAAGGGCGATATCGGTCATGGCCGAAGTGCTAGACCCGTCGCGGGCAGGCTGCAAGCGTAATTCAGGCGCGGTCGATGAGATGCGCGAAAGAGCCGCTCACCCGGCCCGAGTGGAGGCCCATTGGGGGCAGCTCTGTGCCTTCGGCGTCTGTTGCGGTGAACAGCGTTGGGCCATCCGCGCGCAGGGTGGTGGCATAGTGGAATTCATGCGCGGCCCATGTGCCCGGAAATGGGCCGGTGTGCGCCGCAAGATGGCGGTAGCCGAGATGGAGACGGCGGGTGGCAAAGCTCGTGTCTAGCGGCAACAAGCCAGCCATGGTGTGCCGGGTGCCGCTGGCATCGGTCAGGCTGTCGCCCAGAACCATGTATCCACCACATTCTCCATATATATCTGAGGTTTGTGCGGCACTCTTGAGGCTTTGCATGAAGATTTCATTGGCGGCGATCCGGCCTGCGTGCAGTTCCGGGTAGCCGCCGGGAAGAAAGATGAACTCTGCTTGTGGCACGGGTTCGTTGGCCAGTGGGGAAAAGGGACGGATTTCCGCCCCTTCTGCCTGCCAATCGGCCAGCATATGCGGATAGGCAAAGCCAAAGGCGGGGTCTTGGGCCACGGCGATCACCTGAGCCGGAGGGGTGAGGCGCGGGGCCGCTTGGGTGTCGGGCAAGGGGGCGGCGAGTGCAAGCAGCGTTTCGCGGTCGAGTGTCATGGCGAGCGCGTCGGCGGCGGAGTCGAGGAACTGTTGCAAATCAGGGCGCTCGCTGGCCTGGACCAGACCCAGATGGCGCGAGGGTTGCGCCAGCGCCGGGTTGCGACGGAGGGCGGCCAAAACGGGCAGGCCAAGGGGGGCGAGGGCGCGGCGCAGCATCGCTTCGTGGCGATCGGAGCCCACGTTGTTGAGCATCACGCCTGACACGCGCACGCGGGCGTCAAAGCCTGCAAAGCCTGCTACAAGCGGCGCGATAGAGCCTGCCATGCGGCCTGCATCGACCACCAGCACCACGGGCAGGCTGAGATGCCGCGCGAGATCGGCCACAGCGCCACGCCCATCGGGCGGTGCGCCATCGAAGAGGCCCATGGCCCCCTCGATGATCAGCAGACCTTGGCCCGCTGCAAGGCTGCGCAGGCGGTCGGGCGTCATGGCCCAAGCGTCGAGATTGGGGCAAGGCGCGCCGCAGGCGGCCTCGTGAAAGCGGGGGTCGATGTAATCGGGACCGGATTTCGCACCGCGCACGGGCCGCCCCTCGCGAGACAAGAGGCGCAGAAGGGCGAGGGTAAGCGTGGTTTTCCCCGCGCCCGACGAGGGTGCAGCGAGGATCAGCCCCCGCATGCGGTCTCGGCGGGCAGGCCGCGCCCGAGCGGATCAAGATCACGCGGGGCGGCACCGGCCAGCATCCCCTGCCAGTCAAGCACTTGGCGCATGAGCACGGAGCGTCCGATGCAGAGGATCGCAGGCGGCTCGAAGCCGCTTGTCTCGATATCGGCGGCAAGGCGCCCGAGGGTGGTTTCCA
Organism: Roseovarius mucosus; assembly: GCF_002080415.1. Taxonomy (NCBI): domain Bacteria; kingdom Pseudomonadati; phylum Pseudomonadota; class Alphaproteobacteria; order Rhodobacterales; family Roseobacteraceae; genus Roseovarius; species Roseovarius mucosus. The sequence continues at coordinate 692,338 of NZ_CP020474.1, read as the reverse complement.
GCACGCGCTGATCTGGGGTGGTGGCGGAGGAGACGACGGCGCAGGGCTCATCCACCGGGCGGCCTGCATCCAGAAGCGCCGCGCTGATCTGGCCTGCGTGCTTCATGCCCATGTAGATCACGATAACCTGACTGCCCTGCGCAATCGCCTGCCAATTCAGCGAGGAAGGGGTGTGCCCGGACTGGTCGTGGCCTGTTACGAAGGTCACGGATTGGTTCACGTCGCGGTGTGTCACGGGAATGCCCGCATAGGCCAACCCGCCGATACCGGCGCTGATGCCCGGAATGATGCGGATGGGCACGCCGTGCTGCACCAGCGTCTGCGCCTCTTCGCCGCCGCGCCCAAAGACAAAGGGGTCGCCCCCCTTGAGGCGCAGCACGCGCAGGCCATCGCGGGCGAGATCAACGAGTTGCAGGGAAATATCGCGCTGCTTCGCCGAAGGTTTTCCGCCGCGTTTGCCCGCATAGATATGGCGGGCCTGCGGTGCCCAGTCGAGGATGCAGTCCTGCACCAGCGCGTCATAAATCACCACATCGGCCTGTTGCAGGGCATTGAGCGCGTGCAGTGTCAGAAGGCCGGGATCGCCGGGGCCCGCGCCACAGAGCCAAACCCAGCCGGGTTCCATCCGGGGCCAGTCGGTGCCGGGCAGCGAGGGGAGAGTGGGGTGGTGCGAGTCGGTCATATCTTTCTATGCCGCGAGTTTGATGTGGGGGAAAGGTGGCAAACGACCATGCACCGGGGTCAGAGCGACATGCAGGGGGTGGCCGGGCCATGGGCGGCCCGGCCAAAGGCGTGTTACATCTTGCACTCTGCGGCGTAGGCGTCGACGTGATCCTCTAGCGCCACGCCAATGATCTTGTTGGTGTAGACGTCGCCCTCTTTGATCACCTCGCGAACATAGATGTCCTGGATCGGGTGATGGTTGTTGCCAAAGGCGAAATCGCCGCGCGTGCTGGCGAAATCGGCCGCTTTGAGGGCGGCGCGGAAGGCGTCAGCATCCGAGGGTTGCGCCGTGTCCAATGCGGAAATCAGGAGATTGGCGGTGTCAAAGCCTTGGCTTGCGTAGAGCGAGGGCAGGCGGCCATATTTTTCCTGAAAGCTGGCGACAAAAGCGGCGTTGGTTGCGTTGTCGATGTCCTTGGACCATTGCGATGTGTTGACTACGCCAAGGGCCGCGTCGCCCACGGCCTGAAGGATGCCTTGGTCAAAGCTGAAGGCGGGGCCGACCACGGGCAGGCCGACACCGCTGTCGGCATATTGCTTGAGGAAGGAGATGCCCATGCCGCCGGGCAGGAAGAAGAACACAGAGTCAGCGCCGCTCGCGCGGATTTGGGCGATTTCGGCGGCGTAATCGGTCTGGCCGAGTTGGGTGTAGATTTCACCCGCCAATTCGCCCTTGTAGAACCGTTTGTAGCCGGTCAGCGCGTCCTGACCTGCCGGGTAGTTGGGCGCGAGGATGAAGCTGTTTTTATAGCCTGCGTCATTGGCATAGGCCCCCGCGGCCTCGTGCAGGTTGTCGTTCTGCCAGGCGACGTTGAAATAGTTGGGCAGGCAGCCTTGCCCCGCCAGCGCCGAGGGGCCAGCATTGGGCGAGAGGTAGAATTTGCCTTGGGCCACGGCACCGGGCACCACCGCCATGGCGAGGTTGGACCAGATGATACCCGTCATCACATCGACCTTGTCGGATTGGATCATCTTGTCCGAGAGTTGCACGGCGATGTCGGGTTTTTGCTGATCGTCCTCGATGATCACCTCGATATCGCTGCGTCCCGATTGCTCTAGCGCCAGCATGAAGCCATCGCGCACGTCAATGCCGAGCCCTGCGCCGCCGCCCGATAGCGTGGTGATCATGCCGACCTTGATATCAGCCTGCGCGGTGGCGGCGGCAAGGCTGAGCGCGCCTGCGATGGCCAGTGTCTTGAATGTCATGTGTCATCTCTCCCTGATGTCGGGCGGTTTGGTCCGTCCCGGATTGCCCTTGGTCCCCCAGAAGGCGGTGCTCAATCCTTTCCACAGCTTTGGCAAAAGGTCCAGATGGCAGCGGATTGGATCAGGCTGAGGTATGGCGGGCCATGAAGCGGGCGGTTTCGGCGGGGGCCGGGGCGTGGCCCGAGAAATTCTCGACATAGGCGGGCATGCGGGCGATGCGGATATCGCGGGGTTCGGCCACCATCATCGAGATATAGCCGATCTGGGTGTAATAGACGGTATGGGCGCGGGTGTCGGCGTGATCGGGGGCGTAGCCGAATCGCGCGAACATGGCACGGATGGCGGTGATGCGGGTTTCATCGGTGCGTTGCAGCTTGGCCTTGACCACCGGATCCCCAAGCGCCCAGTTGCGGATCGCGAAATCAAGGCGGGAATCAAACAGCTCGCGGGTAAGCCAGCAGTCGAAGAGATTGTAGAGCGCCTCGTTGATCGAGTCTGCATAGGCTTCGGTGCGGGCGACAAGATTGCCGGTGTTCTGCGCCTCCCAGCGGTCGAGAAGGGCGGAAAGCAGCGCCTCTCGATCCTTGAAGTGCCAATAAAAACTGGTGCGTGACAGGCCGAGCATGTGCGCCAGAGGCATCACCTTGACCGCATCCACCCCGGCGGTGACGAGCACCTCATAGGCGGCACCCAGCCACAGATCCTCGGACCCGCGGGTGGCGGGATCGGGGGCGGGTTTGGCGCGGTGGTTGGTTTGGGTGCGGTTCATTGCCCAAGACTAGACGCTTTTTCGGGGGCTGGCAAATATCTTGACAGGTTAGTTGATTTTCTCGACAGTAGTGTCGATAAAGTTTTGATGCCACCGCCGGCGTAGTTCCGGCCAGCCCAGGATCAGGCACATGCCGCACGCGATACCTACTGAAATTTCCTGTGATACGCCTGTTCCACCTGCGCGTCGGGCGCGCGGCGGGCGCGCCGCCATGCAGGTGCGCCGGGGCACCGGGGCGGGGGCCGGGGTGAATCCGCTGCATGTTCCCTATATCACGCGGGGTATTCCCACCCATGACATCGCCTCAGAGGAATCGTTAGAGGCGATCATCGCCACCGCAGATCGAATTCTGGCCGAAATCGGGATCGAGTTTCGCGAAGACCCCGAGACAGTGCGACTGTTTCAGCAAGCCGGGGGCAAGGCGCGCGAGGTGGGGCCAGAGGCGTGGAATGTCACGTTTGAGCCGGGGTTGATCCGGGGTCTTTTGGCCACTGCTCCGGCGGAATTCACACAGCATGCGCGCAATCCGGCCAAATCGGTGCGGATCGGCGGCAAGTCGATGGTGTTTGCACCCGCCTATGGGTCGCCCTTCGTGATGGATCTGGACAAGGGGCGGCGCTATGGCACGATTGAGGATTTCCAGAACCTGATCAAGCTGGCGCAATCCTCGCCTTGGCTGCATCATTCGGGCGGCACGATCTGTGAGCCGACGGATATTCCGGTGAACAAGCGGCATCTGGATATGGTTTACGCGCATATGCGCTATTCGGACCGGGCCTTTCTGGGCTCGATCACCGCGCCGGAGCGGGCTGAGGATAGTATCGAGATGTGCCGCATTCTGTTTGGGGCGGAGTATGTCGACAGCCATTGCGTGATCATGGGCAATTTCAATTCGACCTCGCCCTTGGTCTGGGATGGGGTGAGCACGCGGGGTATTCGCGCCTATGCGGCTGCCGGTCAGGGCTCCATCCATCTGCCGTTTCTGTTGGGGGGCGCTGTATCGCCGCTGACTATGCCGGGGGCGATTGCGCAATGTCTGGCCGAAAGCATGGTGGGATGTGCGCTGACGCAATTGGTGCGGCCCGGGGCACCGGCAATTCTGGGCAGTTTCCTGTCGTCGATGTCGCTGCGCACCGGATCACCCACGTTCGGCACGCCCGAGCCTGCGTTGGGATCGCTGGTGATGGGGCAGATCGCGCGGCGGCTGAAGATGCCGTTGCGTTGTGCGGGCAATTTCAGCACCTCAAAGCTGCCGGATGGGCAGGCGATGACGCAGGCGATGATGTCGATGATGTCGGCAGTGAATGGCGGGGCCAATTTCATCCTGCATTCGGCAGGGTTCCTCGATGGGTTGCTGTCGATGTCCTATGAAAAGCTGATGTTGGATATGGATATGTGCGGCGCGCTGCATGCGTGGCTTAAGGGGTTGGAGGTCAACGAGGATACGCTGGCCTTCGAGGCCTTGGCCGAGAAGGGGCCGGGAGAGCATATGTTTGGCTGTGCCCATACCCTGCGCCATTACGAGACCGCCTATTGGGATAGCGGGCTGGACGACAACACCACCTATGAGACATGGTCGGAGGCGGGGGGCGTCGATGCGATGACGCGCGCCAATGGCGCATGGAAAGCGGTGTTGGCGACGTATGAGGCGCCACCGCTAGACGCGGGCATTGAGGGGGCGCTCTGCGATTTCATCGCGCAGCGCAAATCCGAGATGGCCGACGCCTGGTATTGAAACGAATTGACGAAAGGCAACGCCCATGTCGCGTGACCCGCTGCTGCAACCCTATCAACTCAAGCATCTGACGCTGAAGAACCGGATCATGACCACGAGCCATGAACCGGCCTATCCCGAAGAGGGCATGCCCAAGGCGCGCTATACCGCCTATCACGCCGAGCGTGCAAAGGCGGGCGTGGCGCTGGCGATGACCGCAGGGTCGGCGGCTGTGTCCAAGGACAGCCCGCCGGTATTCAACAATGTCCTCGCCTATAAGGACGAGGTGGTGCCCTATATCCGGCAGTTGACCGATGCCTGTCACGAGCATGGCTGTGCGGTCATGATCCAGCTTACGCATCTGGGGCGGCGCACGGGCTGGTCCAAAGGGGATTGGTTGCCGTCTGTGTCCTCGACCAAGCATCGCGAACCCGCGCACCGGGCCTTTCCCAAGCTGGCGGAGGATTGGGATATTGCGCGCATCATTACGGATTTCGTCGATGCCACGGAGCGGATGAAAGAGGGGGGCATGGATGGGATCGAGTTGCAGGTGTATGGCCATCTTCTTGATCAGTTCTGGTCGCCGCTGACCAATGATCTGGACGGGCCCTATGGTGGGCAGAGCCTTGAGACCCGGATGAAGCTGCTTTTGGATGTGCTGGCGGCCATTCGCAAGCGGGTGGGCACTGAGTTCATCGTAGGTCTACGCTATACGGCGGATGAGGCCGAGGCGGGGGGGATCACGCCCGAGGAGGGGTTGGAGATTTCCAAGCGGCTGGCGGCCACCGGCATGATCGATTTCCTTAATGTGATCCGGGGGCGTATTCATACCGATCCGGCGATGACCGATGTGATCCCGGTGCAGGGGATGCGATCTGCGCCGCATTTGGATTTCGCGGGGGCGGTCAGGGCGGCGACAGGCATGCCCACGTTCCACGCCGCCAAGATCCCCGATGTGGCAACTGCGCGGCACGCGATCCAAGCGGGGCTTTTGGATATGGTTGGCATGACGCGGGCGCATATGGCGGACCCGCATATCGTGCGCAAAATCATCGAGGGGCGCGAAGCGGATATTCGGCCCTGTGTCGGCGCGACCTTCTGTCTGGACCGGATTTATGCCGCAGGTGAGGCGCTGTGCATTCACAACGCCGCCACGGGCCGTGAATTGACCATGCCGCATGAGATTAGCCCGGCTGAGACACGCAAAAAGGTTGTGATTGTCGGCGCGGGGCCTGCGGGGCTGGAGGCGGCGCGCGTGGCTGCAGAGCGCGGCCATGATGTGACCGTGTTCGAGGCGCAGCCCGATCCGGGGGGGCAAATCCGGCTGACCGCGCTTAATCCTCGTCGGCGCGAGATGATCAGCATCATCGACTGGCGTATGGCGCAATGCGCGGCGCGCGATGTGGTCTTTCACTTCAACACAGTCGCCGAGGCCGAGGATGTGACCGCCCTTAACCCCGATGTGGTGATTGTGGCGACAGGGGGCCTGCCCAATCGCGAGCTTTTTGAAAGTGGCAAAGAGCAAGAGTTGGTTGTCACGGCCTGGGATTTGATTTCGGGCGATGTGAAGCCGGGGCAGACTGTCCTTATCTATGACGAGAGTGGCGATCATCCGGGGTTGATGGCGGCAGAGGTTGCGGCCAATGCCGGGGCGAGCGTTGAGGTGATGACACCGGACCGGGTCTTTGCGCCCGATATCATGGCGATGAATCTGGTGCCGTACATGCGCAGCCTGCAGGACAAGGATGTAGCCTTTACCGTGACGCGGCGGCTTTTGGATGTGACGCGGGACGGCAACCGGCTGAAGGCAAAGATCGGCACGGATTATAGTAAGTTCACCTCTGAGAAGACCTATGATCAGGTGGTGGTGAATTATGGTACGCTGCCGCTGGATGATCTTTACTTCGAACTGAAGCCCCTGTCGCGCAATCTGGGTGAGGTGGATCAGGATGCGCTGATTGCCGGAGATGCGCAGGCGGTTGACAGCAATCCCGAGGGCGCGTTCCAGTTGTTTCGGATTGGCGATGCGGTGTCGTCGCGCAATACCCATGCAGCGATTTATGATGCGCTGCGGCTGATGAAGGATATCTGACGTGCGGCTGGGGTTTCTGGGCACCGGCACCATTTCCGAGGCGGTGGTGCGGGCGCTGGCCCCTGAGGGGCATGAGATCGCGGTATCAGAGCGCAATGCTGGGCGAGCGGCGCGGCTGGCGGGGGATTTTACCAATGTGACCGTCGCGTCCAATCAGCCTGTAGTGGACGCGAGCGAGGTCGTGTTTCTTGGGCTTATGGCGGAGATTGCGGCAGAGGTTTTGGGAACGCTGCGGTTTCGGGCAGATCAGCGGGTGGTGTCCTTTATGGCGGGGATGCCGCTGGAAGAGGTGGCGGCGTTGGTGGCCCCGGCGCGGGCCGAGGCGGTGATGCTGCCCTATCCGGGGATTGCGCAGGGTGGATCACCCATTCTGGCGCTGGGTAAGGTTGCGGTGATCGAGGCGCTTTTTGCGCCTGCCAACACGGTTTACAGCTTGCGGGACCGGGCGGAGTTGGAGGCGTATCTATGTGCGCAAGCGGTATTGTCGCCCGCGGTGCAGATGGTCAGCGGTGCGGCGGAGTGGCTTGGCGGGGGCGAGGCGTTTTTGCGGCATCTGGTGGGAAGCAGCCTGATGAGCGGGGCGTGTCAGCCAATGCTGGACGCGCTCAACACGAAGGGCGGATATAATCAGCGCCTCAGGCAGCATATGGAGAGTGCGGGGATGCGCGCGGTGTTGAGCGAGGGTCTGGACCGTTTGGCGGACAAGGGATGAGTGCGTTTTCGCATGTGTTTCGCCCTGCTGTGCTGGCGGGGCATGTCCTGCGTAATCGGGTGGTGTTTGGGGCGCATACGACGAATATGGCCGAGGACGGTCTGCCGGGCGCGCGGCATATTGCCTATTACGAAGAGCGGGCCATTGGCGGGGCTGCGATGATTGTCGTTGAGCCGATGCCGGTGCATCGCACCGCCGTGTTGACGCGGGGCAATTTCCGGCATTCCTCGGATGAGGTGATCCCGGCCTTTGCCAAGCTGACGCGGGCCGTCAAACGGCATGGCGCAGTGGTGGTGCAGCAGCTTTATCACGTGGGCGCGCATGGCGATCAGGACAATAGCTGGCACGCGGCATGGTCGCCCTCGGGCGGGCCAAGCTGGCATGACAGTGACGGCAGTCACGAGATGAGCGGCGCGGAAATCGAGGAGATCATCGAGAGCTTTGTTGCGGCGGCGCTGCGCTGTCAGAAAGCCGGGTTTGACGGGGTCGAGGTCTGGGCCGCTTATCATTGTCTGCTGGATCAGTTCTGGACGCCGATGTCGAACACGCGGGACGATGAGTGGGGCGGCAGCCTTGAGAACCGCACGCGGTTTTCGCGCGAAATCCTGCGCAGGGTGCGGGCGGCCTGTGGGCCGGGGTTTATTGTCGGACTGTCGGTGAGTGATGGTTCGACCGTCGAGGCGACGCTGGGGCATGAGGCCATGGCGGAGGTTGTGGCGTTGCATGATGCCGAAGGGTTGATGGATTATGTGACCTGCGGGTCAGGCAGCTATCTGGATTATCATCCCTTGATGCCGACATTTCTATATCCTGAAAAGCTGGGGGTTGATCTGGCGGCGCGGCTAAAGGGCGTGGTGCGACATGCCTTGGTGACGGCGGAAAGCCATATTCGCACGCCCGAGAATGCCAATACGGTGCTGGGCGCAGGCGAGGCCGACATGGTCTCGATCGTGCGCGGGCAGATTGCCGATCCACATCTGGTGGCCAAGGCCGAAGCGGGGCGCCCCGAAGATGTGCGGGGCTGCATTTCGTGCAATCAGCAATGCTGGGGGCGGCGCAGCCGCGATTACTGGATTTCCTGCCTGATCAACCCGTCGGTGGGATGGGAGCATCAATGGGGCGGTGATCGGTTCCGCCCGGCGGAGCAGGTCCGTACTGTGCTGGTTGTGGGCGCTGGGCCTGCGGGGCTGGAGGCCGCGCGGGTGGCGGCAGAGCGTGGGCACCGGGTGTGTCTGCATGAGGCCGGGCCGGAGTTGGGCGGGCAGTTCCGGTTGGCGGGGCTGCAGCCAAGGCGGGCGCAGATCTTGGACCTGCTGGGCTGGTATGCGCGGCAGTTGGAGCGCTTGGGCGTCGAGATGCACTTTAACAGCTATCTGGACGCAGGCGAGATTGCTGCGATGGGGGCGGATCAGGTGATCCTCGCCACCGGGTCTTTGCCTGCGGGCACCGGGTTTCAAAAGGCGATACCGCATCTGTCGGCGCTGCCGGGGCTGGATGGCAATGTCTGGCCGGTCGAGGATGTGATGGGGCGCGCGGCGCGGCTGGGGCCCCGGGTGATCGTGCTGGATGAGGGCGGCAATTGGCGGGGGGGTGGCACCGCCTGGCATCTGGCCGAGGCGGGGCATCAGGTGGTGATCGTGACGCCACAGGCTATTGTCGGGCGCGAATTGGAGCGGTCTGCCGCCGATGTGCCGCTCAGGCGGCGTCTGGCGGCGCTGGGCGTGCGGTTTGTGACCGAGAGCGCCATCACTGGCTGGCAGAACGGCGGGGCCGAGGTGGTGGACCTTTTGACCGGCGCGCGGTCTCATGTGGCGGCGGATAGTCTGGTGTTGGCGACAACCAATCGGGCGGATGTGAGCCTGCGTCACGGATTGGCTGATCTGGGCATTTCGGCGGCGCTGATTGGCGATGCCCATGCCCCACGACTGGCGGCGCAGGCGTTTCACGATGGGCGCAAACTGGCTCTTAGCCTGTGAGGTCAAGAGCCTTGTAAGGAGAGCGGCCGCGACATACGATCCGAGCAAAAGGGAGGAAGAGCGCGGCGGCGGTTGCCGGTGCTCTTGCGGTATGCTCAAGCCGTTGGGTCGACATGGAATTTCTGGAGTATTCGCATAATCTCTGGTTGGTCGTTGCGTCACTGAGCGTGTCGCTTGTGGCAGCCTTTACCGGGTTTTCGCTGACCCGTGGCATTGCGGCGCAACCCGTAGCGATGCGTAAACTTTCCGTGACCTTGGCGGCGATTGCGTTGGGTGGTGGCATCTGGTCGATGCATTTCGTGGCGATGCTGGGGCTGCAACTGCCGATCCCGATTTACTACGATGCGATGATCACGCTGGGATCGGCGCTGATTGCAATCCTGATGGTAGGGGCGGCGCTGCTGCTCTTGCATTTCTACCCGCGCACGCGCGCAAGCCTGACGGCGGCGGGCTGTGTCATCGGTCTTGGCATTGTGGCGATGCATTATCTGGGCATGTCTGGGCTACAGCTTTGCCGGGCGGTTTATACGCTGCCGGGGGTGGTGTTTGCGGTGCTGGCCGCCTGTGGGCTGAGCGTGGCGGCGATTTGGGTGGCCTATGGTCAGCGGCGGCCGCGCAATATTCTGCTGGGCACATTGGCGTTTGGCTTTGCCGTGTTCCTTGTGCATTTCGCGGCGGTGTTCGGCACACGGTTTGTGGCAGTGCCAACGGCGCAGGAGATCGGCCCGTTGATGGGCAATGAGGTTTTGGCGCTGGGGGTGCTGGTCAGTTCGTTTGTTCTGTGCGGGGCGTTCTTGCTGACGGGGGTCACGTTTCTGGCGCAGGGGGCCAAAGCGGAGGGAGCTTTGCCTGTTGAGGCAGAGGTCAAACCCGTCCAAGTCTTGCAGCGCATTCCCTATGAGCACCACGGGCAGACCCATTTCATCGACGCGCGTGATGTGGCGTTTTTGCGGGCCGAGGGGCATTACACGCTGCTCTATACCGGGGCCAACAAGCATTTTTGCACGTGGTCAATCACCGAGGCCGAGCGGCGGTTGAGCCCCGGTCCGTTCCTTAAGGTGCATCGTAGCTATCTGGTCAATCCGGCGCATGTCTCGCATTTCGAGCGGCGTAAGGACAATGGGCTGTGCTATTTTCGCCTTGGCGGGCAAGATGTTACCACGCCTGTCAGCCGCTCGCGTCTGGCGGAGTTGCGCGAGGCTTTGGGGGTCTGAGCGCTGGCCCGCTCGGTCTGGTTTACTTTCCTTAAACCTTTGACGGTCTGATGCCTCTCAAGCGGGCAAGAGGCCCGGCGTCAGCGGGATCAAGGAGAGTAACGCGATGATACTGGATTTTTTCCGGCAAGGGGGCGGTGCACCCGACGCGGCACCCGAACAAAAGGCAAGCGCGGCTGGCCGTGTGATGGCGTGGCATGGCGCGGGGCGTGTGGCCTGGAGCCCGCGCGATACCGTCAGCCTGACGCGCACCGGGTTTTCGGGGAATCCGGTGGGGTTTCGTTGTGTGAAGATGATTGCTGAGGCGGCGGCGGCGCTGCCGCTGGTGTTGCAGAATTCTGAGCAGCGCTTTGCCGTCCATCCGGTGCTGAGCCTGATCAAATGCCCCAATCCGGCGCAGGGGCGGGCGGAGCTTTTTGAGGCGCTTTATGGCCAGCTCTTGTTGACGGGCAATGCCTATATCGAGGCGGTGGGCGCGGGGGGCATGCCGTTGGAGCTGCATGTGCTGCGCTCTGACCGGATGAGCGTGGTGCCGGGGGCGGATGGCTGGCCCGTGGCCTATGAATATGCCGTGGCGGGGCGCAAGCATCGGTTCGATGTGCGCGAGGGCGTTCCTTGCGTCTGTCATATCAAGACCTTTCACCCTCAGGACGACCATTATGGGCTGTCGCCATTGCAGGCGGCGGCGCAGGCGGTGGATGTGCATAATTCGGCAAGTCGTTGGTCGAAGGCGCTTTTGGACAATGCGGCGCGCCCCTCGGGTGCGATTGTCTATAAGGGGCCGGAGGGACAGGGGGCGATGTCTGGCGATCAATATGACCGGCTGGTCAGCGAGATGGAGGCGCATCATCAGGGCGCGCGCAATGCCGGGCGGCCGATGCTGTTAGAGGGCGGGCTGGATTGGAAGCCGATGGGGTTCAGCCCATCGGACATGGAATTCCAGAAGACCAAGGAAAGCGCGGCGCGCGAGATTGCGCTGGCCTTTGGCGTGCCGCCGATGCTGCTCGGTATTCCCGGCGATGCGACATTCGCGAATTATCAGGAGGCCAACCGTGCGTTTTATCGGCTGACGGTGTTGCCTTTGGCCATGCGGGTGGCTGCGACGGTATCGGCCTGGCTGGGGCGGATGAGCGGCGAGGCGTTGGACCTTGTTCCCGATCTGGATCAGGTGCCGGCGCTGGCAGCGGAGCGTGATGCGCAATGGGCACGGGTGAGTGGGGCAGACTTTCTGAGCGATGGAGAAAAGCGCAGCCTTTTGGGACTGCCTGCACTGGCGGCGGAGGAGGTCAATGGCTGAGCGGGGAGTGCCGCCGCCGCGCTATGGGTTCGAGGCGTTCGACTGTGCGCCGGGGCTGCGAATGGAGGCGCATGAGCGGGTTTCAGAGTTTCAGACCCGCGCGATGACCGAGCGGTTGGAGCGCACCGAGGCGGCCTTGGAGCGGCTGGAGCGGCGATTGTGGCTGGCGGTTTACGGTGTGGTGGCAGCGATCCTCGCGCAGGCGTTTCAGCCGCTTTTGGCGGTGTTGCCGGGGTGAGGCAGAGCGAAAGGATGAGACAGATGGACATGGATACAGGGCTGGAGCGTAAATTCGCGCGTCTGGATGGGGCGGTGCTGAGCGTGAGCGAGGCGGGGCAGATCGAGGGCTACGCCAGCCTGTTTGGCGCGCCCGATCAGGGTGGTGATATTGTCGAGCGGGGGGCCTATGCGGCCTCTCTCGGGCGGCTGGCCAAGGAGGGGCGGCGCGTCAAGATGCTGTGGCAGCATGATCCGGCGCAACCGATCGGCATCTGGGATGAGGTGCGCGAGGATGCGCGGGGTCTGTGGGTCAAGGGGCGGCTTTTGGGGAGTGTCGCGCGTGCGCGTGAGGCGGCAGCGCTGATCGCGGCGGGGGCGATTGATGGCCTCAGCATTGGATACCGGACGCTGCGCGCGGTGAAGAATGACAAGGGCCAGCGGCTCTTGACGGAACTGGAGCTGTGGGAAGTGTCGCTGGTGACCTTCCCGATGCTGCCCAGTGCGCGGGTGACGGCCAAGGGCGATGCCCCCGAGGCCCAAGCCCTGCGCGAGATGGCGGCGGCGTTCGACGCGGCCCGCCGGGAGATGGCGCAGGTGTAGCGCCCGAGCGAGGACCCAAACCTGAAGGATGGAATGATGATGACCCAAGCAAAGGCTCGGGCCGGGGAAGATCTGTCTCCGGTGGCCGAGGTGAAATCCGCAGTGGCGGGGTTTCTGAGCGAATTCAGCGGCTTTCGGGCCGAAATTCACAACCGACTGCAACAGCAAGAAGAGAAAATGAACATGTTTGAACGCAAATCCATCGCGCTTGCGCGTCCGCATCTGGCGGCCAGTTCTGACGGCTCTGCGCCGCATCGCAAGGCGTTTGACGCCTATTTGCGCGGTGGCGACGATGACGGGCTGCGCGGCCTCGAATTGGAGGGCAAGGCGCTCAATACCGCCATCGCGGGGGAGGGCGGCTATCTGGTCGATCCGCAAACCGCCGAGACGATCCGCTCGGTGCTGAAGTCCACCGCGTCGATCCGGGCGGTTGCCAATGTGGTGGCGGTCGAGGCCACCAGCTTTGATGTGCTGGTGGATCACACCGATGTGGGCCATGGCTGGGCCACGGAAAGCGGCACAGTATCCGAGAGCGATACGCCGGTGATCGACCGCATCAGTATCCCGCTACATGAGTTGAGCGCGTTGCCCAAGGCCAGCCAGCGGTTGCTGGATGACAGCGCCTTTGACGTCGAGGGCTGGCTTGCGGGGCGCATCGCCGACAAGTTCGCGCGCGCCGAGGCGGCGGCGTTCGTTGCGGGCGATGGGGTGGACAAGCCGCGCGGGTTCCTGACGCATCCGAATGTGGACAATGATGTCTGGGTCTGGGGTAATCTTGGCTATGTGCCCACCGGTGTTGCGGGCGCGATTTCGGGGCCTGATCCGATTGTTGATCTGGTCTATGCCTTGGGCGCGCAGTACCGGGCGAACGGCACCTTCGTGATGAATTCCAAAACCGCAGGCACCATTCGCAAGATGAAGGATGCCGATGGGCGGTTCCTGTGGTCGGATGGTCTGGCCGCCGGAGAACCTGCGCGGCTGATGGGCTATCCGGTGCTGATCGCCGAGGATATGCCCGACATCGCGACCGGGGCCAATGCCATCGCCTTTGGCGATTTCAATGCCGGTTACACGGTGGCCGAGCGCCCGGATTTGCGGGTGTTGCGTGATCCCTACAGCGCCAAGCCGCATGTCCTGTTCTACGCGACCAAGCGAGTGGGCGGCGATGTGTCCGATTTCAAGGCGATCAAGCTTTTGAAGTTTGCCGTTTCCTGAGGACGCGGCGACGGGGCGGGGGTGATCCCCTCGCCCCGGGGCGCGTGCCGTTCGGGCGAGGCGTTGTCCAACTGTCCCCTCCGTCCGTGCAACGCGGAATGGCGCGCGCCTGAACCACCGGAGGGGTCCGGGATAAATGGAGAAGGTCCATGATGTTAATCGAAGAAACTGCGGTGCCCCTGGCCGCGCTGCCGCTGGCGGAGTTCAAGGCGCATCTGCGGTTGGGCACGGGCTTTGCCGATGACGATATCCAGGACCCGGTTCTGGAAAGTTTTCTGCGTGCGTCGCTGGCGGCGATTGAGGGGCGCACCGGTAAGGTCTTGCTGGAGCGCGAATTTTCTTGGGCGGTGCATCACTGGAGGGATGCGACAGGCCAGGCCTTGCCGGTGGCACCCGTGCGGGCGCTGCTGAGCCTTGGGTTGCGCAACCGGGCGGATGAGGTCGAGGTGATTGACCCCGCGCATTACCGGCTGGAGCAGGATGTGCATCGGCCTGTGCTGCGGCCTGTGGGCACGTTCCTGCCCGTGATTGTGCGCGGGGGCGTTGCAGAGGTTCGGTTTCGCGCGGGCTTTGGCGTGGGTTGGGGGGATTTGCCCGCAGATCTGGCGCAAGCCGTGTTGATGCTGGCGGCGCATTATTACGAGTACCGACATGACCTGAGCCTGAGCAGCGGCTGCATGCCCTTTGGTGTGGCCAGCCTGATCGAGCGCTATCGCACGGTGCGGCTGTTGGGCGGGGGTGCCCGGTGATGGCGCGCCCGAGGCTGAACCGGCCCCTCGTGCTGGAGGCGGCGGTGCGTCTGTCCGACGGGGCGGGGGGTGTCACGGAAGTCTGGGAGGTGCGCGGCACGCTTTGGGCTGAGGTTGCCGCGCGCACGGCCCGAGAGGCGGAGGTGGGCGGCGCGGCTGTGGCGCGGGCCGCCTATCGGATCACGGTGCGCGCTGCACCGCAGGGGGCAGCGTCGCGACCAGAGGCCGGAAACCGATTGCGCGATGGTGCGCGCGAATTCGCAATCCTGTCGGTCACAGAGGCGGATATGGGCGGGCGATACCTGTCTCTCTGGGCGCAAGAGGAGGTGGTGCCATGAGCTATGCGATGGCGGCAGGATTACAGGCGGCAGTGTATCAACGGCTGGTGCAGGATGTGGCATTAAGCGCGCTGGTGGGCGCTGCGATTCATGATTCGCTGCCGTCGGGCCGGGTGCCGCCGCTCTATGTGATGCTTGGCCCTGAGGAGGTTCGCGCACGTGGCGATGGCAGCGCTGGCGGGGCTTGGCACCGCTTCACCGTCACCGTTGTCAGCGAGAGTGGCGGGTTTCAAGAGGCCAAGGCCGTGGCGGGTGCTGTCAGCGATGCGCTGCTGGATGCTGACTTAACGCTGACTCGCGGGCGGGTGAGCGGCCTTAATTTCCTGCGTGCCCGCGCCCGGCGCGAAACGGCTGGGCAGGCGCGGCGGATCGAGCTGACCTTTCAGGCGCGCGTGGATGATGGCGCTTAACCTTTAAACTCTGGAGTGACGACAATGGCTGTACAGAATGGCAAGGATCTGCTGGTCAAGATTGACCTCAATGGCAGCGGCAATTTTCAGACGGTGGCGGGGCTACGGGCCACGCGCGTGAGTTTCAACGCCGAGAGCGTGGATGTGACCAGCCTTGAGTCGGCGGGCGGGTGGCGCGAATTGCTGGCGGGGGCGGGTGTGAAATCTGCAAGCATCAGCGGATCGGGTATTTTCCGCGATGCGACAAGCGATGCGCGGGCGCGGCAGATCTTCTTTGATGGGGAAATGCCGGATTTTCAGGTGGTGATCCCGGATTTTGGCACCATCGAGGGGCCCTTCCAAGTGACGGCGATCGAATATGGCGGCACCCATGATGGTGAGGCGACGTATGAGTTGGCGCTCGCCTCGGCGGGGCAACTGACCTTTACGGTGCTGTGATCCGATGGCCAACCCCTGGGCAGGCGAGGTGGCGTTGGTGATCGGCGGAGAGCGGCAGGTGATGCGCCTTACGCTGGGCGCGCTGGCCGAGTTGGAGGCGGGGTTGGCGAGCGGTTCGCTTGTCGATCTGGTGGCGCGGTTCGAAGGGGGCGCGTTTTCCACCCGCGATGTGCTGGCTTTGATCGTGGCGGGGCTGCGTGGCGGTGGCTGGCGCGGATCGGCGGCGGATTTGCAGAGTGCCGACATCGAAGGCGGGCCGTTGGCGGCGGCGCGGGCGGCGGCAGAGCTTTTGGCGCGGGCCTTTGCCTTGCCAGAGGGGCCGCATGAGCGGGCGGTTTGACTGGCCTGCGTTGATGCGCGCGGGGCTTCAGGGATTGGGCCTTAAACCAGCCGAGTTCTGGGCGCTGACGCCTGTCGAATTGCGCCTGATGCTGGGGGAGCGGCAGGGCGTGGCCCCGATGGCGCGCGCTGGATTGGAGGCGCTCTTGCGCGCCTTTCCCGATGGAAAAGGAGAGATGAGCGATGGATGAATTGGAGGCGCAGATTGCCGCCCTTGATGATGCAATGGGGCAGACGACCAGTATGGCGGCGGCCTTTGGTGCAGAACTGGCGCGGGTGCGGGGCGGCTTTGCCGGCGCCGAACAGGATGTGCAATCGCTGGAGCGGGGGCTGAGCCGGGGCCTGCGTGGGGCCATCCGGGGGGCTGTGGTTGATGGCGACGGCCTGTCGGACAGTTTGCGGCGGTTGGCCACGATCATGGTCAATACCGCATTCAACGACGCTGCACGTCCGGTGACGGATCAAATTGGTGGCCTGATTTCGCAGGGGATCGGCAGCTTGGTGGGGGGGCTTTTCCCCTTTGCCAAGGGGGCGTCTTTTTCGCAGGGGCGGGTGCAGCCCTTTGCCAATGGTGGCGTCGTGAATGGTCCGGTCATGTTTCCGATGCGGGGTGGCACCGGATTGATGGGCGAGGCTGGACCAGAGGCGATCATGCCGCTCAGTCGTGGTCCGGATGGGCGTTTGGGCGTGCGCGCACAGGGCGGCGGGGCGGTAAGCGTGGTGATGAATATCCAGACCCCCGATGCCGAGGGGTTTCGCCGCTCGCAAGGGCAGATCGCGGCGCAACTGGGCCGCGTGATCGGGCGCGGCGGGCGCAATCGCTGAAAGGGAGTGGGACATGGGATTTCACGAGGTCAGATTTCCGGCAAGCCTGAGTTTCGGCTCGCTTGGCGGGCCGGAGCGGTTGACGGATATCGTCACGCTCGCCAACGGGTTCGAGGAGCGCAACACGCCTTGGGCGCAGGCGCGCAGACGCTATGATGCGGGTGTGGCGCTTCGGTCTCTGGACGATATCGAGGCGTTGATCGCGTTTTTCGAGGCGCGGCGCGGGCAGCTTTTTGGCTTTCGCTGGAAGGATTGGACTGATTTCAAATCGGGCCGGGCCAAGGCTGCGCCGGATTACCGGGATCAGGAAATTGGCGTTGGCGATGATGCGACTGTCGCCTTTCCGCTGGTCAAGTCCTATCGGTCAGGGGATCAGGTCGTACTGCGGCCAATTGTGAAGCCAGTCACGGGCACGGTGCGCCTAGGTCTTGATAATGTCGAGATGCAGGACGGCGTGCATTACACAGTTGATACCGCCACCGGGATTGTCACCTTTTCCGAGCCGCCCAATCGCGGCGTGCCGATCACGGCGGGATATGAATTCGATGTGCCTGTGCGGTTTGATACGGACCGCATTCAAACCAGCCTTGCCAGTTTTCAGGCGGGCGAGGTGCCCAATGTGCCGGTGGTGGAGATCCGAGTATGACCGGTCTGTTGGAGCATCTTGGCACAGGTGTGACCACCACCTGCCGCGCTTGGGCGCTGACGCGGCGTGACGGGGTGGTGATGGGGTTCACCGATCACGACCGGCTGTTGGCCTTTGAGGGAATCGCGTTTCGCCCCGACACCGGGTTGAGCGCCTTGGCCTTGCAGCAGACGACGGGGTTGTCGGTGGACAACACCGAAGCCTTGGGCGCGCTGAACGATGCCGCCATCCGTGAGGCGGATATCGAGGCGGGGCGCTATGACGGCGCGGAACTGCGCGCGTGGCTTGTGAACTGGCAGGATGTGGCGGCGCGGCGCCTGCTCTTTCGCGGCAGCATTGGCGAGTTGCGGCGTGCGGGCGGGGCGTTTGAGGCCGAGCTGCGCGGGCTGACCGACGCGCTCAACGTTCCCTTGGGGCGGGTCTATCAAAAGGCGTGCAGCGCCGTTCTGGGGGATCGCGATTGTCGCTTTGATCTGGATACGCCGGGGTATGTTTCAGAGCGGCCCGCCGAGGAGGTGGAGGAGAACCGCGTGTTTCGCTTTGCTGAGATGGGCGGGTTTGCCGAAGACTGGTTTCGCCACGGCGTGCTCCGGGTTTTGAGCGGCGCGGCGGCGGGCTTGATCGGGCTGATCAAGCGAGACCGGACCGAGGGCACGGGGCGGGTGATCGAGCTTTGGCATCCTCTAGGGGCTAAGGTGATGCCCGGTAATGCGCTGCGGATTGAGGCTGGGTGCGACAAGCGTCGCGGGACTTGTCAGTTCAAGTTTGACAATCTTATGAACTTTCAAGGGTTTCCGGACATCCCTGGCGATGACTGGACGATTACCGATCCCAGCAAGGCGCCGCGGCTGGATGGCGGGAGCCGCAGGTGAGCGGGCAGGGGGCGCGGATTGTGGCGACGGCGCGGGGCTGGATCGGCACGCCGTATCGGCATCAGGCGGCCTGTCGCGGGGCTGGCTGCGATTGTCTGGGGCTGGTGCGAGGCCTGTGGTGCGAGATGTGCGGTGCCGAGCCGGAACGCCCCCCCGCCTATTCGATGGATTGGTCAGAACCGGCGCGGCAAGAGGTGCTGTGGCAGGCGGCGGCGCGGCATTTGCTGGTAAAAGATTTGACCGAAGAGGCGGCAGGTGACGTGATCCTCTTTCGAATGCGTGAGGGGGCGGTTGCCAAACATCTGGGCGTGGTCGCGGAACTGGGCGCGCGCGCAAGTTTCATTCACGCCTATTCGGGGCATGGCGTGGTTGAGACCGCGCTGAGCGCGCCTTGGCGGCGGCGCATTGTGGCGCGATTTGCATTTCCCGAGGAGGGCTGAGACATGGCAACCATTCTGTTATCTGCGGCAGGGGCCGCGATTGGCGGGGCGGTGGGCGGCACCGCGCTTGGCCTGTCGTCCGTGGCGATTGGGCGCTTTGCCGGGGCAGTTATTGGCCGTTCGATTGACCAACGTCTGTTGGGCCAGGGATCGGAGGTGGTCGAGACGGGGCGCGTGAGCCGTCTGCGCCTGACTGGCGCGGGCGAGGGGGATGCCATCCCGCAGGTTTACGGGCGCATGCGCGTTGGCGGGCAGGTGATCTGGGCCACCGAGTTTCGCGAGAACGTGACCGTAACACAGGGCAGCCGGGGGGGCGGCAAAGGCAATCCGCGTCCCGCCACGCCAGACACGCGCGCGATCAGCTATTCGGTGAGCTTGGCGCTGGCGCTCTGCGAGGGGGAGATCACCCGCGTCGCGCGGATCTGGGCGGATGGAACAGAGGTCGCTCCTACAAGCCTAAATATGCAGGTCTACAAGGGCGCGCGCGATCAATTGCCCGATCCTCGGATCGAGGCGGTCGAGGGGGCGGGCAATGTGCCCGCCTATCGTGGCACGGCCTATGTGGTGATCGAGGATCTGGATATTTCGCAGTTTGGCAATCGTGTGCCGCAGTTCAGTTTTGAGGTGTGTCGCCCGTCTCAGGCCGAGACGCCGGGTGCCGCGCTTGATCCGGTGCGGTCAGTGCGGGGCGTGGCGATGCTGCCGGGCACGGGCGAATATGCGCTGGCTACAACGCCGGTCACAATGAATTTCGGTCTGGGCGCAAACGGAATTGCCAATATCAACAGCCCCTCAGGGCGCTCGGATATGGCGACGGCGCTGGAGGCGCTGGTTGAGGAATTGCCAGCCTGCCGGGCCACCTCATTGATCGTGAGCTGGTTTGGCGACGATCTGCGCTGTGGAGTTTGCCAGATCAGGCCACGAGTAGAGCAAAAGAAATTCGAGGCGTCGAACATGCCGTGGCAGGTCTCTAGCCTAGGTCGTTCAGGGGCAGGTGAGGTGCCCAAGGATGCGCAGGGCCGCGAGGTTTATGGCGGCACGCCGACCGATCAGGCGGTGATCGAGGCCATTCTGGCGCTGCAACAAGCGGGGCAGGACGTGCTTTACTACCCGTTCATCCTGATGGAGCAAATGCCGGGCAACGGCCTGCCCGATCCGTGGAGCGGTGCCGAGGATCAGCCCATTCTGCCATGGCGCGGGCGGATCACCACATCCAAGGCGCCGGGGCAGGTTGGCAGCCCGGATCAGACGGCGGCGGCAGAGGCAGAGGTGGCGGCGTTCTTTGGCACCGCGCGCGCGGCGGATTTTACGGTGACACCGATTGCGGCGCAGGTGGAGGAGAGCGCCGGAACCGGCGCGTTGGACATTCTGAGTTTTGGTGGCGCGCTCAAGCGCAGCCCGGTGGCCTATCACGGGCCGGATGAATGGTCTTATCGTCGCTTCATTCTGCATCAGGCGGCGCTTTGTGCGGCTGTGGGCGGGATCGAGAGTTTCTGTATCGGGTCGGAAATGCGCAGCCTGACGCAGATCCGGGGCGCGAATAACAGCTTTCCGGCGGTGGTGCAGTTGATTGCCTTGGCGGCTGAGGTGCGCGCGCTGCTGGGACCGGAGGTCAAGATCAGCTATGCTGCGGATTGGTCTGAATATTTCGGCTATCAGCCGGGGAATGGCGATCGGTTCTTTCACCTCGATCCGCTGTGGGCGGATGCCAATATCAATTTTGTCGGGATCGACAATTACATGCCGCTCAGCGATTGGCGCGAGGGGGATGAGCATCTTGATGCGCGCGATTGGCCGTCGATCTATGACCTGGACTATCTGCAAGCCAATATCGAGGGCGGCGAGGGCTATGACTGGTTTTACCCCACGTCAGAGGCGCGCGCGGCGCAACGCCGGGTGCCGATCACCGATGACGCGTTCGGTGAGCCTTGGATCTGGCGGTTCAAGGACGTGCGCAACTGGTGGGAACACCGGCATTTCGAGCGGGTGGGGGGGCTGCGCGCGTCAGAGCCGACCGCCTGGGTGCCGCAATCGAAACCGATCCGGTTCACCGAATATGGCTGTGCGGCGGTGGACAAGGGCAGCAATGAACCCAACAAGTTTCTTGACCCTAAATCTTCTGAATCAAGTTTGCCCCGCCATTCAACAGGGCAGCGGGATGAACTGATTCAGATGCAATATCTGCGCGCCATGGCCGCCTATTGGAATGATCCGGCGCGCAATCCGCAGTCCGAAGAATACGCGGGGCGAATGCTCGACATGGATCACGCCTATGTCTGGGCCTGGGATGCGCGGCCCTATCCCTATTTTCCGGGAAATCTCGAGCTTTGGTCAGATGGTGCGAACTATGCGCGCGGGCATTGGATCAATGGTCGGGTCAGCGGGCGGCGGCTGGCGGATGTCATGGTAGAAGTGGCGGCGCGGGCGGGTCTGCGTGATCTTGACACAAGCCGAACTGAGGGCTTTTTGCGCGGGTTTCTGGTGGATCAGGTGGGTGCAGCGCGCGCGACCTTGCAACCCTTGATGCTGGCCTATGGTCTGGATGCGATCGAGCGGCAAGGCGTGCTGCAATTTCGTGCACGCGATGGCCGGGCGGATCATGTGGTTGATCTTGATCTGGTGGTGCGCGATCCGGAATTGGGCGGCGTCATCGAGGAATTGCGCAGTAGCGATCTAGAGCTGGCGGGCCGGGTGCGGCTGCGGTTTCTGGAGGCGGATGCTGACTATGAAGCGATTTCAGAAGAGGCCATTCTGCCCGACGAGGCGACCCATGCGGTGGCAGCCTCGGAAATGCCACTTGCGTTGACGCGTTCTGAGGGGCGGCAAGTGGTGGAGCGGTGGCTCTCGGAGGCGCGGGTGTCGGTGGATACGCTGCGCCTGACCTTGCCGCCGTCGCGGCTGGACGTTGGGGCAGGAGATGTCATTGCCCTGCCCAAGGGGGGGATGGCGCGCGGTTCCGCATCGACCGGATCGAGCAGATGGGCAATGCGCAGCGTGTCGATGCGGTGCGGATCGACCCCGAGAGCTATCGGCCGATCCTGATTGAAGAGAACCCGGCGCGGCTGCGCCCCTTTGTGGCACCGGGACCGGTGACGCCGCTCTTTCTTGATCTGCCGCTCTTGACCGGCGATGAGGTGCCGCATGCGCCGCATATCGCGGTGCTGGCCAATCCCTGGCCCGGCACGGCGGCGGTTTACTCGTCCGCCGAGGATGCCGATTACCGGCTTAACACCCTGATTGCGGCACGCAGCACGGTAGGGGTGACGCAAACGCCGCTTTTGCCTGCGCCGATGGGACGGATCGACCGGGGGGATGGGCTATTCGTGCGGATGCGGTTCGGGACGCTGGAAAGCGTGGGAGATACGGCGCATTTGAATGGCGGCAATCTTTGTGCCATTGGCGATGGCACCCCGGGGGGGTGGGAGCTGTTTCAGTTCCGCGATGCCGAGTTGGTGGCACCGGACACGTATATTCTGCGCCATCGGCTGCGGGGACAGTTGGGGACTGAAAGGGCTGGCGGTGGTGTCTGGCCTGCGGGATCGCTTGTCGTACGCTTGAATGGCGTGCCGCAGCAAATCGAGTTGACCGAGGCACAGCGCGGGCAAGCGCTGCATTACCGGATCGGGCCGGGGGGGCGACCCGTGGATGACCCGAGCTTTGCCCATGCCATTTTGGCCTTTGATGGGGTGGGCCTGCGACCCTATGCGCCGGTGCATCTGAGGTTCATGGAGGCGCAAGGAGATTTGACCGTGACGTGGATCAGGCGCACGCGGATTGGCGGGGATCGTTGGGATACGCCCGAGGTGCCGCTTGGCGAGGAGAGCGAGCGCTATCTCTTGCGGGTGATGCGAGGGGCGCAGGTCTTGCGCGAGGTCACTCTGGAACGCTCGGATTGGGTTTATCAGCAAGCGGCACGCGTGGCCGATGGGGCAGATGCGGGCAAACGGATCGAAGTGGCGCAGCTCTCAGCGAGTTTCGGAGCCGGTACATTTGCAACCCGTGATCTCTGAGATGCCCAGTGCGTGTATGAGTATTTGTAGAACGGTAAAGCAGGGGCGGGGAGTGATCCCGCCCCGTATAAGTCAGCTTGAGGTTTGTGGCACGCAACTACTGGTCGCCGCATCCCATGCGGTGCCCGTAACGCAGGAAATCGCCTGTTTCTGTTTGCTGTAGTTACAGCCCCCCGTTGCCAAGGCAAGGCTGGGTGTCACGACAAGCGCGAGGGCGGCCAATCCGAATTTCAACTTCATCATATGTCTCCCTGTTGGACAGGGGTTCAGGCTATCACGATTCCCCGAAAACCCGCGCGAAAATCGTGTTCACATGCTTTGTATGATAGCCCAAGTCGAATTTTTCAGCAATTTCCGCCGGGCTGAGGGCGGCAGTAACCTCTGCATCATTCAGCAACTCGGTTTTGAAGTCACAGCCGGTTTCCCAGACCTTGAGCGCGTTGCGCTGCACAAGGCGATAGGCATCCTCGCGGCTGACGCCCGCTTGGGTCAGGGCCAATAGAACCCGCTGCGACATCACAAGGCCGGGAAACTTGTTCATATTGGCCATCATGTTGTCAGGGTAGACCAAGAGCTTGTCGATGACATTGGTCAGACGTGCGAGGGCGAAATCGAGGGTGATGGTGGCATCCGGGCCGATCATGCGCTCGACCGAGCTGTGCGAGATGTCGCGTTCATGCCAGAGGGCCACGTTTTCCATTGCGGGCACCACAGCCATGCGGACGAGGCGGGCGAGGCCGGTGAGGTTTTCAGTCAGCACCGGGTTCTTCTTGTGTGGCATGGCGGAAGAGCCCTTTTGCCCCATCGAGAAAAACTCGGCTGCTTCCAGAACTTCGGTGCGCTGCATGTGACGGATTTCGATGGCGACATTTTCGATGCTGCTGGCCACGACACCAAGAGCGGCAAAAAACGCCGCGTGGCGATCGCGCGGGATCACTTGGGTGCTGATTGGCTCTGGCGTCAGGCCAAGTTGGGCGCAGACATGCTCTTCGACGCGCGGATCAACATTGGCAAAGGTGCCGACGGCACCGGAAATCGCCCCTGTCGCGATCTCTTCGCGGGCGGTGTGTAGGCGGCGCAGGTTGCGCTGCATCTCGGCGTAGAAGCGGGCAAAGGTCAGCCCCATGGTGGTGGGCTCTGCGTGGATCCCATGGCTGCGGCCGATGCGCAGGGTATCCTTATGCTCGAATGCGCGACGCTTGAGGGCGGCCAAAAGCCCTTCCATATCCGCAATCAGGATGTCGGCGGCGCGGGTCAGCTGGATGTTGAAACAGGTATCAAGCACGTCCGAGGAGGTCATGCCCTGATGCACAAAACGCGCCTCATCGCTGCCTACATGCTCTGCCAGATGGGTAAGAAAGGCGATGACGTCATGCTTGGTCTCGGCCTCGATCTCGTCGATGCGGGCGACGTTGAACTCCACGTCCTTGGCTTTCCAGACCGCTTGGGCATTCTCACGCGGGATGACGCCCAGGTCAGCCATGGCATCACAGGCATGGGCCTCGATCTCGAACCAGATGCGGAATTTGGTGGCAGGTTCCCAGATGGCGACCATGTCGGGACGGGAATAACGAGGTATCATGCGGCGATCCTTGAGCAGACTAAGGGGATTTGCCGCGCTTGTAGTCGCAAGAGGGGGGCGCGGCAAGCCGCGCTGCGGCCCCTTGGATCAGGCCGCCAACAGCAGGATCGGCAGAAACGCGAGCGCCAAGGCCCCAAAACCGAAATCGCCGCCACCGCCACCGCTGTCATCGGCATCGCCGGCTGCGGCTGCGGAGTCTGGGGCATCCTCTTGCTCTTCGGCGGGGGGCGTTGTCGGGATCAAGCTCTCGCTGCTGCCGGACCCTGAGCTGCCGGATTGGAAGAAATCTGCGAAGTTGAGGACATTGTCGACGACCTGATTGTCGCTTTCCTCGACGTCGATTTCGTCTGTCTCCTCGGGGGTGTCGGCGACCATACGGGCCAGTTCGGCGGTAAAGACGGGGTTGAGCATCTCGATCATCAGGATCTCGTAGGGCGCAAGGTCTGCGATCAGGATGCCGTCCTCGATCAGGTCTTGAGGGTTCTCGTTGGTCACAACGGGTTCGGCAGTGGACTCGCTTGGGTTTTCGCCCTCAGCCACGCCTAGGCGCGTGATCGTAACGTCGCCCAAATCGCGCAGGATGCTCATGAAGTCCACGACCTCTTCGCTGGGTTGGTCGCTGGTCGAGGCAAGGAACGTGACCAGGCGATCCGGGGCATAGAACGCATGCACATCTGCTGTTTCGCCCGACAGCTCCGTCTCGCGTCCTTCGCTTCCTGCAAGGCCGAGAGGGCGGGTGCCGGGCAAGGTTTCGTTCAACAGGCGGAACATTTCGCCGGGTACACGGATATCTGCATCGCCTTCGCCATCAGCCAGACCTGTGCGGCTATTCATTTGCAGGGGCCATACATGTGCCGCATCGACACCGCCCCAAGAAAACGCCTCAAGCACATTGAGCATCTCATGCGCTTGTTTCAGGCCGAACTCTTCTTGTGGGTCCTCGGACACCGAGCGTTTCAGGTTCCATTCAGTTGCATAGATATCCAGCCCCGGCATTTCCTTGAGCCAGGTGTCGGCAATCTGCGACAGTTCGAAATAACGGCTGTTGGGGGTGTCGGCCCCCTTGGAATAGATATGGGCAACAACGCCGTCGATAGCGCTTTGCTCTGCGACGGTGTCGAACTCGTTGAGGATGATGGCATTGGCGACCTTGGCCCAAGCCACATCGCCAGAGGAATAGATGTATTCGTTTTCCGAAAGGTTCAGGTCATATGTTTCATTGAGCTCGGCAAGTTGATCTTCTCCGGTTCCTGAAAACAGGTTTGAAAGAGCGAACCGGCCATAATTCGTGCCCATCTGGACCAGAATATCGGTTTCCGAGAGATGCTCCGCGTCGGGGTGGCTGCGGATTTCGTCCTTGACGATGACGGCCATTTCCGAGGCGAGGCGGCCATATTCAAAGGTGTTCATGCCACCGCTGCCCCAATATTCATTGCCAATTTCGATGGCCTGAATATCTGCGGCTCCGTAGCGTCCGTCGAACACATCCTGCAGGAAGCTGCGCAGGGCGGGTTCGTCGATATCGGGCAAGCGATTGCCCTCTGCGTCTACCTCGGTGCTGAGAAAGTGCCGCGTGGGCAGAACGATCGTGACTGCGATCCCCTCTTCCTCGGCAAAGCCCAGAGCATCGCTGATCGGCAGAAATGATGTTGCTTCGCCAGTCTCGGAGTTGACCACGATATCGTTATCCGGGTTGCGGATGTCGAAGTAATACTCGGTAAGGCTGCCGCCGGGGTAGCGGATATGTTCCACGCCAAGTGTGCGGGCAACGTCATCATAGGTGCCCTCGTCCCCAACGCGGTCCCTCAGGGCAAGCGCGTTGCCGCCGAAATGCGCCTGTGTAAAGGTCGTATCGGACAAGTAACCCGCTGAAATCGTAAATGGCATTCAAACCCCCGGCATCGATATTTGCCGCCAGAGCGTGCCGTTCTTCGGTTTGGATGGTCCGTACCAAGGCGGCGAAAACTCTCGCAGTCCTCGGAATTTCTAAAGAAAACAGGGATTTATGATACTACTCCGCCGGATAGGCGATGCTTCCGGATAGGGTGTTAACCATATTTGCGAGCTTGGTCCGAATGTTGCATTTTCCTGCCCCTCGGCACGGATGACCGAACGGCATGCCGGGTACCGTCACGCTAAAAAATGTATCAAAAACAGGTCAATGAATGTGGCCGACCGGTTGGGTGCCAAATTGAACGCTGATTGAGCCGCCAGATGTACGGGTGAGACATTTTTGCCGCCGCGCTTGGTGCCCGACGCCAGCATTCAGAGAATCATCTGGGGTTTATCGGCGTTCGATACCCTCAACACCCCGTATTGCGCCGCCCCAGCCACGCCTCTATATCCGGCGCCATGTTGGATACTCTTTCAAACCGCCCCGATCTTCCGGCTGAGATTGCCCGCCGCCGCACGTTTGCGATCATTTCGCATCCAGATGCGGGCAAGACGACGCTGACCGAGAAGTTCCTCTTGTACGGGGGCGCCATTCAGATGGCCGGGCAGGTGCGTGCCAAGGGAGAGGCGCGGCGCACGCGCTCTGACTTCATGCAGATGGAGAAGGACCGGGGCATTTCTGTGTCGGCCTCGGCCATGTCGTTTGATTTTGGTCGGTTCCGGTTCAACCTCGTAGACACGCCCGGCCACTCGGACTTTTCCGAAGATACCTATCGCACCCTGACCGCCGTCGATGCGGCCGTCATGGTGATCGACGGGGCCAAGGGCGTTGAAAGTCAAACGCAGAAGCTGTTCGAGGTCTGCCGGTTGCGCGATTTGCCGATCCTGACCTTTTGTAACAAGATGGACCGTGAAGCGCGCGATACGTTCGAGATCATTGATGAAATCCAGCAGAACCTTGCCATTGACGTAACCCCGGCAAGTTGGCCCATAGGTATGGGGCGCGATTTTGTCGGCTGTTATGACATGCTGAACAACCGTCTGGAATTGATGGACCGCGCCGACCGTAACAAAGTGGCAGAGTCGATCAAGATCGACGGGCTTGATGATCCGAAACTGGCGCAGCATGTGCCCGCAAACCTTATCGCCAAGCTGCGCGAGGAAATCGAAATGGCGCGCGAACTTTTGCCCGCGCTCGATCCGCAGTCGGTGTTAGAGGGCCATATGACGCCCATTTGGTTCGGCTCAGCGATCAACTCGTTTGGCGTCAAGGAATTGATGGATGGCATTGGCACCTATGGCCCCGAGCCGCAGGTGCAAAAGGCCACTCCGCGTGCGATTGCCCCCGAAGAAACTGCCGTGACCGGCTTCGTCTTTAAGGTGCAGGCCAATATGGACCCCAAGCATCGCGACCGTGTGGCCTTTGTCCGCCTCGCGTCGGGGCATTTCAAACGCGGCATGAAGCTGACGCATGTGCGCTCGAAGAAACCTATCACCGTCTCGGCACCGGTGCTCTTTCTGGCAGCGGACCGTGAATTGGCCGAAGAGGCTTGGGCTGGGGACATCATCGGTATCCCCAACCATGGCCAGTTGCGTATCGGGGATACTCTCACCGAAGGGGAAGCGCTGCGCGTGACCGGCATCCCATCCTTTGCGCCAGAGCTTTTGCAGCAGGCGCGGGCAGGTGATCCGATGAAAGCCAAGCATCTGGGAAAGGCGCTGATGCAATTCGCCGAAGAAGGTGCCGCCAAGGTGTTCAAGCCTGCGTTTGGCTCTGGCTTTATTGTGGGCGTGGTGGGGGCGCTGCAATTCGAGGTGCTGGCCAGCCGGATCGAGCTGGAATATGGGCTCCCGGTGCGGTTTGAGGGCTCTCAGTTCACCTCGGCCCGTTGGGTATCTGGCGACAAGCTGGCGGTCGAGAAATTCACTGCCGCCAACAAACAGCATATCGCCCATGATAATGATGGCGACATCGTCTATCTTACGCGCCTGCAGTGGGACATTGATCGGGTCGCGCGCGACTATCCAGATGTCACGCTGACCGCGACCAAAGAGATGATGGTCTAAAGGTCGCCTTGGCCTAGAGCATATGCCCCGATTTTGCGGCCTTGGTCGCGAGATAGTGATGATTATGCGTGTTCTCGCCCAGTTTCAGCGGCACACGCTCGATCACCTTGATGCCGTTCTGCTCCATCATCGCGATCTTGGCGGGATTGTTGGTAAGAAGCCGCACCGAGGAAAAGCCCATCAGCGACAGGATGCGCGCACCGATGCGGAAATCGCGTTCGTCATCTTCAAATCCAAGGCGATGATTGGCTTCGACCGTGTCGAATCCCTGATCCTGCAAGCTGTAGGCACGCATCTTGTTGGCGAGGCCAATGCCGCGCCCCTCTTGGTTGAGATACAGCAGCACGCCGGCACCTTCGGCCCCCATCTGCGCCAGAGCGCCGCGCAGCTGAGGTCCGCAATCGCATTTCAGGCTTCCCATCAGGTCGCCGGTGAAACAGGCGGAATGCAGCCGTGCCAGCACGGGCACGGCGCGGTCAGGTTGACCGATTTCGATGGCGTAATGTTCCTCGCCACCATCCTCGGGGCGAAAGATATGCAGACGCCCCGCCTCTGACACGGCAAGCGGCAGGCGCGCGCTGACCACCGGATGCAGCGGGCTTGTCAGTTCGAGTTGCGGTGCCGCGGCTGTATCAAGCAAGGTCAGCCCATGACGGCGCGCGAATTCCACGCCTTCCGTTAGTGGCAGCACCAAGGCGGCGGGCAAAAGCCGCGACGATTTCACAAGGCTCAGCGCCAGCCGGTGTAGATCGACCGCGCCCCCGCGCTCGGAGGTCAGCGGGCCTTTCATCGGGCTTTTGAGATCATCCGCCGGGTCCGCAACCGACAAAATCCATCCCAGAGAGACATCAGGCGGAAGGATAACGCGCGCGAGATCATCATCATAGGCCCGCGCCTTGAGCGTGGTGGCCCGGCGCGCAGTAATCGCCAGAACCGGAGTGCCGCCCAATGCCCGCAGATCCGCAAGCCGCTGCGCCTCAAGCGTTTCGGCCGCCATGATGAGTGCCGCACCTCCGCGGCCGCTTAGCACCACGGGCACGCCCATGCGCAGATCGCTTCGTGCGCGCGCAGCAATTTCAGTGAGATCCGGTGCAAGGCTCATGCGGGGCTCCTGTTTATCAGTCCAACCGTGATATAGTCTTTTGTAATGAATGGAAAGAAACGCTCGCGCCGCAACACTAGGGCGTGAGTGGAATGTTGCACATCTTGCCGCGACGCTGCTTGTACCGCATGTTCGACGAAACAAGAGGAAACCGAGATGGGACAAGTCAAAAAAATTCTTCTCGTGGATGATGACGACGACCTGCGCGAGGCGCTTGGCGAACAGTTGGTCATGACCGAGGATTTCGACGTCTTCGAGGCGTCAAGCGGTACCTCTGCGCTGAGCAAGGTCAAGGACATGATCTATGACCTTGTGATCTTGGATGTGGGGCTTCCGGATACTGATGGGCGCGAACTGTGTCGCCTGATGCGCAAGCAGGGAATCAAGGCACCGATTCTGATGCTCACCGGGCATGATGGCGACGCGGACACGATCCTTGGACTTGATGCCGGGGCCAATGACTATATCACCAAACCTTTCAAGTTCCCGGTGTTGCTGGCCCGTATCCGTGCGCAATTGCGTCAGCATGAGCAGTCTGAAGACGCTGTGTTCCAGCTTGGGCCCTATACGTTCAAACCGGCGATGAAGATGCTGATCACCGAAGATGATCGCAAGGTAAGGTTGACAGAAAAGGAAACAAATATCCTTAAGTTTCTTTATCGTGCGACGGAAGGCGTGGTTCCGCGCGATATCCTGTTGCACGAGGTTTGGGGCTATAACGCGGGGGTTACGACCCATACTCTTGAGACGCATATCTACCGGCTGCGTCAAAAGATCGAACCCGATCCCGGAAATGCGCGGCTTTTGGTGACGGAATCGGGCGGCTATCGGCTTGTTGTCTAAAAGGCACGGTTCTTTGACCAAGATCAAAGTCGTATCTGCGGTTGAGCTTTAATCTGCTATTATCCGTTATGTGTGCGGTTACACACATGAACCTCCCTGTTGGACTGCCCCGGCCCCTGTGCCGGGGTTTCTTTTTGTTTTGGCGCTCGGCTCTGTCTGGGGCAATCGCGGCTGGAATCCTTGGACGCATCGCTTTAGTGTCCCGGCGAATCCGCACGGGAGATGCCAGATGTCCTTTACCCTCGCCACATGGAACATCAATTCAGTGCGTCTGCGTGAAGGACTGGTGGCGCGCCTGATGCAGGAAGAGGGGCCTGATATCCTCTGCCTTCAGGAATGCAAAAGCCCGGTTGATAAGATGCCGCTCGAGGGCTTTGCCGCCCTTGGCTATGCCCATGTCGTTGCCCGTGGGCAAAAGGGCTACAACGGAGTGGCGATCCTGTCCAAATTGCCAATCGAAGAGGTCGGGGCGATGGACTTTGCGGATCTCGGCCATGCAAGGCACATTGCGGGCCGACTGGAAAATGGTGTTGTGATCCACAATTTCTACGTGCCTGCAGGGGGCGATGTGCCTGACCGGGCGGTGAATGACAAATTCGGCCAGAAGCTCGATTATCTGACGGGCATGCGCGATTGGTTCCGCGACAGCCGTCCCGAAAAGGCGATCCTTGTGGGGGATCTCAACATCGCCCCGCGCGAGGATGATGTTTGGAATCATAAACAACTGCTCAAAATCGTAAGCCACACCCCTGTTGAAGTGGATCATCTGAGCGCAGTGATGGCGGCGGGCGGTTGGCAGGATGTTACGCGCGCCGACATTCCCGAGGGGCAGCTTTATAGCTGGTGGTCCTATCGCGCAGCCGATTGGGACGCTGCGGATAAAGGGCGCCGGCTTGATCATGTCTGGGCCACAGGCGACATCGCCACTTCGGCGCATTCCAGCCGCATCCTGCGTGGCGCGCGGGGCTGGGAGCAACCTTCGGATCACGCGCCGGTGTTCGCAACATTTGATCTTTGACTCCGCCCGCCACGCCCTCATATAGGGGGCAAATCTCTTAAGGAGGCTGAACATGCTGGAACTGGGTAAAACCAAAAGTGCCCCCGCGGCGGGCGACCTGATCAAGGATGTGTCCGAGGCCAGCTTCATGGCGGATGTCGTGGACGCATCGCAAACCGTGCCGGTGATCGTCGATTTCTGGGCCCCGTGGTGCGGTCCCTGCAAAACGCTTGGTCCGGCGCTTGAGGCGGCGGTGACCCGCGCCAACGGTGCGGTCAAAATGGCCAAGATCAATGTCGATCAGAACCAGATGATTGCGGGCCAGATGCGGGTTCAATCGATTCCAACCGTCTATGCCTTTTGGCAGGGCCAGCCGATTGACGGTTTTCAGGGTGCCGTGCCCCCATCAGAGATCGAGGCGTTCGTCGCGCGTGTTATTGCAGCCGCTGGGGGCGAGCCTGAGGATGGTTTGGACGAGGCGCTTGATGCCGCCGACGAGATGCTTGAAACCGGCGCTGTGGCCGATGCGGCCCAGACCTATGCCGCAATTCTGCAAGAGGACCCGCTGAATGCGCGGGGCTACGCGGGCCTTGCCCGTGCCCATATGGCGCTAGGCGAGTTGGATCAGGCCGAAGCGATCCTAAACGGTGCCCCGGCAGAAATCAGCCATGCCCCTGAAATTGACGCCGCCCATGCGCAACTGGCACTGGCACGTCAGGCGCAAGATGCCGGACCTGTCAACGAGCTGCGCGCCGCCGTTGAGGCAGACCCCGCGAACCTTCAGGCACGATTTGATCTCGCGCAGGCGCTTTATGCCAACGGGCAGGCGCAAGAGGCGGTGGATGAATTGCTTGATCTATTTCGGCGGGATCGTGAGTGGAGTGATGGCGCGGCCAAGACCCAGCTTTTCACCATCTTCGAGGCGCTCAAACCGAATGATCCGGTCTTGCTGAGTGGGCGGCGCAAATTGAGTTCGATGATATTTGCCTGAACCTATGCACGGGCTAGGTTAGCGGCATGACACACAAGCTCGATCTTCCAGAGATCATCCCCGTCTTTCCGCTGCCCGGTGCGCTCTTGCTGCCGCGCTCGCGTCTACCGTTGCATCTATTCGAGCCTCGCTATCTGGCGATGCTTGAGGATGCGTTGAAAACTCCGGGTCGGCTGATCGGAATGATCCAGCCGAACCGGGTCCCAGGTCGCGCGGGCGGCACCGGTCTGCATGCAATCGGCTGCGTTGGACGTGTGACGCAATTCTCGGAAACCGAGGATGGGCGCTATATGATCACTCTGACAGGGCTGTCGCGGTTTCGCGTCCTCGAAGAGGTAGAGGGCTTTACACCCTATCGTCGGGCGCGCGTGTCGTGGACCGGCTTTGAGCGTGATTTGGGGCCGGTCGACAGTGATCCCGGCTTTGACCGCCGCGCATTCCTTAGGCTTTTGGCGCGGTATTTCGAGGCCCGCGAGCTTCAAACAGACTGGGATTCGCTGAAAGAGGCCGAGGATGAATTGTTAGTCAATTCACTCTCGATGCTGTTGGGCTTTGAGCCGGAGGACAAGCAAGCCTTGCTTGAGGCGCCATCTCTTAGCACGCGGCGCGAGACGCTGATCACGCTTATCGAATATGTGCTGCGCGGCGGCGATAACGAGGACATCATGCAGTGACCGAAGACACACCGCCCCCCCCGGCCTTTGACCGGCGCATGCTTGAGGCGCTGATCTGCCCACAGACCCATGTTACGCTCGAGTATGACGCGGCGGCGCAGGAATTGATCAGCCGCCGCGCTAGTCTGGCCTTTCCGATCCGCAACGGCATTCCGGTTATGCTGATCGACGAGGCACGCAGGCTGGATTAATTTCCCCGCGTGGCGGTCAACTCAAAGCGCATATCGACCCCAAAACCCAAGGACTTTTCGTCCGTCACCCCGTTGCCGATGTTGAAATTTCGGCGATCGAGGGCAAGCGTGCCGATAGCCGTGGCGCTATCGCCGGTGATGGTCAGGTCAAAGGGCATCTCGACGGGCACAGATTGGTCTCGGATGGTCAGCGTGCCGCGCGCCACAGGGCCTGTTTCACCAGACATCAAATCAGCGGCAAAAATCGCAGTCGGGAATTCTGCGGTGTTGAAGAAATCTGCTCCCATCGCCTGTTGTGTGACCGAGCCAAGCGAGAGAGAGGCGATGCTGACAGTCACCGTAACATCGCCGTGTTTGCCATCTGCGTCCGGGGTTTCGGAATAGGCGATTTCGGCCGTCCATTCCTCAAAGCTGCCGGTCACGGCTGAGCCCATTTGTTGCACTGTCACTTGCAATTGGCCGCTTTCGACCTGCCAGTCACTCTCGACCGCCGCAAGTGTGGTCGGGCCGGTTTGTGTTGTGTCGAACCAGCCAAGCGCTGTCGCGCCCCCAAGTGTACCAAGCCAAACCGCCACGGCGGCAACCATGGGCAGCACAGGGTTGGGTTGCCGCGCGGTGGGAATCGCATCCATACGTCCCGGCAACATCCGGCGCAGCGTCGCATCACCATCCAGCAGGTGATGTTTGAGAGCGCCGCCCACATGCGCCGCAATCGTACCCACCAAGACCAGCACAAACACATAATGCAAGGTCGAGGCCAGGTCGGACAGGGCCTCAGACTTGGGCACGAGTGGCAGGTTTTGCCCCAATGGCCACCAGATCGGTGCGAAACCAGAGGTTGCAGCGTGATGCACCCAGCCTGAAAGCGGCACCAGCACCAGCGAGCCATAGAGCAACCAATGCGCGGTTTCGGCCGCCCAGGCCTCGAGTCTGCGATCCCCGTTGAGCAATCCGGGTTTGGGCTGCGACATGGCCCAAAGAATACGGGCCAACGCCACAAAGAAAATTGTGACCCCGAGTGTTTTGTGAAGTGAAAACAGGAAAGTAGCCTGCGCGATCAGCGGTTCGGTTGGGGACGCTGCCACCGCCTCGGCGACCTTGGTCGCATACCAGCCCAGCGGCAGGTTTGACAGGATCAAGAGCGCCGTGAGCCAGTGAAAGCCCTTGGCGATACTGCCGTAGCTGGTGGCGGAATTGGTGCGTTGCATCGCGAATGTCCTCATGGTTGTGGCGTCACTCTAGCGGCATATGTCACGGGCGCAATCGCCGCCCACGCACAGGGCCTCTGCGTCTTTGCGTGTCTATCTAGCCCCGTTTAAAACCTGAGCAAACTCAGGTGAAATTGGGCAAATACGTTGCCTTGGCCTGCGTGCCGATGTATCGGGAGGCACTTTTCAAGGGAGGGGCAGGCCATGAGCCGAGCATTCGTATTTCCGGGGCAGGGCGCGCAGGTGATCGGCATGGGCGCGGATTTGGCCGCCAGCTATCCGGCGGCGCGCGCGGTGTTCGATGAGGTGGATGAGGCGCTTGGGCAAAAGCTCTCGGCGTTGATCTGGGAGGGCGCGCAAGACGAGCTGACCCTGACCGAAAATGCGCAACCGGCGCTGATGGCCACCTCTATTGCCGCGCTGCGGGCGCTTGAGGCAGAAGGTGTGAACCTTGCTACGGCGGCATCCCATGTGGCGGGGCATTCTTTGGGGGAATATTCCGCCCTAGCGGCGGCGGGGGCGATCAGCGTGGCGGATACAGCGCGCCTTCTGCGCATTAGAGGGCAGGCGATGCAACAGGCGGTGCCTGTTGGCGTCGGCGCAATGGCGGCCTTGTTGGGGCTTGATTTTGAAACTGCCCGCGCCGTGGCGCAAGAGGCCGCGCAAGGCGAGGTTTGCCAAGCCGCGAATGACAACGATCCGGCACAGGTGGTGGTCTCAGGCCACAAGAGCGCGGTAGAGCGTGCGGTGGAGCTGGCCAAGGCGCGCGGGGCCAAACGGGCCATGCTCTTGCCGGTAAGTGCGCCCTTTCATTGCGCGTTGATGGCACCGGCTGCCGATGTGATGGCAAAAGCCCTTTCCGCGGTCACAATTCATGCGCCGGCTGTGCCGCTCGTGGCCAACGTGCGCGCGCAAGCGGTGACAGATCCGGCGGAGATCCGCGCGCTCTTGGTCGAGCAAGTTACGGGCTCTGTCCGTTGGCGCGAGTCAGTGCAATACATGGAGGTGCAGGGCGTCACCGAAATTTGGGAAATCGGCGCGGGCAAAGCGCTCTCGGGTATGGTGCGCCGCATCGCGCGTGACCTCAGCTGCCGCACCATCGGAACGCCGGATGAAGTCACAGCGGCAGCGGCCAGCCTGACCGAGAAGTGAGCCGCGTATCGTTTACCAAGGAAGGACAGAACATGTTTGATCTGACAGGGAAATCTGCGCTTGTCACGGGCGCTTCAGGTGGCATTGGCGCGGCGATTGCCCGTGCTCTGCATGGCGCGGGCGCGACCGTCGGGCTGAGTGGCACGCGGGTAGAACCGCTGGAGGCTCTGGCTGCGGAACTGGGCAGCCGCGCGCATGTCCTCCCTTGCAACCTTGGGGATGCAGAGGCAGTTGAGGCGCTTGCAAAAGAGGCCGTTGGTGCATTGGGCGGGCTCGACATTCTTGTGAACAATGCTGGCATCACCCGTGATCAACTCTTCATGCGGATGTCTGACCAGGACTGGCACGATGTGCTGGATGTAAATCTGACGTCCGCGATGCGCCTCTGCCGGGGGGCTGTGCGGCCAATGATGAAGGCGCGTTGGGGCCGGATCATCAACATCGGCTCGATCGTAGGGGCGAGCGGGAACCTCGGTCAGGCCAATTATTCCGCCGCCAAAGCGGGGCTTGTGGGAATGACCAAATCCATCGCCGCAGAGGTGGCCAGCCGGGGTATTACCGCAAATGTCGTGGCCCCTGGATTTATCGCCACGCCGATGACAGATAAGCTGAGCGACGATCAGAAGGCGGGGCTAAACGCCCAAATCCCGATGGCCCGCATGGGCACAGCCGAGGAAATCGCCGCCGCCGTTCTCTATCTTGCCAGTCCCGAGGCCGGCTATGTCACGGGGGCTACATTGCATGTGAATGGGGGCATGTCGATGTACTGAGCCGCGGCTTGATCGCTGTGGCGGTTTTGGGCTGAGTGAAAGCATTTGCCATTGCCCGCGCATATGCTATAGGCCACCGAGATTAGCCGGAGGGATATGCGGATTCTCCCGGTGGCCTTGGTATTAAGGCAGTCGAGAACCGCCCACTGGGGCAAAATCATCGCCACTTCCCGGGCTGGGCGGGGGCAGACAACGGGCAAACCAGCCCAAGACAAAACGAGGAACAAGACATGAGCGATATCGCAGACCGCGTTAAGAAGATCGTTGTGGAACACCTGGGTGTCGAAGAGGACAAGGTCGTCGACAAAGCCTCTTTCATCGACGATCTCGGCGCGGACAGTCTCGACACCGTCGAACTGGTCATGGCATTCGAAGAAGAATTTGGCATTGAGATCCCCGACGATGCGGCGGATACAATCCAGACCTTTGGCGACGCGGTCAAGTTCATCACCGAAGCGTCCTGATATCGCCCCCGCGCGACAGGCGAAAGCCCTGCCATCCGGCAGGGCTTTTTGCGTTTCAGGCGAGGCGTATCACAATTGCGTGTGCCTGACGCGCAATCTGGTGTCTTACAGGCACCGTGACGGTGCCATGAGACCTGATTAACACGTCGTTGATACATCCCCTTCCGACCGCTTTGGCCCATCGCTTTGGCCACGAGCATCCGCATGCGGCGCGCAACAGGAAAGGGATATCCATGAACAAGGCAATCACCGACGGCATCGTTTTCATGCCGCCCCCCTTTGCAAACGGTCTGGACCAGTGGTCGCGCGGGGATGGGCGACCGGGGTCTGACACCTATGCAAACGCCGTCGACGCAGCCTTTGTCCCCGCCGATCAGGATTTTGGTGGGGCGCTGGAATTGCAAAAGACCGAGGCTGTGCAGCGTTTGCGCTCGATGGGCGAAACGCCGATCTTACCCGGTTGCTACCTGCAAATCCGAGCGCGGATCAAGGCGATTGCCGGCAATCTGCCGAGTGTGCGCATCGCGGCCTTTGCCGGTGGGGCAGGGGGTGCCGCCCTGCCCGGGGTGACGGTGACCGGACCGCAGATCGCGTTGACCACCTATGGCGCGGTTGTCGAGGTGACGGCCATTGTAGGCACGGGCACGCGCACCGGCGTGGATATGCCTTGGGGGCGCGCTGCGATTTTCGGCCATTTCGGTCTTGATCTGAGCGGGCCGAGCGGTGGCGTGGTACGCATTGACGACATCACCATCGAGGATGTCAGCCGCTTTTTCCTGCGCGATATCCTCAGCACGGTCGATGTGCGTGATTACGGCGCGATTGGCGATGGGGTGACGGATGATCATGCCGCTTTCGAGGCCGCTGACACTGCGGCGCAGGGCCGCGAGATCATCGTGCCCGCAGGCCAATATTTCCTTGGGCAAAGCACCACGATCCAGAACCGCATCCGGTTCGAGGGCACGCTCGTGATGCCGGATGCGGCCATTCTCGCATTGACCAAGAACTACGATCTGCCCGCTTATATTGATGCGTTTGGCGATAGCGAACTGGCCTTCAAAAAGGCCTATCAGGCGCTTTTGAACAATCCCGATCACGTCACGCTTGATCTGGCTGGGCGCAAGGTGGTTCTGCGCGGGCCGGTTGATATGGCTGCGGCAGTGAACAACCGCTCTACCTATAACCAGCGCCACGTCATCCAGAATGGCCAGTTCACGATCCGGGGCGGCCCGGCTTGGGCGACCGATGTTGTGACCTCGCAGGCCAGCTATGACATCGCGAACCCCCTCCGCCTGACCAATGTGATTGACGTGGCCAATATCCCCGTGGGCGCGCTGATTGAGGGCAATGGTGTGGGCCGCGAGGTTTACGTCAGCGCCAAGAACGTGGCGGCACAGCGGCTCGACATCAGTCAGCCGCTTTTTGACGCGGCGGGCACGCAGGTCTTTACCTTCCGGCGGTTCAAATACCTGCTGGATTTCAGCGGTTTTGACGATGTCTCGCGCATGGTGTTCTCAGAAGTGGATTTCCAGTGCACGGGGGATTGCAGTGGCGTGCTCTTGCCGCCGCAGGGCTCTGCCAATCATTTCCGTGACTGTTTCTTTACCCGTCCCAAGGATCGCGGCATCACCAGCCACGGCGAGGGCGATCAAGGGATGATGATCGACCGCTGCCAGTTCATTTCGGACGAAGGGCCGCTGTTGTCGACCGAGCGGCGCAGCATCGCGTTCAATGCCAATGCCAATGACCTCAAGATCCGCGATAATCGCAGCGTTCTGTTTCGACATTTCGCCGTGCTTGCGGGCAGCAGTTCCCTGATCTCTGGCAATCACGTGTTTCAGGGGGATACTTCGCAAGGCGGCGCGCGCGTCGCGGGTTTTGTGCTGACGCGGATCAACAATCGCGGCAGTGTCAGCGGCAATTACATCGACAACTGCTTTATCGAATGGGTGAACGAGCATGATGCCGAGCCCGAATTCGCAAGCGAGTTTTCGTTCAGCGCGCTTAGCATCACCGACAATGTTTTTCTGGCCGGCAATATGGCCCCTTGGTTCACCTATATCGTGGTCAAGCCGCACGGCGCGG
Source organism: Roseovarius mucosus (assembly GCF_002080415.1). NCBI lineage: Bacteria > Pseudomonadati > Pseudomonadota > Alphaproteobacteria > Rhodobacterales > Roseobacteraceae > Roseovarius > Roseovarius mucosus. The sequence continues at coordinate 653,515 of NZ_CP020474.1, read as the reverse complement.
GGCATTTTCTTGACGGGGTGACCGTCACTGGCAACACGTTCCGCACTATTGGCACCATTACCCGGGTCGAGATGGTCGACACGAGTTTTGCCGATCTCAACTATGATCGGGTGCGCAATGTCACCTTTGCCAATAACAGCTTTCACAACATCAATATCCCTGTCGCCAGTCCGCTGGTGATGCAGCACACCGAGGAAAGTGCCGCTGCCACTTGGGAGGTCGAGCCTGCGCCACGCTTGCCGTTCGGCGCTTGGGCGCAGACGGTTGAGGCGGTCATTCCTGCCGGTCCTCTGCGTAATGCAGCGAATGCGGTGGTGTACGCGGCCCCCTATTTCGAGGCGCAGCAAGGGCCGAACCGGGATCGGATCAACCTGCGTTGGCCCAGCCCGGTTTCGGGATCGGTGGTGCTGCGTATCCGGATCGACGATCCGCTTTGACAGGTTCTTTGGGCCTCTGATGGGCTGTTAGAATGACCGCCAGAGGCCCAGCTTGACCCCCCGTTCGCCACCACCCGACAAGGGCAGGATTAGCCCGAATTCCAGGTGCGCACCGGGCTTGGTCGCATGCACATAGGAGGGTGCGAAACGCACATAGGTCTGGCCCTTCGCGGGCTGTCCGGTTTGGATCTGCGCGATCACCTTGCCGCGCGCAGTGATATCAAGACCAAGCGTGATATCGCTTTCGAGCGTCATCTGTCCCCCGCTAAACATCACGGCCCGCCCGTCAAACGCCGCCCAACCGTGCCGCCCCCAGAGTGTCAGCCCCCGCCCAAGCGACAATCCGGGACGCAGTGCGCGTTGCTCAGCTACTTCGCCCAAGCCCAATTCGACCGCGATCTTGACCTCTCGCGCTGGGCGTCCAACGGGCCAGCGGGCAAAGACGATGGTCTTGGTCATTTGCAGCGCGTCGCCGCCCAGATCAATGCCCAGCGTCAACCGCTCTGTCGCGCCATATTCGGCATAGAGTGTAAAGCTCTGCCGTGCGAGGCCGGTTTCGTCGGGCGCATCGAGCTGTCCCGTTGCCGCAAGAAAGGTTTGCCCTTTGGCGCGCGGCCACGCGCCCGCCTCTGCCATGCCAACGAGCCATGGCAGTATCAGCACTGCAAAGAGCGGGCGTAATTGCATCGTCACCTCTGCATTAACCTTCATTAAAAAGGGTAAAGCGCAGGTTAAGATGGGCCGGGAATTTACCGGGCAGGGGGCGCGTGCTAGGCTTGCCCCCAAAAGGAGGTTTCCCATGCCCCATATCACCACCGACACCGACCATCAGACCGTGCTCACCACCTTTGAGGTGACGCCGGGCACCTGCCAGGATCTGATGGATTTGCTGACCGCCGCCTATCGTGACTTTATCTCGCAACAACCGGGATTCATTGCTGCGGGTCTGCATGTCAACGATGCCCAAACCCGTATCGCCAATTACTCGCAATGGCGCGCGCGCTCAGATTTTCAGGCGATGCTACGCAGTGATGAGATGCGCGCCCGCAATCGCGAAATCAGTGCACTCTGCAAAGGGTTCGAGCCGGTCATGTATGACGTGGTGGCAACCTTCGGATGACGCAAGACAACAGGCCGACCGACGAGTTGACACGCGAGGTGGCAGCCCTGCGCCGCGAATTGCAGACGCTGAATGCACATCGCTTTATCCGTGTCCACAATTCCGTGCCGCGCATGTTGGCCTTCAGCTTGGTGCGGGGGCTTGCCGCCGGGCTTGGCACGGTGCTGGGGGCAACGGTGCTTTTGTCGGTGATGATCTGGGCCCTCAGCCAGATCGAGTTTTTGCCGATCATTGGCGATTGGGCGGCACAAATTGCGGCGCAGGTGCGCGACATGCAGAACTGAACCGGGCCTGATCTGGATCATGGCAGAGCGCTGTCCCCTAGGGGATGATGGGCCTATCCAATAGAAAAGGACAGCCCATGTATGCACATATTCTGGTTCCCGTATCCTTTGATCAGGACCGCGATTCGAATGCAGCGCTACGTGCCGCGCGGCTTTTGGCGGGAGAGACGGGACGCATCAGCCTCTTGCATGTGATCGAGCAGGTACCGGGCTATGCAATTTCTTATCTGCCCCAAGGCTATGTGAACGAGGCGCGCAAGGCAATCGAGGTTGAACTGGCCGAAATCGCCGCCTCTTTGCCCAATGCCTCTGCCCATGTGGTAGAGGGGCATTCGGGGCGTACCATCCTCGACTGGGCCGAGGCCCACACTCCCGACTGTATCGTGATTGCCAGCCATCGGCCCGGTATGCAGGATCTTTTGCTGGGTTCTACTGCCGCCAAGGTGGTGCGCCATGCGGCCTGTGCGGTGCATGTAATCCGCTGAGTGGCGGGATGTTTGCGCTCTGGGTTGCACCGTCAGCGGTGCGACCCCACATGCCACACAAGGCAACAAAAGGAGAGCGCCCATGCAATGTCCAATCGACGGCACGCAACTGGTTCTGGCGGAACGCGCCGGGGTCGAGATCGACTATTGTCCACAGTGCCGGGGTGTCTGGTTGGACCGGGGCGAGTTGGACAAGATCATTGATCGCTCCGCCTCGGTGCCTGCGACTGCGGCCCCAGCGTACGAGTCGCGCGACCAAGACGATCGCGGACAACGCCCCCGCAAAAAGCGTGGCGGCTTTCTTGAGGATCTCTTCGACTTCTGACGCGCGCCCTTGAAGCGCCAAGATGTTGGGGCTATGCGCAAGAATGGTAAAAATCCTGACGGCCCTGATGACGCTTGCAATCGGCGTTACAACTCTGATGCCCTCCACTGGGGGGCACTCACCGCTTCTTGGGCTGGATAAGTTGGCGCATCTTGTGGCGTTTGCCGCTTTGGTTATTCCGATCACGATGGCGCAACCGCGGAGTTGGGCGCTGATTTGGCTTGTGGCTTTGTCTTATGGCGGCCTGATCGAGATTGTTCAGCCGCATTTCGGACGCGGAGCGGAATGGGCGGATTTCGTGGCGGACGGGCTGGGTGCCGCGATGGGAATCGCCTTGGCGCTTATACTGCGTCGACGTTTACCCGCCTTTCGGCAGTAGTACTCTTGCAGTACGTGCAAAAAGAACCCTTTTAAGTCATCTTTTTTTTCCTGCGCTCTGCAAAAGTTGACCTCGATCAAGTTTCACCATTTGGAAGCCGCCTAGGGTCGACACAGGCCCAATGTGTGGTGTTCGTTTTGCAAGTGTCATGAGTGGTTCGGGTGTGGGTATCGCGAACGAGGGTCTTGCCCTGAAAATGATTTTTATAAAGAGAACGCCATGATCACGACCCGCCGCCGTTTCCTCAGTATTACTGCTGCCGCTCTTGCGGCCCCCTCTGCCGCCATGGCTGCGCAAACTGCGCATTGGCAGGGTCGCGCCATGGGCGCACCGGCTCGCCTTGCCATTGCGGGTCTTTCCCCTGACGCGGCGCGCCCAGTCTTTGCGGCCATTGAGGCCGAGTTGGAGCGTCTTGAACAGATATTCAGCCTCTTTCGCCCCGACAGTTCCTTGAGCTGGCTCAACCGCTCTGGTCGTTTGGTCGCGCCCCCGCCCGAATTGCTCGACGTGCTGCTATTGGCGGACCGACTGCACCACGCATCGGGCGGAGTGTTTGATCCCACGGTTCTGCCTCTGCTTGAGGTCGGCACATTTGGACACGCGCGCGCCAAGGTTTTTGGGTTGATTGGCTGGGACAAGGTTTACATTGACCCGCGCGAAATCTGTTTTGCCAAGACAGGCATGGCGCTGACGCTGAATGGTATCGCTCAGGGCTATATCAACGACAAGATCGCCGACCTCATGCGTGCCCGTGGCTTGACGGATGTGATGCTTGATATTGGGGAATTGCAGGGTATTGGCCAGTGCCCCTTGCACAGACCTTGGCAGGCGCGGATCTTTGCCACGGACGGGGCCTATGAGGATCATATCGTCCTGCGCAACCGGGCTGTGTCTACAACGCGACCGTTTGGCGGGCTTCGCCCCGGTGGGGGGGATCACGTTGTTTGCCCCGACGGGCATACGCCTTTTCACTCCATCATCACAGTCTCAGCACCCAGAGCTGCTGTTGCGGATGGCCTGTCGACCGCGCTTGCGCTCATCCCGCGCGAAGAGACCCTTGCGGTCGTGGCGCAATTTCCGGGCGCACGCATCGAAATGATCCGCTGAGGCGGCTGTTGCGGGCTGTCAGGGTCTGTTGGTCAGATGGTCAAGCCTTGTTTCGGGCTTGTTGATCGCACAGATCCTGACATGCAGCACAGGCCCGGATCGGCGTTGCGCCTTTGTGGTTCGATGGGTATCTTAGGCGCCAGTTTACCGGAACCAAAGGGCGGGTATTGACAATCAAGGTGCATCCCTTTGGCGATTATGCGCACCGTCAGCCCTTGGCCTATGATCCCATTCGCCGGGCCTGCGCGCCCGCGATTACGGTCACGGATACGTTTGATGCGGCGGATATCATTCTGCTTGCCCATACCAAGGACCTCGATCGCCATGCCGAGGCGTTAGCGCCACGACTGGCGGCGCATCAGCGCCTTGTGCTCTTGTCAGAAGAACCACTTTGGGATTGTGTCTGGGCCAAAGATCCGCTCACCCCTGCGCAGGTCGTTGAGACTGAAGCGGGGCCTTTGCCCTATGTTTTCCTCAACCATGTGACATCCGACATCTATGAGTTTGAGCGGATTCCCTACTTCCTTTTGACGGATTACGCCTATCCCACGCGCTATGGGTGTTGGTTCGCGGAAAACGCGCGTCTGTCACAAGAGGATTGGACGGCGCGGTTCGCTGCAGTAAAATGGGATATGGCCTTTGTCGCCGAATACCGGGACGAGCCGCGCTTTGATGCGGCCTTTCCTGAGGCCGGGTTTTACGGCCTGGGGCGTTGGCGGACACGGCTGGCATTGGCCTGCACCGGCGAGCGGCTGTTGCGGATGGGGGCCGGGTGGAATGTGCTGCCGCGCAGGCAGACCCTGCCGGATTGGCATCTTGAGAAATACCTTGATCTGCGCGGTCGCTGCGCTGTGCTTTCGGCGGTCGAGAACACCTATCACCGGTCCTATATCACGGAAAAGCTGTTCGACAGCCTCGCGATTGGCGCTGTGCCGCTCTATGTCGCGGGGGCGGATCACCGGGTTCATGACCTGCTGCCGCAGGGGGCATTTGTCAACCTCAACGGTCTGACGCCAGAGGCGGCGGCAGAGCGGATAGCCGGGTTTACAGCCGATCCACAGACCTTGTCCGCCTATTGCGAGGCGCAGGCGCGGATGGCGGCGCTGTTCAACACGCCATCCCTACTTTGCGCGGAATACGAGCGCTTGGCGCAGGCGTTGACGCGCAACCTTGCTGCGCTGATCTGATCCGGCATCATTTTCCGCGCGTGAGCAGGCGCCGTAAGGGGGCCGTAATGCGCCAACTGCGCGAGGCCAGAACAGCGTTTAGATGCGCCTGCGCTTGGTTCAATTCGGCCTCAAGTGTTTGGACCCTCTGCGCACAGGCGGCGGTTTCTGCCTCTTGCCGTTGCCGTTCGGCATAGGCATGCTCCAGCGCGCGTTGCACCTGATGCAACTGTGCCAACAGGATTTGCTCGCCCGGTGTTGCCTGCGGGTTGGGGTCGGTATGCCGCGTCGTGTTCATGGCCTCTCCTGCAGATACCTCGCGATCTTATGCCGCTCGAACGGTGGCGTCCATTGTCGTGAGCGGCCGCTTGGCCAGTTGGCTTGCGAATCGCCGCGGACTGCCGCAGGGGATAGACCATGACACACACCATCACCCTTGATGATTTTACAGGCGTCTGGACGCTTGAGCGGGTCATTCAACATGAGGATGGCGCTTCGGCTCGGTTCAGCGGGCGCGCCGTCTGGAAACCGCAGCCCAAAGGTTTGGCCTATCATGAGACCGGCGAGATGGTGCTGGAGACAGGCGCACGGTTTCTGGCTGAGCGGCGCTATCTGTGGTCCGTGGATCTGTCCGTCTGGTTCGAGGATGGGCGGTTTTTTCACACAGTGCCGGCTCAGGGCGGGCCGACCGCGCATTGGTGTGATCCGGATCAGTATGACGGGCATTACGATTTTGCGGATTGGCCCGCCTTTACGGTCACGTGGCATGTGCGCGGCCCGCGCAAGGATTACCGGATGGAGACGCGCTATCATCGTTCAGACGATTTTGCGGATGCGGCGGCGCAGGCGCTTGGCTAAGTTTGCGGTATGACAGAGATTCTTCAGACCCGATTGCCCTATGATCCCGAGGCCGCGCATGCCCTGCCGGGTATTTCCCCGCTCTTGATGGCCGACTGGTTGCAGGTCGATGAGGCCTTTGCCGGTCAGATGGCCGAGCGTGCCCGTCTTTTGTCCGAACAGCGCGCCGAGGTTCTGGCGGTCACAGACGGGGCGGGTCCTGCGGCGGACGAGCTTTTGCAATTTGTGCTGGATTGGTTGCAGGAATACGGCCAAGCCTATGGTGTTTCCGCAAAGCAAGTGCAGCGCCCCGATGGTGTCATTGTGCCGATTGATCGCACTGATCCCATGGGGACTTTGGGGCAACTGGTGCAAGAGGATCTTTGCCTCATGGAACGGCGGGGCGATGAGCATGTTTTGACCGCCGCAGTTCTGTGCTTTCCGGCAAGCTGGCACCTTGCGGACAAGATTGGTCGGCCCCTGACGACCATTCACGTGCCGGTCAAGACTTATGATGAGGCTCTTGCGCGCCGGGTGCAGCGGCTCTTTGATGGGGTGCAGGAGGGGCGGCCGCTTTGGCGGTTCAATGCCTTGCGCTATGCCGATCCAACCTTGCATCAGCCCCGATCGAGGGTGCAACCGAGCGCAGAGGCTGCGTATCCCTATTTGCGCAGTGAACGCCAATGCGTCTTGCGCCTGCCGCAAACGCGAGCTTGCGTGTTTTCGATCCATACCTACGTTTTGGCGCGCAAGGACGGCTGCTGAGTCGGTCTTTGGGATGCCAGATCAGCTCAAGAGCGGCTGTGCCTCCCGTAGGGTGGTATAGGCCAAAAGTGCTGCACCAAGCGGCGGCACATGCAAAAAGAGCGTAAGGCCAAAGGTGACAATCGTCAGCCGCATTGGCAAAGAGGCCTCTGGCACCGCCAATCGTGCGTCCACTGCATCCTCGGGGATGGGATGTTTGGGCCGCGCGCTGCTCTGGCCTCTATGCTCTTGACGGCGGGGTTTGGATTGTCGCGGGGCCGGGGTTGGGCGGCGATGCTGCGTGGCCTCATTGGCGCAACCGGACAGCAGCTCGAATGTCATGTCGAGCAGCGCGCTGCTGATGGGGCGGTTCGCGGCACCGTGCAGGACCGCGTCAAACGGCAGATAGCCGCGCACCCGTTCGACAAGACGCCGGGTGAGCATCTCATAGGCTTCTGGATCAAGCGTGATGTTGCGCTTGGCGTTGCGCGGCCCCACGGCCAGCACCAGATAACTGGGCTGGTCGAAGCCTTGGGCCGGAAGCCAGCCAAGTGCTATGCGCACTGCGTCCCGATCAATCAGCGCGATATCCTCGCCATCCCATGTCAGGCGGCGCAACTGCGGCGCAAGACGCTGAGACGCGATGTCAAACTCCTCGACAATGTCGGGAAAGTCCATTTCTGGAGGATCGAAAAACTCCAGCGCGGCGATCTGACCGTAATTCTGTCTGCTCATTTCATGCCCCGTTCTTGAGAGGGTTCAGATGAAACCGGACATACTTGGCACGTTTACTGTAGGAGAGGGCGGACGATTGTGCGTCAGCCCCCGTCGATTTGCGCGGCCATCAGGGCAATCGCTTTTTGATAGACCCCGGCGGCGTTCCATTGCTGGATCACGGCGAAATTCGGTTGACCTTCCTGATAGCCCTGTCCGGGTTGCCAGCCTTTTTGGCGCAGGAAGTTCGCGGTTGACGCAAGCGCGTCGGTCAGATTGTAGAAATCCACCCGCCCGTCGCCATTGGCATCAACCCCGTAGTTTAGGGCATTGCCCGGCAAGAACTGGGTATGCCCCAACTCGCCGTGTTTTGCCCCCTTGGTCTGGGCGGTGATTGCGCCACGATCCACCAACTTCAGCGCGCCAACGGCATGGGGCCGAAAGAAATCAGAGCGGCGGCAATCATAGGTCAGTGTGACGATGGCCGAAACAACGGCACTATCCCCCATGAACCCACCAAAGCCGGTTTCCATGCCGTGAATAGCAAGGAGCACCCCGGCTGGGACGCCATATTGACGCTCTAACGCGTCGTAAAAGGCGGCATCCTGTGCGCGCCGCTTGCGACCTTGGGCCACAATGGTGGGGGCCCCGCGAACCTGCATGAATTTCTCAAGACTGTACTTGAAGCTTTTTTGGTTGCGGTCCGCCGCAATGGTGCTGCTGGCATATTGCGCCCCGGCCAAGGCCTCGAGCCCTCTTGGGCCAACGCCCTCGGCGGCAGCCTCCTTGGCAAAGGCGGCCTTCCAATTTGAGAAGCCGTCCGCACTGTTGCCACAGGGCGCGGCGAGCGCGCTCGTGGCCAGCAGGCCGAAACCAAGAGCCATGGTGAGTGGCTGAAGGGGGCGCATCATGGTCGTGAACATTACAATCTCCCGTGAAATAGCTTTCGATTGGAGTGTAACGCGCCACGCGCGCGCCACAAGTGCGCCTCTGCGGGGAATTTTCCGGTCGAGGTCATCCCAAAAGGTCCTGCATGGCCTGCAGAGCTTGGGCTGTCGCGCCATTGACCTGCAGGGTGAGGAACAAGCCGGTCATCGCCGCCGTCTGAGAGGCGAGACGCAAGTTCTCGCCGCGCATGAGGTTGACAATGGCGAGCGCGGCAGCAACCGGAAGAGCAAAGAGCCCCAGCGTGATCGTCAATATCCAGACGCTCAGGCGCAGGGGGGCTGTGCTCTCGCGGATGCTGTCAGTTTGTATTGTGGCGGCGGGCGTTGTTTCAAGACTATCGCGAAAAACCGCACGCAACGCGCCAGTTACATGATCCTCCGGAGCGGCGTCGCTCTCTGAGACATAGCGTGCATGCAGCGCTTGATGCGTAAGTTCGATGTCTGGCAAGCGACAACGCGCTGCGGCGGCTTTGGGGTGCGGCACGATTTCAGCTTGTGGTGCGGCTGGCTCATACTCGTCCTGAAAGGTGACAGCCTCGAGAAACTCGGCATGACTGAGCAGGGCCAGCGGGTGAATCCATTGCACAAAGTCCGGGGCGAGCGTGCTGTGCAGCGCCCGCAGAACATGTGCCATGACCGACAGCGCCAATTGGGTCTGGGGCGGTGCCTCTGGATCGGTTTGCAAAAGGCTCAGCGCGAGAAAGTGCTCAGCGGGCTGAGACAAAGCGCTAAGCTTGTGGTCTTGCTGGATTTCAATCCGCAGAACAAAATGATCAGAATTCAGGTTTGCCTCGCAATCAGAAAGAATACGCAAGCCTGTTGTCTGCTCATCTAGCCAGTCAAGGACCATGCTGATCCGGTTGCCGATCCTGACGATGTCGAAGTTTCTCGTACCGAGAAATACTAGCCCTGCCGTTACCCTATGAGTGGAATTGGCCATGGGAGGTTCCATTATCTGCGTTGTGAGTGATCTATCTATGACAACCGAAGGTGGAGCCGATTTGTTTCAAATGAGGATTAATTTGGGCAATTCGTCAAAAATGCTGAGATTGATGCCAAACACGCAACGGTGAAAGGCATAAAAAAAGGGCACCCCGAAAGGGATGCCCAGAATTTACAATCACAAGCTGTGCAATCAGCAGCTGTAATACATGCCGAATTCGACAGGGTGCGGTGTGTGCTCGTATTTGTGGACTTCGTCCATCTTGAGCGCGATGTAGGCCTCGATCTGGTCTTTGGTGAACACGTCGCCTGCCAGCAGGAAATCGTGATCAGCGGCCAGACATTCCAATGCTTCGCGCAGAGAACCACAGACGGTCGGGATGTCTTTCAGCTCTTCGGCGGGCAGGTCATAGAGGTTCTTGTCCATGGCTTCGCCGGGATCAATCTTGGATTTGATACCGTCGAGGCCAGCCATGAGCAGAGCGGAAAACGCCAGATAGGGGTTTGCGCTCGGATCGGGGAAACGGGCCTCTACGCGCTTGGCCTTGGGGCTTTCGGTCCACGGAATACGGACGCAACCCGAACGGTTGCGGGCCGAATAGGCGCGCAGAACGGGGGCCTCGAAACCGGGGATCAACCGCTTGTAGCTGTTGGTGCCGGGGTTGGTGAAGGCGTTCAGCGTCTTGGCATGCTTGAGAATGCCACCGATGAAATACAGCGCCTCTTGGCTGAGGTCGGCATATTTGTCACCGGCAAAAAGCGGCTTGCCATCTTTCCAGATCGACATGTTCACGTGCATGCCCGACCCGTTGTCGCCATAGATCGGCTTGGGCATGAAGGTGGCGGATTTGCCATAGGCATGCGCCACGTTGTGAATGATGTATTTGTATTTCTGAATCTCGTCGGCCTGCTTGGTCAGCGTGCCGAAAATCAGACCCAGTTCGTGCTGGCAGCTTGCGACTTCATGGTGGTGCTTATCCACCTTCATGCCAATCCGCTTCATGGTCGAGAGCATTTCGGCGCGCAGGTCTTGGGCGTCGTCGATCGGGTTTACCGGGAAATACCCGCCCTTGAGGCCCGGACGATGGCCGGTGTTGCCCATCTCGTATTCGGTGTCACTGTTCCAAGACGCATCAACAGCGTCTACCTGATACGAGACTTTGTTGATGGTGTTCGAGAAGCGCACATCGTCAAAGATGAAGAATTCAGCTTCGGGGCCAAAATAGGCCACATCGCCGATACCGGACGACTTGAGATATGCCTCGGCTTTTTCTGCCGTGCCGCGCGGATCGCGATCGTAGGATTCGCCGGTGTCGGGTTCAACAACCGAGCAATGGATGCAAAGTGTCTTTTCCGCGTAGAACGGATCGACATATGCACTCTCGGTGTCGGGCATCAGCTTCATGTCGGAAGCCTCGATCGACTTCCAGCCAGAGATCGACGATCCGTCGAACATAAAGCCTTCTTCGAGGAAATCCTCATCGACCAGGTCCGCGACCACGGTCACATGCTGAAGTTTACCGCGCACGTCGGTGAACCGGATATCGACGTAGTCAACATCCTCATCCTTGATCAGCTTGAGAACTGCGTCTTTGCTCATTCTCTTGTCCTTTTCTTGTTAGGGTAGATTTCAGAGCGCGTCCGAACCGGACTCACCGGTGCGGATGCGAATGGCTTGCTCGACGGGGCTGACGAAAATCTTGCCGTCGCCAATCTTGTCGGTTTTGGCCGCGTCGATGATCGCTGCAATGGCCGCGTCCACCTGATCGTCATCGAGCACGACGTCGATTTTCACCTTGGGAAGAAAATCGACCACGTATTCGGCACCACGATACAGCTCGGTATGGCCCTTTTGACGACCAAAACCCTTGACCTCGATCACCGAGAGGCCCTGAATGCCAGCTTCCTGAAGCGCCTCTTTCACCTCGTCGAGTTTGAAGGGTTTGATAATCGCTTCGATCTTTTTCATCGGCTCGGCCTCTCGCGGTTACGTTCGGAACGTGCAGACCACTTCTCAGCAGGAGGCTCAATCGGTTAAGCTGGATTTTGCAGCGCCCCGGACGGGTTCAAAGAAGTAATTGCCTAACTTTTAGGCAAAATGCCGAAAAAAGCATCGAAAATAAAACGCAGAGGGGCCCGGTATGCTAGAAATTCTGACAGCCACTGAAATGCGCGCGCGGGAACAGGTGGCCATCGAGTCGGGCGGAGTAACTGGGCTTGATCTAATGGAGCGCGCGGGACGTGCCGTGGTCGACGCGGTGTTCGCTGAATGGCCGGAACTTGCGCAAACGCCACAAACTGCGGCGGTTCTGTGCGGACCGGGTAACAATGGCGGCGACGGTTTTGTCATCGCGCGGCTTTTAAAGGCGTGGGGCTGGGAGGTGGGTGTCTACCTTTATGGTGATCCGGAGCGGCTGCCACCGGATGCACGGATCAACCATGATCGGTGGTGCGCCATGGGATCTGTGCATGATCTTGCGCAGGCCTCTGTCGAGGGGCTCAAGGTCGCGTTGATGGTCGATGCGCTGTTCGGCACCGGTCTGCGACGACCGCTAGAGGGCGTGGCGCAGCAAGGCTTGAACCAAGTGGCGGCACGTGTTGTGGCCGTGGATCTGCCCTCTGGGCTGTGCAGCGACAGTGGGCGGGTGTTGGGCACAGTTTCAAACGCGGTCCGGGCGGCGCTTACGGTTACGTTTCACGCGCCCAAGCTGGGTCATGTGCTGGCGGATGGGCCCGCGGTCTGTGGTCGGGTCATGGTGGCGGACATTGCTCTTGCGGCGCAGGCTGGGGGCGCGGTCAGGCTGGTCGCGCCCCCGGACGCGCAAAGCCTTACCAAGGCAGAAACAGCACATAAGTTTGGCCATGGTCATGCGCTGATCCTGACGGGTGGTGCGGGCACGACCGGCGCGGCGCGTTTGGCTGCGCGCGCGGCGCTTCGCATTGGGGCAGGGGTGGTGACCCTTGGCGTGCCGCCCTCGGCACAGATGGAAGTGGCTGCCCAAATCACCGCGCTGATGTTGCGCCGGATTGAAGATGGCAAAACTTTGTACGCCGCGCTGACAGACAAGCGCATTACTGCGCTCTGCTTGGGGCCAGGAATGGGCACAGCGCGGGCGCGCGACTTGGTGCCGGTGGTGCTGCGCCATGAAAGCGCCCCGCGCGTGGTTCTTGATGCCGATGCGCTGACCGCTTTTGCCGATGCCCCTGAGACTCTCTTTGGCTTGCTGCACGAGGGCTGTGTTTTGACGCCGCATGGTGGCGAATTCGCGCGGCTCTTTCCCGATATTGCCGCGCGTTTGGCCGCGCCTGCCACACAAGGCCCTGCCTATTCCAAGGTTGAGGCCACCCGAGAGGCCGCCAAGCGGGCGGGCTGTGTCGTCCTTTTGAAAGGGGCCGATACCGTGATTGCTGCGCCAGATGGCGCCTGCGCCATTCATGCGGCGGCCTATGGGCGTGCAGCGCCATGGCTGGCTACGGCTGGCGCAGGCGATGTGCTGGCGGGGTTTGTCGCCGGGTTGCTGGCCCGTGGGTTTCCCCCGATGCAAGCCGCCGAAACAGCGGCGTGGCTACATGGCGAATGTGCGCGCTGCTTTGGCCCCGGCCTGATTGCCGAGGACCTACCCGAGGTCCTGCCCAAAGTGCTGCGCGCGTTGCCGGATCAGGCCGCGCGGGCGTCAAGCCGCATGTCGGCGTTGCTGGCCAATTCCAACCCGTCGACATAGAGGATGTGGGGGGCTGCGAAATCGAAGCTGAAGAGCGTCATTTCCTGCGCCGCCTCAAGCGTCACAAACTCGCCATCCACCAGCCGTGTCGCGGGCACGAGCGCCTGAGTGTCGCCAAAGAGCGCCTTAGCGCGCCAGTCGCGCACAAGCAAAAGCTGGCCAGCAGGCAGGGTCACATCCCGTTCGGGCCGGGTATGCCCGAGCGTGCCCGCCATGATCCGCACCGCCGCCGTGCGCAGCCTGTGCCGAGCGATGCCACGCAAGACCGCCGTGCCGCTATCGCGGGTGATCACACGATCCCCGACATTCAAATCGGCAACGCGCCGCTCGCCATCGAGGGTGAGAATGATGCTGTCGGCCAACAGGCCGCATGTGTCCACAGGTGGAAAGACGGCCAATCCGCCATCTGACCGCCCGACCGTTTTCGGTTTCATGGCGTGTCTCGCTTGTTTTCTGCCTCAGATTACATCCAGAATATGGCAAGATTGGGTTTATGTCCTGCTTTTTTTCGTCATGATCCTGTCAAGCCAAGCTTAATTTTCCTCTCGCATCCGGCGAGACGCTTTGCTAGACACCGCGCCAGCGGCCTGAAAGGGCGCGCGACGGATGCGGGTGTGGCGAAATTGGTAGACGCACCAGATTTAGGTTCTGGCGCCGCAAGGCGTGGGGGTTCAAGTCCCTCCACCCGCACCAACAGACCGGCGAAATCAGGCCGGATTCCCCTTGCACGTTGGCGGGGGCCTCAATAGAACACGCGTGATTTTGACCGCCGCGGACGCCTCCGCGGCCCGATGCATATGAGAGGACGAAAATGCAGGTCACCGAGACCCTGAACGAAGGGCTGAAGCGCGGCTACAAGATGATCTTGTCAGCCAAGGATCTGGACGAGAAGGTAAACGCCAAGCTCAAGGAGGCCCAGCCGGATATCGAGATCAAGGGGTTCCGCAAGGGCAAGGTGCCGCTGCCGCTCTTGAAAAAGCAGTTTGGCCAGCGCGTGCTGGGCGAAGCTATGCAAGAAAGCGTCGATGACGCGATGAAGGCGCATTTCGAAGCCAAGGGCGAGCGCCCGGCGTTCGAACCTGATGTCAAAATGGCCAATCAAGACTGGAAAGAGGGCGACGATGTTGAAATCGTCCTGAGCTACGAGGCTCTGCCCGCGATTCCCGATGTCGACCTCAAGTCACTGAAGCTGGAGCGTCTGGTCGCCAAAGCCGATGATGCCGCCGTTGATGAGGCGCTCAAGAACCTTGCCGAGAATGCGCAGGATTTCAAGGATCGCAAAAAAGGCTCCAAATCCAAAGACGGCGATCAGGTTGTGATCGACTTTGTTGGCAAGGTCGATGGCGAAGCTTTTGACGGCGGCAGCGCCGAAGATTATCCGCTGGTCATTGGCTCGGGCAGCTTTATCCCCGGCTTTGAAGAGCAGCTGGTGGGCGTCAAGGTTGAAGAGGTCAAGGCTGTGACCGTGACCTTCCCCGAGGCCTATCAGGCCGCGCATTTGGCGGGTAAAGAGGCTGTGTTCGATTGCACTGTCAAAGCAGTGAAAGAGCCTGTAGCCGCTGAGATCAACGACGAGTTGGCGCAAAAATACGGTGCCGAAGACTTGGCTGCGCTCAAAACTCAGATCTCCGAGCGTCTTGAGATGGAATATGCTGGGGCAGCACGTGCGATCCTCAAGCGTCATGTTCTGGATCAGTTGGACGAGAAGGTCAGCTTTGATTTGCCGCCAAGCATGGTGGACGCCGAGGCCAAGCAGATCGCGCATCAGCTTTGGCATGAGGAAAACCCTGACGTGCAGGGCCATGATCACCCCGAGATCGACGTGACCGAAGAGCATACCAAGCTTGCAGAGCGGCGTGTCCGCCTTGGTCTCTTGCTCGCAGAGTTGGGGCAGAAGGCTGAAGTGCAGGTCTCGGATGCGGAAATGACGCAAGCGGTTATGAACCAAGCGCGCCAATATCCGGGCCACGAGCGGGAGTTCTTTGAATTCGTGCAGAAGAACCCGCAAATGCGCCAGCAGCTGCGCGCGCCCATCTTCGAAGACAAGGTCATCGACTATGTGGTCGAACTGGCTGAGGTGACGGATAAAGAGCTGTCCAAGGAAGAGCTTGAGAAAGCCATCGAAGCGATGAACGACGAGTAATCGCCAGACACGTTCTGGAAAAAAATGAAGGGCCGCCCCGGGGAGAAGTGGGGCGGCCCTCTTCGTTCTAGCGCAAGTGACGTAGACGACAGTGCCGGTCGTCAGTCAGGATCGCGCGCCCCTGGGGGTCAGGCACGTTGATCCATGCGCGAACGAATCTTGTCCTCAAGAGCGGCCTTGAGCCGCAGAGCGGCAATCCGCTCTTTTTCCGAGGTTGCCGAGGCAATTTGCTCATCGCAATATTGCTCGAGTGGTGTTTTCGGTGTGACGTGGCCTGCAATCGCTGGCAGTGCGAGCGCCGCGTCATCGCTGATAAAAACGTCTCCCTCAACTCCGCCAAAGGCGCGGATGCGGTCGATTCGCTCGTCCGTGCAATCCAGCAATGCCGCGAGGGCGGGAACCTTGCCCATATCGGCAGTCTTGCCGACATAGTCATAGGGCGCGTTGCCTGAGCGTTTCAGGACCCGGTCCATCACCGGATCAATCACGGTCACAATGTCCGAAACACCCGCACGTTTTGCCGCTTCGAGTGAGGCGATCATCAGTTCGCAGGTCGCGTAAGAGACCGAGTTGCGATCACGTCCGCGCCCGAGGCGACGTGTGTCGACGCAGAAGCGAGTGGACTCCCAAAGGGTTGCGCTGCGCAATGGCGGCTCGCCATCGAGGATATCGGCAAAGACATCGGCCAGCATGTGCGGACCAGTGGTCTGCAGCGCGCGCACGCAGGATACGACATTTCCTTCATCGTCGAGACCCACGGCGTAGGCCGGGTTCAGGTCATCGAACAGATCGCGCTCGCGACCATCCTTCACTTCAACCTGCCAACCGAGTCGATCCCCAAAGACTCGTGCGCGCAGTTTGAACATCTCATCCAGCACATGGCTGAACCTGTCCTTATTGATGGCATCAATTACCAAAATCATCGTTGCGTCTCCCCAAAAGTGGCGTGTCCCGTGTGAGTGGTGTATTCGGCAATCTTGAGGTTAGTAAATTCCACGAAGTATACCATTGGGGAAATCCCGTAGCGGTGCGCACGAACACGCACCAAAGTGTGAAAAAATGTTTGGAAATGAAGGTAATGCTACGCCTTTGATGAAAGGCGGGATCGCGTTCAACGCGGATAGATCAAACCGAGGTTGATCGCACGCCCAATTGCCTGCGGAGTTGTCAGCGCATTGAGCTTTTGGCGCGCAGACCGCAGGTGCACTTCGACTGTGCGGTGCGAGATCGACAGGATATCGCCGATGTCCTGTTGGGATTTGCCCGCTGCTGTCCATTGCAGGATTTCAATCTCGCGGGTCGAGAGAGAGGGAGTGTTCAGCATCCGGGTTAGGGGATCGGACTGAATCACCATGTCATGCATATGCACAGCCGCTGCCTGAAGGTTACCGATGATCCCCGAGATCAACAGTTGCCATTCGCGTTCAGAACAATCGCGATTGATGCTGAGGCCGCCGACATCACCATAGGGGCCATGAATGGGAATCGTTAGCCCTCTATCCGATATCCCGAAATCACGAGCCGCCTGAAAAATGGTTTGAAACTCGGCCCCCCGTTCCAGCCTGTTCCAGTCAACCGGCGCGATACTGTGGCGCGCCTTGAGCAGGGTGGGGTCAATCTCGTAGTACTTGTGCTGGAGATAGTGAGAGGTCCAATCCGCGCCATAGGTCATATGCCCATGTGATTGCCCACTGATCGGATTCATTCCGGCATAGGCCACATGATCAAGCTCGAACCTGTTGCGCAGATCGTCAAGAAACTGCCTGAAGGGGTCGACCTGGATCATTTACGGTGCCCTCTTCGTCAGGTTGGGCGGACTGTTCGGTAGGGGAATGGAGATGAACAACATGCCCGTTCTACACTTGGGGCAAGTACTCTCATGGCTTTTCCCAAGGGACATTTTTTCAACACACAGGTGCTGCCTGTGGGGGGGCACCGCCCTATTCAGTCTGTGTGGATGTTCCATGTCGGGCGGACCCAAGAGTTGTGGTGACAGGGGAACTGGTTGGCCCCGAAACATTCGTCAGCAAAGACCATGACGATGGGGTTACAGCGCGAGAACCAAAAAAACACCAAACACTACGATCAAACAAAAGTGAACTCATCGTGAAGCGTAGCATTACATGGCTCATCTTGTCGACTACCACGTCACATAGCTGTGCCGCGCAGGGGGCTGCGCGGCACTTTATTCAGAACAATTGCCGAATTCAGGCGTTATTGTCGCGACGATCTGAATAATCGTCGTCTTCGCCGGCGGCACCACCGATGTCATCAAACAGTTCGGCAATCTCAAAGTCTGCGGCCTGATCGGCCTCGGCGGCGGCATCTTGGATGCTCTTGCCAGAGGCTTGCAGGGCTGCTTCTTCGACCGAACGCGCAACGTTCAACTGGATCGTGGCAACCACCTCGGGGTGCAGCGTGACGAGAACGTCATGCAGACCAAGGTCTTTGATCGGGCGGGTCAGGGCAACCTGCTTGCGCTCGACGGTAAAGCCATTCTCGGTGGCGGCATCAGCCGCATCACGGGTGCTGACCGAACCGTAGAGTGCGCCGCTGTCAGAGGCCTGACGGATGACAATGAACTGCTGACCGTTCAGCTTGTCGGCCATCGCCTCGGCTTCTTTGCGGGTCTCGAGGTTCTGAGCCTCAAGTTGCGCCTTGCGGTTTGCGAAATCGGAAATGTTCTTTTCCGAAGCCGACAGCGCCTTGCCCTGCGGCAGCAGGTAGTTGCGGGCAAAGCCGGGCTTGACGTCGACGACATCGCCCATCTGGCCAAGCTTGGCAACGCGTTCAAGAAGGATCACTTGCATCTGAGGTCTCCTTATTTCACGGCATAGGGCAGAAGGGCGAGGAAACGGGCACGCTTGATGGCGCGCGCGAGTTCACGCTGCTTCTTGGCCGAAACGGCGGTGATGCGCGACGGCACGATTTTGCCACGCTCGGAAATGTAGCGTTGCAGCAGGCGCGTGTCTTTGTAGTCGATCTTGGGCGCGCTATCGCCCGAGAACGGACAGACCTTGCGGCGACGGAAAAACGGTTTTGTAGCCATGGTTTATGCTCCTTGTCTCAGGGGATGGATCAGCGACGTTCGCGGCGTTCGCCACGATCGGGACGGTCCCCACGGTCGGGGCGGTCGCCACGATCAGGGCGGTCGCCGCGGTCGGGACGGTCGCCCCGCTCGTCACGCTTCTGCATCTGAACAGAGGGGCCCTCTTCATGCGCATCGACCTTGACGGTCAGCACGCGCATGACGTCGTCATGCAGACGCATCAGGCGTTCCATCTCTTGCACAGCGCTCGAGGGCGCATCGCTCTTGAGAAAGGCATAGTGGCCTTTGCGGTTCTTGTTGATCTTGTAGGCCATCGTTTTGACGCCCCAATACTCGTGCTCGACGAGTGTGCCACCATTTTCGGTCAGCACGGCACCAAAATGCTCGATCAGGCCTTCAGCTTGCGCGCTGGACAGGTCCTGACGCGCGATCATCACATGCTCATAAAGCGGCATGTTCACTCCATTTCTATCAAGGCGCATTTCATAGGACGGGCTTTGGCTCTTTCGCGCCCCATCCACGAGAGACTGCGCGGTTCATAACGATTGCGAAAGATTGGGCGCGTATACATCGCCCCGCAGGGCGGCGCAAGGCGCATTGATCCGGCCCGCAGAATGCCGCTGACCTGCCGCAATACGGACGAATTTGGTGGGCACGGTTGTGTTGTTCGAGGTGAAAAGGAGTATGACCATGGTTGCCCTTCCGGATTTTGAGCGCGAGTTCACGCACGCACCATTCGATTACCACGAGACCGCTGGCCATGCTCAGGCAGAGGCCCCGGCACTCGATCTTGGTCGCGCCACGCAGACCTTGTGCGGCAGTGCGCTCATCTTTTCGGCCTTCGGTCTCTGGCTGGTTTCTGCGGGCGCGCAGGACTCTGCCATGATGATGATCAAACTTCTTTTCTTTGTAACTCTGCTCTTCGCGGGCCTGATGTGTCTGAGCCGCGCGCGTGCGGTGCAGGCAGGGCCGGAAATTCAGGTTGATGTGATGAACCGCCGCCTACATGTGATCGCCCCGGTTGCGGGCGGTCGGGCCGCGCGGGTTGCGGTCCATGATCTTGACAGCCTTTCGGAACTGTCGATGCGGGACCGCGTGCTGACAGCGCGCGATGCCGCCGGTCGTCAGATCGTCGCGATGAAGATCGAGGATCGTGCAACGGCCAAGGCCCTGCGTCGTGCTTTGGGCTTTCCAGCCTGAACCAAGCGGGGACCTGATGTTGGCAGGTGTTCGCCAATCCACAGAGGTTGTTTGAAACTACGGGATTGTGATTTGGTCCCAGAGCGCCAAATGTGAACAGGTAAGTCACATTTCACCCTCTGGAGGTTTCCGATGAAGAATATCCTGCTCGCCACAGCGCTTGCTTTGACCGCGACTGGCGCGGTTGCTGCCCCTGAAAAATATGAGCTAGACCCGAGCCACAGCCAGGTTGTGTTCTCTTACAACCACTTGGGCTTTTCCACGACCTACGGCATGTTCTCTGGCTTTGCGGGTGAGATCATGTTCGACGCCGAAGACCCGGCCGCCTCGTCGGTCAATGTGTCGATGCCGGTCATGTCGATGTTCACCGGTTGGGAAAAGCGCGACGAGCATTTCATGTCCGAGGATTTCTTTGGCGCGACTGAGGGCGATATGGTCACCTTCACCTCGACCGGGATCGAGGTTACGGGCGACACCACTGCCCTCATCACGGGCGATCTGACCATGAACGGTGTGACCAAGTCGGTCGTGCTCGATGCGCGCCTCAATCAAAAGGCCGATGCACATCCGATGAACAGCAAGCCTTGGGTCGGGTTTGACGCCACCACAACGCTGCTGCGTTCGGATTTCGGCGTGGATAAATTCACGCCCTTCGTCAGCGACGAGGTTGCGGTGCAGATTTCCGTCGAAGCCGGCAAAGCCGAGTAAGGCGCAAGCAGAGCCCCATCGGGCCGTCCGTGGAGTGCGGGCGGCCCTTTTTTATTTCGGGTCAGGTGCCGTAGGCGCGGCTGCGGCCCATCACATCCTCTGCCGCCAGGACCAGCGCATCGGCGATCAGATCAAGATCGGGGCGGGTCAGGCGCGCGGGCAGGCGGGTGTCGCAGGCGCGCATCAACATCGCGCGGGTTTTTGGCAGCACTGGGGCCGCACCCGGCAGAAACTGCCAGTTCCAAAAGGCGCGGGCATTATCGGTACTCAGGCCAAACACCTGCACCTTGATGCCGCGGTCCGCCGCCGCTTGGGCAAAGGCGCGGGTGTCGTCTTCGGTCATCCCCTCCAGATTGAATTGGATGGAGTCTGGCGCGCGCTCTTCACGGGGTAATTTTTCGGGCACCTGCATCCAAGGCGAGGTATTGATCCGCGCCGCGACATAGTCATGGTTGGCCCGCCCATCGCGCACCCGCCGCGCCACTTCGGCCAGTTGAGGGCGGATGATTGCCGCAGACAGGTTGTTGAGCCGCAGATTGTAGAGCGGCAATTGGTTCTGAGCACGGGCAAACGCCGCCTCAAGGGCTGCATCCGGTGCTGTCAGATGCTTGGCCCAGTTGTGCTCATAGGCACCCGACATGATGACGGCGCGGGCGATCAGATCGGCATCGTCGCTGACCATGATCCCGCCTTCGCCAGCATTGACCAGCTTGTAGGATTGAAAGCTGAAACAGCCGATTTGCCCGATGGTGCCGATGTTGTGCCCGCCCCATGTGGTGCCAAGCGAATGTGCCGCGTCCTCGATCACTGGAATGTTCCGCGCTGCGCAGAGCGCCATGATCGCATCCATATCCGAGGTATGGCCGCGCATATGGCTGATGATCACCGCCTGCACCGTGTCTAGACGTGCCGTGAAATCGGCGATGTCGATGCGATAATTCTCGCCCACTTCACAGAGCACGGGCACACAATCGGCATGCAACACCGAAGACGGGACGGCGGCAAAGGTAAAGCCGGGGATCAAGACCCGCGCATCGCGCGGCAGGCCAAGCGCCTTGAGTGAGAGAAACAGCGCGGCCGAGCAAGAGGACACGGCCAGCGCGTATTTCGAGCCCAGAAGTGCAGCAAACTCCCGCTCCAGCAATGTTACGGGGGCATTTTCCGGAGCGGTATACCGGAAGAGATCGCCCGATTGCAGCATCCGGTCGATTTCCGCGCGGGCGGCTTCCGGGATGGGTTCTGCGTCATAGACATTAGGGGCAAGGGCCATGTTTTCGGATTTCCTGAAGCTAGGTTTCGGGTTTCCGGAACATATAGGCGTTAATTGTGACAGTTTGTCAAAGAAAACCCCACTGGCGATGGGGCAAAGGGCAATATCACGCTGATGATTGAATCAGAGACCGAGGCGGTCGCGCAGCGAAAACCATGTCATCGCCAGCACCAAAAGTGGGCTGCGCAGGGCGGTGCCCCCCGGAAACGCCGGGGCCGGGACGCGCGCCATGCAGTCAAACCCGGATGCCTCGCCGCGTACGGCCTCGGCCATCAGGCGGCCCGCATGGGTGGCTGTGCCCACGCCATGCCCGGAATAGCCCGAAGCGGTCAGAATATTAGGCGCAAGCCGTGCCAGATAGGGCATCCGCCGCATCGTGATGGCCAGCGTGCCGCCCCACGCATAGTCGAGCTTTGTGTCGCGCAGATGCGGAAAAATCTCGAGCATCGGTTTGCGCACGGTGGCACGGATATCCTTGGGAAAGCGATAGCCATAACTCTCGCCGCCACCGAACAGCAGGCGCTTGTCATGGCTGAGGCGAAAGTAATTGACCACGAACTTTGTATCCGCGACCGCCACGTCGCGCGCCAGCACGCGGGCTGCTGCATCCCCCAAAGGTTCTGTTGCCACGATGAAATTGTTGATCGGCATGACCCGCGCGGCGACCTTGCGCTCGAGCCCGCCAAGATAGCCGTTGCAGGCCAAAATAAGGTGATCCGCCTCGATTGATCCCGCATCGGTGGCAACGCGCAGCTTGGCACCGCGGGTGATCTGATGCACGGCAGAGCCTTCGTGGATACGCACGCCTGCCGCAAGAGCGGCGCGCGCGAGGCCGAGCGCAAGGCCAAGCGGGTGCAAATGTGCGGCCCCCATATCCAGAGTGCCGCCGTGATAGGCCGGCGAGGGGCAGAGTGCTGCAAAGCCTGCTGCATCCAGCTTTTCGATCTGCTCATATCCGTATCGCGCGGCCAGATGATCGGCATAGTCGTGTTCCGCCGCCATTTCGCGCGCCGAGAAACAGGCATGTGCCACACCGGGTTTTAGATGACAGTCTATTCCATGTCGCGCGACGAGGGATTTTACCAGATCCTTGGCCTCTTCGGCCAACTGCCAGAGGTGCCGGGCATCCTCTGCGCCCACCAGACGTTCCAGCGCGGTTTGTTCCATCCGCTGACCGCTGCCCAATTGCCCGCCATTGCGCCCCGATGCGCCAAAGCCCACGCGCTGCGCCTCGAGCAGGACGACATCAAATCCCGCCTCTGCAAGGTGTAGCGCCGCCGAAAGGCCAGTATAGCCCGCGCCCACCACGCAGACATCGGCCCGCTCTGTGCCGCGCAACGGCGCGAACTCTGGCAGGGGTGTGGCCGTAGCCGCATACCAGCTTGGCGGATAGCTGCCGCGCCGGTCGTTGGAATAGAGCAGGTTCATGGCTTCTTCTTGGTGCAAATACTCATTAGCACGCCCCTGCCGCGCGGCTCAGACGTTGAGAAGGAGATGCTCACGCTCCCATGGGCTGATGACCTGGAGGAATTCCTCGTATTCGGTGCGTTTCACGATGGCGTAGACACGGGCAAATTCCGGCCCGAGGATCTCGTGCAGCGCCTTGGCCTCTTCGAACATATCAAGCGCGTCGCCCATGACATTGGGGATATCCGGCTCACCGGAATAGGCGTCGCCTTTGAACTGTTTGTCGGGCCAATCCTCGTTGAGGATACCCAAGAGACCGCAGGCAAGGCTGGCCGCGATGCCCAGATAGGGGTTGCAATCCATACCCGCCATGCGGTTTTCCACCCGCCGCGCCTCGGGGCCCGAGAGCGGCACGCGAATGCCCGTGGTGCGGTTGTCGCGGCCCCATGCAAGGTTGATCGGCGCGGCGTGATCCTTGACGTAGCGACGGTAGGAATTGACATAGGGGGCCAGCACCGCGATGGCCGAGGGCAGGTGTTTCTGCAAGCCGCCGATAAAGTGGAAAAACGCGTCGGTTTCACCGCCCTGTGGCCCGGCAAAAATGTTGCGGCCTGTTTCCATGTCGAGGATCGAGTGGTGGATATGCATGGCACTGCCAGGCTCGTCGGCGATGGGTTTGGCCATGAAGGTGGCAAAACAGTCATGGCGCAGGGCGGCTTCGCGGATCAGCCGTTTGAAATAAAACACTTCATCCGCCAGTTTGATCGGATCGCCATGGCGCAGGTTGATTTCCAGCTGCCCGGCCCCGCCTTCTTGGGTGATGCCGTCGATCTCGAACCCTTGCGCTTCGGCGAAATCATAGATGTCGTCGATCACGGGGCCGAATTCATCGACCGCTGTCATGGAATAGGCCTGACGGGCGGCGGCGGGGCGACCGGAGCGGCCCATCATCGGCTTGATCTCATGCGCCGGGTCGAGATTGCGGGCCACGAGGAAGAATTCCATTTCCGGGGCGACCACGGGGTTCATGCCATGGGCGTGATACATATCGACCACCCGGCGCAGCACGTTGCGCGGGGAAAAGGGGATGGGCGCGCCTTCGCGGTCAAAGGCGTCGTGGATCACCTGCAGCGTCCAGTCGGCCGTCCAGGGGGCGGCGGTGGCGGTGGACATGTCAGGGCGCAGGATCATGTCGCGCTCGATAAAGCCGCCTTCGCCGGCTGCTTCGCCCCAATCGCCTGTAATGGTTTGGAAAAAGATGGAATCCGGCAGGTGAAAGTATTTCTGCCTGGCGAATTTTGTGGCGGGCACCGCCTTGCCGCGTGCGATGCCGGGCAGATCCGAGATGATGCATTCCACCTCGTCTAGGCGGCGGTTCTCCAGATAGGTCTGGGCTGTTTTGGGCAGGGAATTTGTAAGTTCACTTAGATCGGCCATGGCTGGCACCTCGTTTGAAAAACTCCGCCATGCGGGCGGCTATCGTTGCATTTGCGGTGGGATGGTCAAGTTTTGACTTGGCCGCTGCAATCAGGTCTGGGGGCACCACGCCGGGTGCGCGGTGGTGAATAAGGCGGTCGATCATGGTGGCGGTAAACTCGGGATGCGGCTGGATCGTGTAGATCCGATCACCATAGAGCAGGGCCGCATTCTCGCAAAATGCGCTTGAGCCAACCACTTCGGCCCCTTTGGGCAGTTCCGTGACTTGATCTTGATGCCAAGCGTTGAGGGGCAGGCGCTGGCCTTCGATGTCATAGTCGGTGACGCCCACCTGCCAGCCGCCGCCGAATTTCTCGACCTTGCCGCCCATGGCCTGCGCGATGATCTGATGGCCAAAGCAGACACCCACCAAGGGACGCCCGCTCGCGTGGATGTCGCGGATCAGCTGTTCCAGCGGCGCGATCCAAGGATGGTCCTCATAAGCCCCATGTTTGGAGCCGGTGATGAGCCAGCCGTCTGCGGCGTCCGGTCCGGTAGGGAATTCTTCATCCACCACGTTGTAATGATCGAACTCAAACCCGTGCCCATCAAGCAGCTGGGCGAACATCACCTCGTAGTCACCCAACTCGTCTTGGACGATGTCGGGGGCGTGGCCGGTTTTCAGGATGCCGATTTTCATGGCGGTCTCTTGATTTGATCAAATTAAGGCGGGGTTGCCCCTTCAGGCTACACCGTTTCGAGATAGGTCTTCCAGTGGTCTTCTTTGGGAATCGGCGACATATAGGCCAATTCCTGACGCTTGGTCATCACGAGGTTGCGGATCAGATCGGGGTGAAAGATGCGCGCCATCATGGCATCCTGTTCAAACCAGTCAATTGCCGTGGCCCAATCTGCGGCCAGTTGCGGCATCTCGACCTCGTAGGCATTGCCGCTGATGGGCGGGGGCGGGGTAAGCCCCTCTTCGATCCCGGTGATCGCGGCGCCTAGAATAGCAGCAAAACTGAGATATGGATTGATATCGCCGCCCGCAACGCGGTGCTCGATGCGGCGCGCAGCGGGCGGGCCGCCGGGAATGCGGACCGCTGTGGTGCGGTTCTCATAGCCCCAGCCCGCACCGGTTGGCGCATGCGCGCCGGGAACCAGTCTTGCATAACTGTTGGCATGTGGCGCAAAAATCAGCGTGGATGGCGGCATTGCTGCAAGACACCCGGCGACGGCGGCGCGCAGGACGTCGGTGCCAGCCGCTGTGCCATCGTTGAAAACATTATTGCCGGCCTTGTCCATCACCGAGAAATGCATATGCATCCCGTTGCCGGTGTCATCCTCGAAGGGTTTGGCCATAAAGGTGGCGACATAGCCGTGTTGGCGGGCCAAGCCCTTGATAAGCGTCTTGAAAAGCCATGTGTCATCAGCGGCGCGCAGGGCGTTTTGGTGATGCAGGGTCAATTCGAACTGGCCAATCCCCGCCTCGCTGACGGCGGTCTCGACCGGAAGGCCCATTTCCAGACCGGCGTCGTACAAGGCGCTGAGAAATCCGTCGAACGCATCCATCTGGCCGAGCGAAAGAATGCCAGGAGACTTCATGCGGCGGCCATTGCGGGGGTCGCGTATGTTCTTGAGAGTATTTCCTTTTCCGTCCACCAAGGTGAACTCTAGCTCGGTCGCGGCGGCGACATGCCAGCCGTAGGCCGCGTAGCGATCCAGCACGGCGACCAGTGCGTGGCGGGGATCGCCGGCAAAGGGCGTGCCGTCTTCGTGGTGCATGACCATGGGCACAAGGCCCTGTGGCACTTCGAGCCAGGGCAGGGGCACCGGGCCACGGTCGGTGGGCAGGAGCACGCCGTCGATGTCGCCCGTATCAAAAACGAGGGGCGAGTTTTCAATGTCTGCCCCAAAGATATCAAGATTTAGCGATGAGAGCGGCATACGCACGCTACCTGTGCTGAGTTTGTCGGCATGGGCGGCGGGAAGGCGTTTGCCGCGCATCCGGCCATTGAGGTCACAGGCAGCCACGCGGAAGGTCTGGAACTGTGTAAGATCCATTGGAAGAAAGTCCTGATGATGATTTTGTAACAGCCTAGCCCGGCAATGGGGGGCTTGCCAAGATAATTTGATCAAAAAATTTGAAGGGTGACGAATGGTAAGGTTTGTAAGGTTGGTACGGGGGTTTTGTAAGGTGGTTGGGGGTGAGAGGTCCTCGGGTCAAGCCCGAGGATGACGGGGATCAGGGCAGGCTTTGGTGCCAGCGGTTTTCGAGCTTTTCGATGGCGGCGATCCGTTCGGCGGTCTTGGGGTGGCTGAGCAACCATGCGGGCATGGCGCCGCCCGCACCGTTTGTTAACGCTTCGAGTTTTTCAAACAGCGATTTTTGCGGGGCGGTGCCGATGCCCGCCTTGGTCAAGAGGGCGGCGGCATAGGCATCGGCCTCATACTCGTCGCCGCGCGAGAGGCGGGCAGCGAGCAGCGTGGTCAGACCATTGGCGATCCAGACGCCCAGACCGGGTATGAAGCGCGACAGGATCATGGCAAGGGCGGTGCGCAGGGCGTTCTGCCCGGAAAAGTCGATCATCCGGCGGCGCGAATGCCCCAAGGCGACATGGCCCAGTTCATGCGCGATGACCGAGGCCATTTCTTCGGCTGAAACCTCGCCGGTCTGAAACTTGCGATAGAAACCACGGGTGATGAAAATCCGCCCGTCAGGGGCTGCCAGACCATTTACCGGGTCAATCTCGTAGATATGCACCCGCACGCGGGGCAGGTCGAGCGCACGGGCGAGGCGGTCTGTCATCGCCTTGAGCTTGGGGTCGGCCAATTCGGTCGATTGCGCATCCAATTCCCGCGAGGTGCGCCAGACCGAGAAGCGGTACATGGCGAGCGCGTAAAGGATGGCGAGAAGGATCGGGGTGAATTTCAACATGAGGGGAATATGGGGTGGGGGGAGGGGGCTGGCAAGAAGGGTTTAAGGGGATTGGGGTTCGCTGAGATTTGCATCAAGAGATGAGCCGCGCGGCCCGGCGATCCGCGCGGCGGCGCGACGCGCCTTGTTCCGCGCGGGGTTTCCGAGCAAGGCGCAAGCGAAACCCCGTCCCTTTCCCGGTGGACGCCGCGCGCGCCCTCGCATAAGTCTGGGCGCGACTGCCCAAGACCGGAGCGCGTGCCATGATCCCACAGGTCTATCTGATCCTCTTCCTTGCCATTCTCGCTGAAACAGCGGGCACCACGGCATTGCAAGCCAGCCAGCAATTCACCCGGTTCTGGCCGTCGGTTCTGGTGGTGGTGGCCTATGCGATCAGCTTTTACCTTCTTGCGCAAACGCTTAAGGTGATGCCCGTGGGCGTGGTCTATGCGGTCTGGTCGGGGCTGGGGATCGTGTTTATTGCCTGTATTGGCTATGTGGTCTTTGGTCAGAAGCTGGATCTGCCCGCGATCATCGGGACCGGCATGATCCTTGCGGGGATCGTGGTCATTCAGTTATTCTCGCGCACAACGACACATTGAGTGTCCAGACTGGGCGGCAAAGGGGCTGGTCAGTACCGCCCCTTGCGGGTAAGGCACCGCCGCAAGAGAAGATGAGGCCGCCCATGACTGAGACCATCACCGAGCGTTGCGAAGCCAAAGGGCTGCGCATGACGGAGCAGCGCCGCACGATTGCGTCCGTGCTGGAAGGGTCGGATGATCATCCGGATGTCGAGGAGCTCTATGCCCGCGCCTCGGGGCGTGACCCTCGGATCTCGATTGCGACGGTCTATCGCACCGTCAAGCTGTTTGAAGAGGCGGGCATTCTCGACAAGTTGGAATTCGGCGACGGGCGCGCGCGCTATGAGGATGCCGAGCGCGACCATCACGATCATCTGATTGATATGAATTCGGGTGAGGTGATCGAATTTGTCGATCCTGAGATTGAGGCGTTGCAAGACAAGATCGCTGAAAAGCTGGGGTATCGCCTGATCGGGCATCGGCTCGAACTCTATGGCGTGCCGATCAAATCCGGTGAGTGACGCGGGCACCGTCAACGCGCGGGTGATGCGGCTGGCGATTGGCAGCCTCATCGTGGGGTTGATCGTGCTGGCGCTCAAGGCGCTGGCTTGGGCGCTTACCGGGTCACTGGCGCTGATGTCGGATGCGCTGGAGAGTCTTGTCAATCTGGCCACGGCCCTTGCGGTGATTGTCGCGCTGAGGGTGGCGCGGCGGCCTGCGGATGACAATCACCCGTTCGGGCATCACAAGGCAGAGTTTTTCTCGGCGGTGCTCGAGGGGGTTTTAATCGTCATTGCGGCGCTCTTTATCCTGCGGGAGGCCTATGACGGGTTTCAAGCCCCGCGCGCGATGGATGCGCCCCTGCTGGGCATGGCGATCAATATGGCGGCGGGGACGATCAACGCAATCTGGGCGCTGGCGCTTATCCGCAACGGGCGGCGCTATCGCTCGCCGGCGTTGGTGGCGGATGGCAAGCATCTGATGACGGATGTGGTGTCTTCTGTGGGCGTGCTCTTTGGGGTGGGGCTGGCGCTGGCGACGGGGTGGCTCTGGCTTGATCCGGCGATGGCGGTTTTGGTGGCGGTCAATATCCTGTGGTCGGGCAGTATGGTGATCAAGGCCTCGCTGAGCGGGTTGATGGATGAGGCGGTATCCGAGGCGGAACTGGCCACCATCCGGCGGGTGATCGAAACGGCGGCCAGCGACGATGCCGCGTTGCAGGCGCATGATCTGCGCACCCGCCATGCCGGGCCGGTCACGTTCATCGAATTCCATCTGGTGATGCCGGGCGCAACCACGGTTGAGGCGGCGCATGATCTTTGCGACCGCATCGAGGCGGCGCTGATGGCGGCACTGCCGGGGGCGCGGGTCACGATCCATGTCGAGCCCGAGCATAAGGCCAAGCATAGCGGTCATGTTGTGCTGTCATAGCTCTGCCGCTTTTTTGGGCAGGTGATCCGGGCTATCACGGGCGTTCCACCGATTTGCAACCCGGTCAAGAAAGTCTGAGATGGAAAACCTGCGCGGCAGTATTCTGATGGTCCTCTCGATGGGCGGTTTCGCGCTGGAGGATATGTTCATCAAGCGGCTGGCGGATACTCTGCCGGTGGGGCAGATCATCATTCTGTTGGGCCTGGGCGGGGCGCTGATCTTTGGCGCGATGACGCGGGCGCAGGGGGGGCGGCTTTGGTCGCGGGATCTGGTGTCTCGGTCGGTGATCCTGCGCAATTGCGGCGAGTTGGTGGGCACGCTGGGATTTGTGATGGCGATTGCGCTGACGCCGCTGTCGTCGGCCTCGGCGATTTTGCAGGCCACGCCGCTTGCGGTCACTTTGGGGGCCGCGCTCTTTTTGGGGGAAGCGGTGGGCTGGCGGCGGTGGGCGGCGATCCTTGTGGGGTTTTGCGGCGTGCTGATGGTGATCCGGCCCGGCATGGCGGGGTTTGAGCCAGCGTCGCTTTTTGCGGTATTGGCGGTCTTTGGGTTGGCGGCGCGCGATCTGGCGACGCGCCGCGTGCCAAGGTCGATCTCATCCATGCAGCTGTCGACCTATGCCTTTGCCACGCTGGTGCCGACGGGGGTAATTTTGCTGGCGTTTCACGGCACGCCTGCGATGCCCACGGCGGTGAACTGGCGCGATCTGGCGCTGGCGCTTTTGTGCGGGGTGTCGGCCTATTATGCCATCGTGGCGGCGATGCGGCTCGGTGATGTGGCGGTGATCACGCCGTTTCGTTATTCGCGGCTGGTGTTTGCGCTGATCATCGGGGTCACGCTCTTTGACGAGCGGCCCGATGTCTGGACGCTGGCGGGGGCGGGGATCATCATCGCCTCGGGCATCTATACCTTTTGGCGCGAGCGGCGATTGGCGCGGCGGATGGCTGTGGCGTGAGGTTCAGCTTGCGGCGGCGGTCAGGTCGTCGATCACCTTGACCCAGAGGTCGGTGGGTTGGCAGCCGGGCACGGCATGTTGACCGCCGACGATGAAGGTGGGCACGCCGGTGATGCCCATCTGGCGAAATTGCGCATCGCGGGTGCGGATGTCTTCGCGGTCGGCTTCGGTGGCCAAAAGGCGCTGGATCATGGCGCCATCCAAGCTGAGGCTGTCGGCGAGATCGGCCAGAACCTCGGGGTCGCCGATGTCGCGGCCTTCGTTGAAATAGGCCTGAAAGAGGGCCATGGCCATGCGGTCCTGACAGCCTTCGATGCCGGCCCAATGCAGCAGGCGATGGGCGTCAAGCGTGTTGGGCGTGCGTTTGATGGCGGCGAAATCAATCGTGAGCCCCGCTGCCTCGGCGCGTTCCACCACGGGGGCATAGGCGCGGATGGCCCCGTCTTTGCCGCCAAACTTGGTCTCTAGATAGTCGCGGCGGTCCATGCCTTCGGCAGGCATGTCGGGGTTGAGCTGAAACGGATGCCATTCAATCTCGAACGGGTGATCGGGGCGCTGGGCCAGGGCCTGATCGAGCAGGGTCTTGCCGATATAGCACCAAGGGCAGATCGGGTCGGAGATGATATCAAGCTTGACCATTGAGGCCCTCATAGATCGGCCGCAGGGCGCGGCGCAGGATTTTGCCATTGGCCCCGGTGGGCAGGGCCGCGACGTGGTGATAGGCGCGCGGGGCCTTGTATCCCGCGAGCCGCGTCCGCGCGAAGGCGTCGAGCGTGGCGGGGTCGAGGGTTTGGGGACCAGTATAGAAGGCCATGATGACGCGCGCATCCTCTTTCACCGCAATATCGGTCACGGCGACGGCGGTGATGCCGGGATGGGCGCTGAGTGCGGACTCGACCTCCATCGGGGAGACGCGGTAGCCACCGGCGTTCATCATATCGTCGGCGCGGCCCAGATAGGTGATGTGACCCGCAGCATCCATCATCCCCTGATCGCCCGTGAGGAACCAATCGCCGGTGAATTTCTCGGCCGTGGCCTCGGGTGCGCCGAGATAGCCCAGCATCAGGCCGGGGTCTGAGCGGTGGATCGCAATGGTGCCTTCGGTGCCAAGGGGCACGGGGGTGCCGTTGGCAAGGATCGCGACCCGGCGGCCTGTCTGGGGGCGGCCAAGCGTGCCGGGGGCGGCGGGATGATCGGGGCTGCCGGAAATGAAGGTTGAGCATTCGGACATGCCGTAGGCCTCGTAGATTGGCGTGCCGGTGGCGTTTTGCCAATGCTGGCGGATGGTGTCCGAGAGTTTTTCGCCTGCCGCCAGCCCGTGCCGCAGATGCGGCAGAGAGAGGGAAGCACCCGGCTGAAAGAGTTTGCGATAGACGCCGGGGGCGGCGGCAAAGATCGTGGCGTCATGGCGTTTGAGGAGGAGCGGCAATTGTTCGGGCGTGATACCGGGCGCGGGGATGAGGGCGGTCGCGCCCATGGTCCATGGGTCCATCAGGCCGGTGCCAAGGGTAAAGGTCCAGTTGAAGGCACCCGCATGGCAGAGCCGGTCATCTGCGCGCAGCCCGTACCAGCCGTCAGACATCATCTGCCGCGCCCAGATGGCGCGATGGGCATGGACCACGGCACGCGGAATGCCCGAGGTGCCGGAGGTATAGATGATATAGGCGGGGCGGTCGGGATCGCCCATGTGCCAATCGGCGGGGGGCAGATCGCGCATCGCCTCAAGGGTGGGTTCATCGAGCGTGGGGATATCGGTTTCAGGACAAGCCACGCCTGCGGCGCGCAGGATCAGCGCCGGTTGGGTGGTTTCGATCATACCCGCCACCTCGGGCGCGGTCAGTTGGCTGGAGGTGGGAATGGGGATGAGACCAACGGCGATGGCCCCGAGATAGGCAATCGGAAATTCCATCGTATTGCCCAGCCGCATCAAAACCCGGTCGCCGGGGGTGAGACCCGCGCGCAAAAGGCCGGTGCCGGTGCCGCGCACAGCGGCCAAAAGGCGGCCATAGCTCCAGCGGTCGGCCTTGGCGAGGCTGAGGACCGCCAGCGCGATCTTGTCCGGCTGCGCCTCGGCCCGGCCCAGAACATGCGCGGCGAGGTTGAAGGGGGTGGGACAGGGGGCGCTTGGCCCTTGATCGAATATCGCGGTCATTGCGTTGGCTTAGGAGGCTCTGGCGGCGGTTGCAAGGGTGTCTGCGCTTGGCCTATAGCATGGGGCTATGACCGATCAAGCTTTACCCCCTCTGCTGCGCGTGACGCGCGAGACCGGCGGTGCCGCCGCACCTGAGCCGCTTGATCTGGGCGCGCGGGTGCGCAGCCTGCGCAAGGCGCGCGGTTGGACGCTGGAACAGGCGGCGAAGCAGGCGGGGCTGGCACGCTCGACCCTGTCGAAAATCGAGAATGGCCAGATGTCGCCCACCTATGACGCTTTGAAAAAGCTGGCGCAGGGGTTGGAAATCTCTGTCCCACAGCTTTTTACCCCGCCGTCGCGCGACCGGATCAACGGACGCATGGCGGTGACGCGCGTGGGCGAGGGCACGGCCAAGGCGACGGCCACCTATGAGCATGATTTGCTGGCCGATGCGCTGAGCCAGAAACGTATGATGCCTTACCGCGCGCGGATCCGTGCCCGCTCGGTTGAGGAGTTCGGCGGCTGGGTGCGCCATGACGGCGAGGAATTTCTGTATGTGCTGACTGGGGTGGTGCGGCTCTTTACCGAGTTTTACGAGCCCATTGAGATGCGCCGGGGCGACAGCGCCTATTACGATGCCACGATGGGGCATAACGTGATTTCGGTCAGTGTCGAGGATGCCACGGTATTGTGGGTGACATCGCTTGATTGAGGCAGGCGGGCATCGCGCGACCCGGCCATGGTGGAGAATGGCCGGGCCGTCTGCGCCGTGAGTGTGGCCGTTAGTCGACCGGGGCGGCAGGGGTTTGTTGCGATGTTGCGCCGTCGATCACGCTGGGTGGGGCGGTGGTGTCGCCGGTATTCGACGGGCTGAGCATGCTGAAGGCGATCAGCGCGCCCATCAGGATCACGACAACCAGCAGGCCTGTCAGCCCGCCGCGCGTGCCCGCCGCCGGATCATGGCCGGGAGGGCCATAGCGGTTGAGATCGCGATTGGCTTGGCGTTGGATGTCATCTTGGGGGATATGCATGAGAGGCTCCTTTCTGACTGGGATCACCATAGACCAGAGGTGGGGTGATCACCGAGCCTGCCCAAGGCCTGTGGGGATTTCCGGCGCTTTGCTGCCATTTTGGGGGGTGTCAAAAGGCAGATTCCCGCTGTAGGCCGAAACTGGCCGCTGGCATGTCTGCGGTTTGGCAAGGATTGGCCGGGTTCAGCGCAGTTTCGGGATGCCACCGGCATGGGTGCTGCGATCCACCACGCCCGCGCGCAAGGACCGCCCGATGCGATGCGCCAGCGCCGACCATGACGCGGCCTGATCGGGAGAGAGTTCGCGCAAGAGCACCGAATCAAAGAGCGCGAGCCATGTAGAGAACATGCCCGGTTGCACATTGCGGGCGTTGACATGGGCGGCCATCGGGCTGCCGTCATAGACGCGTTCGTGCAAAATCGAATTGGCCCAGAAATCGGCCACCTTGGCCTCGTGTGCGGGCCAGTCGGTGACATGGACCGCAAAGATCGGCCCAAGACCGGGATGCGCGCGCACCGCCGCGTAGAACGCGGTTACGACCCGCTCGATCTCGGGGCGGGTGATGGGGAAACGCGGGGGCAGGGTGGCGGTCATGCGTCTTATGTGGCGCGGGGTGCGGGCAGAGGCAATCCCCTGATTTGGTCTGGTGGGGGCGAATTCCTGAAAAGAATTCGGGCCGCTTTCTTTTCAGACAGGCGGGGGCTGCGCCCTCTGGACGCTTGGCCGGAGCGCGCCTATAAGGCGTCGCATGATGAGACGCAAAGCGATCATTATTCGAATTACATGCCCGGCGCTCTGAGACAATCGAGCTGCCGGGACAAGGCGTATGGGCACCCGCGCCACCTTTCACCCCCCCAAATTCCAGACCAGTGACAAGGACGCAAACCATGTGCGCCGACACGACACAGACACCGGGCCAAACGCCGGATTACAAAGACACGCTGAACCTGCCCGAGACTGATTTCCCGATGCGCGCCGGATTGCCCGCGCGCGAGCCTGAGTGGCTGGCACGTTGGGCGCGGATCGGGGTCTATGAAAAGCTGCGCGAGCAGGCCGCAGGGCGTGTTCCCTTTACGCTGCACGATGGCCCGCCCTATGCCAACGGGCATCTGCACATCGGGCATGCGCTGAACAAAATC
This sequence comes from Roseovarius mucosus, assembly GCF_002080415.1. Lineage (NCBI taxonomy): Bacteria > Pseudomonadati > Pseudomonadota > Alphaproteobacteria > Rhodobacterales > Roseobacteraceae > Roseovarius > Roseovarius mucosus. Next base: position 618,928 of record NZ_CP020474.1, on the reverse strand, counting down.
CTCAAGGATATGGTCGTGCGCAGCCAGCAGATGATGGGCCGCGATGCGCGCTATATCCCCGGCTGGGATTGTCACGGGCTGCCGATCGAGTGGAAGATCGAAGAGCAATACCGCGCCAAGGGGATGGATAAGGACAAGGTGGATGTGGTGGATTTCCGTCAGGAATGCCGCAAGTTCGCCGAGGGCTGGATCGACATTCAGCGCGAAGAGTTCAAGCGGCTGGGGATCACCGGCTGTTGGGATCGCCCTTACCTTACGATGGATTTCCGCGCCGAGCGGATCATCGCGGAGGAGTTCCAGAAATTCCTGATGACCGGCGTGCTCTATCAGGGGTCAAAGCCGGTGATGTGGTCGCCGGTCGAGAAAACCGCGCTGGCCGAGGCGGAGGTGGAGTATCACGACAAGGAGAGCTTTACGGTTTGGGTGAAGTTTCGGGTCGGTGCAATCTCGTCTCCGCAAGCCGGAAGTCAGGGTGATGAACCAATTGGTACAATGCCGGTAGACCTGATGGGTGCTTCGGTTGTCATCTGGACCACGACGCCGTGGACCATGCCCTCAAACAAAGCCGTGGTGTATGGCGAGGGGATTTCCTATGGCCTTTATGAGGTGATCGCGACGCCGGGCGAGTGTTGGGCGGCGGTGGGGGAGAAATTCATCCTCGCCGATACCCGCGCCGAGGATGTGATGACCCGCGCCCGGCTGGAGCCGTCGATGTATCGGCGCGTGCGCGATGTGCCGACGCAGGAATTGGCGGGGCTGCAGCTTGAGCATCCGCTGAAAGGGGCCGAAGGCGGGAATGGCGAATGGGATGACCTGCGCGATTTCCGGGCCGCTGATTTCGTGAGTGACGAAGAAGGCACCGGGTTTGTCCATTGCGCGCCCTCGCACGGGATGGAGGAGTTCGAGCTTTACCGCGACTTGGGCATGCTGGAGCAGGTGATTACCTATAACGTGCTGGAAGATGGCTCTTTCCGGCCCGATCTGCCGTTCTTTGGCGGCAAGTTCATCCTTGATCGCAAGGGCAAGGAGGGCAATGCCAACAAGGCGGTGATAGACAAGCTGGCCGAGGTGGGCGGGCTGCTCGCGCGGGGCAAGATCAAGCACAGCTATCCGCATAGCTGGCGCTCCAAGGCCCCTGTGATCTATCGCAACACGCCGCAGTGGTTTGCGGCGATTGACCGGGCGGTGGGCGACGGGCAGGACACCTATGGCACCAGTATTCGCGAGCGCGCCCTGCGCTCGATTGATGAATTGGTGACATGGACGCCCAAGACCGGGCGCAACCGGCTCTATTCCATGATCGAGGCGCGGCCCGATTGGGTGCTGAGCCGTCAGCGTGCCTGGGGTGTGCCGCTCACCTGCTTTGTGAAGAACGGCGCGCAACCCACGGATTCTGATTACCTTTTGCGGAATGAAGAGGTGAATGCGCGTATCCTTGCGGCCTTTGAGGAAGAGGGCGCGGATGCGTGGTATAAAGAGGGCGCGAAAGAGCGGTTCCTGTCGGGCATCGTGAACCCGGACGACTGGCGCAAGGTCGATGACATTCTCGATGTGTGGTTTGATTCAGGTTCGACGCATGCCTTTGTGCTGCGCGACCGCGAGGACGGGTCTGAGGATGGTTTGGCCGATCTATACCTAGAGGGCACGGATCAGCATCGCGGCTGGTTCCATTCGTCGATGTTGCAGGCTTGTGGGACACGCGGGCGCGCGCCTTATCGGGGGGTGCTGACGCATGGCTTTACCCTTGATGAGAAGGGCAACAAGATGTCGAAATCCTTGGGCAATACGGTCGCGCCCGAGGAAGTGGTCAAGCAATATGGCGCGGATATTCTGCGGCTTTGGGTGGCGCAGGCGGATTATACTGCCGATTTGCGGATCGGGCCGGAAATCCTCAAGGGCGTGGCCGATGGCTATCGCCGTTTGCGCAATACGCTGCGGTTCATGCTGGGGGCTTTGGCCCCGTTCACTGAGGCGGATCGCGTGGACCCGGCAGAGATGCCGGAGCTGGAACGCTGGGTGCTGCACCGTCTGGCGGAGCTGGATCACAAGGTCAAGAAAGGCTATGAAACCTATGATTTTCAAGGGGTTTTCCAGCAAATCTTTAACTTCTGCACGCTCGATCTGAGTGCGTTCTATTTCGATATTCGCAAGGATGCGCTTTATTGCGATGGCGACACCGCGCGGCGGCGGGCGGCGCGCACGGTGCTTGATCTCTTGTTTCACCGGCTGACGACATGGCTCGCGCCAGTGCTGGTGTTCACCATGGAGGAGGTGTGGCTGTCGCGCTTCCCCGGTGAGGACAGTTCCATCCACCTGACGGATATTCCCGATACGCCCGCCGAGTGGCTTAATGAGCCGCTGGCGGCGAAATGGGCCATGGTGCGGCAGGCGCGGCGGGTGGTGACGGCGGCGCTAGAGGTGCAGCGGACAGACAAGGTGATCGGGGCCAGCCTAGAGGCGGCACCGGTGGTGCATATCCGCGATGCCGAGATGCTGACGGCGCTGAAATCGGTGGATTTCGCGGATATCTGTATCACGTCGGATTTGATGCTGACCGGCGATCCGCGCCCCGATGAGGCGTTTCGTTTGCCTGAGGTGGACACGGTCGGCGTGGTTTTCGAGCGCGCGGAAGGCGAGAAATGCCAGCGTTGTTGGAAAATCCTGCCTGATGTGGGGCAGCACAAGCATCCCGGCACCTGCGGGCGCTGTGATGCGGCCTTGGGGTAAGCTAGGCGTCTATTCCCCGTCCCGGGCTTGACCCGGGGTGGGGTTTGGGGATCAGAGCGCCCCGGCGATCTGGCGCAGCACGGCGATATTGCCGTGTTTGACGCCCGGTTCGCGAAAGGCGCGGTCGGCGGAGGTGGCGATGATCACCACCTCGCGGGCGCGGTCGATATAGATATACTGGCCGTAAATGCCGTGGCCGAAGAATTCGCCGGGTTGGGCATCGGCGGGCATCCACCATTGAAAGCCATATTGCAGATCGCCCGGTGCTGTGGGGGCGGTGGGTGTTGTGGCCGCGCGCATCCAATCCTCGGGCACCACCTGTTGCCCGTTGTAGCGCCCCAGATTGGCGGCCATCAGGCCAAAGCGGGCATAGTCGCGGGTGGTGACGTTGAGGCCACCAAGCGCAAAGGCCACGCCCTCGCCATCGGTGAGGTAATAGGGTTCGGAGTCGAAGCCTAGAGGTTGGATGATCTTTTCCGACAAGAGGTCTGGCAGGCTGCGCCCGGTGGCCCCGCGCAGCACCATGGCGAGAATATGCGTGTCGATCGAGACATATTTCCAGCGCGTGCCGGGGGCGGCATCGCGCGCCGTGAGACCGGCGGCAAAGCCGTCCATCGTACCGCCAAGGGCCAGAACCCGGCCCATGCGGTTGATGTCTGATGCGTAATCCAGATAATCCTCGTCAAAGGCCACGCCGCTCATCATCAGAAGCACGTGGCGGATGCTCGCGCCGTCATAGGCGCTGCCTGCGAGGCTGGGGGCGTAGCGCGTGACCGGATCATCGAGCGAGGCAATCTGACCCTCGGCTATGACCACCCCGAAGAGGGCCGACAGAAAGCTTTTGGCGACGGACCAGCTTATGCGGCGATCCTCGGGGGCGGTGCCAAGGTGATAGCTTTCATGCACCACAGCGCCCCGGTGCAGGACCATGAGCGAGGTCACGTTGCGGGCGGTGATCCAGTCAGAGGCCACGGCGGGCAGGGTCATGGCCGGGCCTGCGGGCAGGGGCGAGACGGGGCCGGTGCCGCGCGGCACGGGCACGGATAAAAAGGCGCGGTCCATATGCGAGAAGTTCTGGACGATGCGGTCTGCGTCAAAGAGGCTGTTGACCGCCCAGAGGCGGGTGATCTGGTCGCGTTTCCAGAGGCCCACCGCTGCCGTAGCAAGGACCAACAGCAGCAGGATCCGTCCCAGCCATTTGAGAGCGTTGCGCATTCCCATCCTCTTCGGTTTTGTCGGCAGTTGAGCAGTGCTGCCGCGCTTGATCAAGCCTTACCTTGAGATCAATGGCCTAACGGAATTTGTCCATCAGCTTTTGCATGGGCGAGCGAGGGTCTGGTGTGGCCTCAGGCTCTGGGGGTGGGGCGCGGTCGGTCTGCACTGGGGCAGGGCGCGCGGGTTTGGGGGGTGTCATGGCCTGCGCGACGGCGTTCTGAAAGCGGTCGGGTTTGCCTTGGGCGAGCCATGGCGCGCCTTTGCCGATGCCGCGCAAAAGATCGTCGAGCCAGTCGGCCTCGGATTTGGCGAAATCCTGAAGGACGTACTGCGCCACGCGGTCTTTGTGGCCGGGATGGCCGATGCCAAGGCGCACGCGGGCATAGGCCTCGCCAATGTGCTGATGGATCGAGCGCAGCCCGTTGTGGCCTGCGTGCCCGCCGCCCGTCTTGCAGCGCAGCTTGCCGGGGGCGAGATCCAATTCATCGTGAAAGACGGTGACATCGGCGGGGGTGAGTTTGTAGAACCGCACCGCTTCGCCCACGGATTGACCGCTGAGGTTCATGAAGGTCATCGGCTTGAGCAGGACGGTGCGCGCGCCGTCCAACGTGCCCTCAGAGACCATGCCCTGAAACTTGGACCGCCATGGGCCAAAGCCGTGATCCTCGGCGATGCGGTCAAGCGCCATGAAGCCGATATTGTGGCGGTTTCGTTCGTATTTCGCGCCCGGATTGCCGAGACCTACGAAGAGCTGCATGGGTGGTGCCCCCGATCCTGAATGGGCCACGGTCTAGGGGTTTGGGCGGCGGGAATCAACAGGCTGCGGTGGGGGCAAAAGAAAACGCGGCCCCGATGGGGCCGCGCGGTATAGAATAAGGTCTGGTCCGGCAGGATCAGTCCTCTTCGCCATCTTCTTCTTCTTCGTCATCGCCCTGCGAGCGCAGTGCCGACGGCGCGGAGATGTTGCAGATCACGAAATCGCGGTCCTTGATGACCGGCTCGGAGCCTGCGGGCAGATCGACCATCGAGATCGTGACGACATCGCCGATTTTCTCGACCTTCGAGAGGTCCACGGTGACGTGATCGGGGATATCGCCGGCGAGCACGTTGAGTTCCACCTCGGGGCGCACAACGGTCAGCACGCCGCCCTTGCGCAGGGCCTTGCACTGTTCTGCGTTGATGAAATCAACGTGAATGAACAGGTTGATCCGGGTGGTGCGGCGCAGGCGCATCAGGTCGACATGGGTCGGCAGATCCTTGACCACATCGCGCTGAACGTCGCGGCAGATCACGCGCACATCGTCATGGCCTTCAACCTGAAGGTTGAAGAGCGTCGACTTGAAGCGGCCCTTTTTCAGGCGCTTGAGCAGTGCGTTGAACGGAATGTTGATCGCCAGCGGCTCTTTATCGCCACCAAACACGACACCCGGAACCATACCCGCACGACGGGCTGCGCGAGCGGCGCCCTTGCCTGTCCCCGCGCGTTCCTGGGCTTGAAGATCAGGAATTTCTCCAGCCATTTAATCTCTCCATAAGTTAGGGCGGGGCTCCTCCAAGGCTGTAGTCCCCGCATGAAGCTGCGCCAATAGCCGGGTTTTGGGGATTTGAAAAGCGGAATCTTGTTGCTTGGGGGGGATGCCTGACCTATCCGTCGGTCCCGTGACGCAAGAGGAGCCTGACCCAAATGCCACGCCGCGCTTTCCTGCATGTCGGCATGCCCAAATGTGCAACGACGACGATACAGGCGGCGTTGGTGCAACGGCAAGAGGCGCTGCGGGGGCTGGGGATTGCCTATGAGATGCCCGAAGGGCCAGAGGCAGAGGGGCAGGGCAATGCCGCGCGTCTGGCGATTTCCATTTTGCGACAGAGGGAAGAGGCGATCGCGGCGGCGCTGGATTTCTTTTCCAGCGGGACGGGCGATGTGGTGCTGAGTTCAGAAGCGTTCTCGGCGCTCTATAAATCTGCGGCGGTCATCCAGTTCATTGAGGCATTGCGCGCGCGGGGGTTCGAGGTTTCGGTGATTGCGCTGTTTCGCAGGCAGGATCACTGGCTTGAGTCTGATTTCAAGCAGCATGTCAAAGGTGCCCATACCTGGGACGGCACCATCGCGGAACTGCTGGAAAAGCGCACGCAGCAAGATGTACTGAACTATGCGCTTTTTACCCTGTATTGGGGGAAATATGTTGGCCGGGATCGGGTGTTCACTGCCGTGATACAGCCGGGGAGTGCGCGGCGCGATCCGGTGAATTTCGTGCTGGAGCAGATTGGCGCGGGGAGCCTGTGCTATGGCGAAGATGCCGATGTGCCACTGGCGAATGTCAGCCCGCCCACGGGCCTGATCGAGCCTGCGCGGCTGCTTAAGCAAGAGATGCGGGCTGCGGGGGCCTCGGCGGGGCAGGTGGATGTGGCGCTGGATCGGTTCTTTGCCGAAGCGCCGGGCGTGATCGCGGTGCCAAAGCGGCGGTTCTTGATGCCGCATGCCCAGCGGCAGGCGGTGGTGGACCGCTGGAAGGGGAGCAATCACGATCTTGTTCGGCGGGCGGAGCATCGCGGGGCGTTTGATGTGGATGTCGCAGAAGACCCTGCGTCGGAGGTGCCGTTGGACGAGGAGGCGCGCGCCGTTCTGGCGGCGTGGACTGCGGCTAGGGGCCCTGCGCCCGCACCTCAGGTGCAGGCGCGGCGCGGGTTCTTGCGGCGGTTGTTGGGGAGGTGACGCGCCTTACACCGTCCAGCGGCCGGTGAAATCCTCGGGGACCAGCAGGATATCGCGGTCGAGCGTTTTCACGTCACGGCGACCGCAGAGGCCCATGGTGCTGTCCAATTCTTTGTGGATGACTTCGAGCGCGCGGGTCACGCCCGCCTCGCCCATCGCGCCCAGACCATAGACAAAGGCGCGGCCAATATAGGTGCCCTTGGCCCCAAGGCTGAGCGCCTTGAGCACGTCCTGACCCGAACGGATGCCGCTATCAAGATGCACCTCGATCTTGTCGCCTACGGCGTCGACGATGGCGGGCAGGGCGCGAATGGCCGAGAGCGCGCCGTCAAGCTGCCGCCCGCCGTGGTTTGACACGATGATGGCATCGGCCCCCACGTTGAGCGCCTCGCGCGCATCGACCGGGTCCATGATGCCCTTGATGATCAGCGGGCCGTCCCACATCTTGCGGAATTGGCGGATGCGGTCCCAATCGAGCGCCTGATCAAAGGCCTCGGAGGTCCAAGTGCTGAGCGAGGAGGGATCGGTCACGCCCTTGGCATGGCCCACGATATTGCCGAAGAACCGCCGCTTGGTGCCCAGCATGCCCAGGCCCCAATGGACCTTGGTCATCATATTGGCGACGCTTTTGGGGGTCAGCTTGGGCGGGGCGGAGAGGCCGTTTTTCAGGTCTTTGTGGCGTTGTCCCAGCATTTGCAGATCGACGGTGATCATCGCCGCCGAACATTTGGCATCGCGCGCCCGGTCAAAGAGGCGCTGCATGAACTCATCGTCCTTGAGGGTATAGACCTGCATCCAAAAGGGTTTGGTGGTGTTTTCGGCCACATCCTCGATCGAGCAGATCGACATGGTGGAGAGGGTGAAGGGCACGCCGAATTTCTCGGCGGCGCGGGCTGCCTTGATCTCGCCATCCGCGTGTTGCATGCCGGTAAGGCCGACCGGGGCAAGGCCCACGGGCATGGCCACATCCTGTCCGATCATCTGGCTGGCGGTGCTGCGCCCGGTCATGTCGATGGCAACCCGCTGGCGCAGGTAAATCTTGTCAAAGTCGGTGGTATTCTCGCGGAAGGTCTGTTCTGTCCAGCTGCCGGATTCGGCGTAATCGTAGAACATCTTGGGGACGCGGCGGCGGTAGATCTGTTTGAGATCGGCGATATTGGTGATGACGGGCATGGCGTCCTCCGAAATTGGTTAGTTTCCTTTACCAACGCGAGCGGGGCCGCGCAATCACCCCTGTTGCCGCAGACTGCTGGGCTGTGATGGAATTTGGCGCACGGACCAGCGCCAGAACCGCACCAACATGAACACCCCTGCCAGCGCCAGCCCCGAGGCCAGGCCAAGCCAGATGCCGGGGCCACCCAAGCCAAAGGTGAAGCCCAGAAGGTAGCTTACGGGCACGCCGACCGCCCAATAGCTGAGGGCGGCGATCACCATGGGCACGCGGGTATCTTGCACCCCGCGCAAGAGGCCAAGCGCCTGCACTTGGGCGGCGTCCACCAGTTGAAAGAGGGCGGCGGCGGCAAGAAGCTGGCGGCCAATGGCGATGACCTCGGCCCGGTCAGGATCGTCGGGGGCCAGAAAGAGGCCCACCAGCAGATCGGGCAGCAGCAGAAGGAGTGCCATGGTCGCGAGCGCCACAGCGGCGGAGAGGCCAAGCACCACGCGCGCGCCGTCACGCAGGGCCGTGCCATCGCCGCGGCCATGCGCCTGACCTGCGCGCACGGTCGCGACGTTGGAGAGGCCAAGGTGGATCATGAAGATGACCGACGTGATCTGCATGGCGATGCCATGGGCGGCCAAGGGCAGGGTGCCGAGCCAGCCCATCATCACCGAGGCGGACGCGAAAAGGCCAACTTCGGCCAGATTGGTCAGGCCAATGGGCCAGCCTAGCCGAAAGACGCGGCCCAGTGCCTCGGGGTCGGGGCGCCAGAAGCGTTGAAAAATGGCGTGTTCAGGGGCGGAGCGGTGGACATAGACGCCAAGCACCACGAAGGACGCGATATTGACCCCAAGCGAGGCGATGGCCGCGCCCTGCACGCCAAGTTCGGGAAAGCCGAAATGCCCGAAAATGAGCAGATAGTTGATGGCGGCGTTGAGCGCCACCGCCCCCAGCGTCACCCAGAGCACGACGGCTGTGCGTTCGAGCGCCGCGAGATAGGATTTGAGCACCATCACCATGAGCGCGGGTAGAATGCCCAGCCCTGCGATTTCGAGGTAGTCGGCGGCGAGGGCGGCGGTGGCGGGCTCTTGGCCCATACGGTCAAACAGAGCGCCAGAGCCCAACATCAGCGGCAGCGTGGCAAGGCTAAAGAGGATCGAGGCCCAAAGGCCCATGCGCGTCACGCGGCGCACCTGGGGGATGGCACCTGTGGCCTGTGCAGAGGCCACCATCGGCATCACGGCCCAAGCAAAGCCTGAGCCCATGATGAAGAGGACAAAGAACATGGTGCCGCCCAGAACCTCGGCGGCCAAGGCCTCGACCGAGTACCAGCCCAGCATGATTGCATCGGTGAAGGTGATGGCGAATTGCGCCACATGGCTGCCGATCAGGGGCAGGCCAAGGCCCAGCACGGCGCGGGCATGTTGGCGATATGTGAGCCGGGGTTGCATGGTCTTGGCGTTAGACGGGGGCGGGGCGGGGTGCAACCCTCGTCAGAGCGTGCCCAGCATGAGATGCGTCGAGAGTGCCGCAATGATCACGCCTGCCGCGATTTCAAAGAGCGGCAGGGCACGAGCGGTATCGCCAGCGGCGAGACGCGCCAGCGCGCCTTCGCGCAAGGTGACAGAGGCGAGGGCCACGGCGAGGGTGACGCTGGCGGTGCCAAGGCCCATGGCGAAAGCGCCAAGGATGCCCGCGAGGTCAAGGTCCATGCGCCAGGTGAGGATGAGGAGGAAGAGCGCACCGGTGCAGGGGCGGATCGCCACGGCGCCAATCAGGGCGGCGGCGTCGCGCCAGCCGGTGACGGCCTCGGCCTCGGCCAGAGTTGGCCCATGTTTGTGCCCACAGGAGGAACAAGGCGCGTCGTGGTCATGGTGATTATGGTGGTTATGGTCAGCGTGGTGATGGTGGTCATGGTGCCGGGCGGGGCGGGATGCCCGCCAGCGGCGCAGGCCGCGAAAGGCCAGCCAGAGGCCGACAAGGGCGATGGCGGCAAAACTGGCGGGGGCCATGATGTCCTCGGCCAGATCGGTCATATGCTGGCGCGTGAGGTCAAAGAGGAACACACCGGAGTAGACCAGCAGCACCGCCGCTGCGGCCTGTGCAAAGCTGGAGGCGAGCGCCAAGAGCGACAGGCGAAATGCGCTGACGCGTGCGGCCATGCCGTAGCCACCGATCAGGATCTTGCCATGGCCTGGCCCCGCCGCGTGAAAGAAGCCATAGGCAAAGCAGAGGCCCAGCAACCCGGCCAGCGCCCCCGGTTCGCCCGCACGCAATGCGCGCAGAAGGCGGGCCATGGCCTGTTGCGTCTCGGCCTGTCCGGCGCGGGCCCAAGTTGAGACTTGCGCGGCCCCGCCAAAGCCCCAGAGCCAGATCACAAGGGCTGCGAGCGCAAGGGCCGCAAGGCTTAGGACGGGGCGGCGCATGTGACCGAAAGGCTCTCGGAAAAGAGGTTGCCGATCTCGACCCCGGAATATTGTTCCTCGGCGCTGAGTTCGCTCAGCATCTGGCGGAATTGCTCCTGGCTTTCGTCAAGGTCGGGTTCGGTGATCGTATAGACGCAGCCCTTGGGCAGCGTGATGGGCCCGGCAAGGCTATGGGCTACGTAATAGGTGGGATCATAAGCCTCGATGCGCAGAGCGTCGGCTTTGACTGGGCCGAAGGTGCGGGTATGGGTGGCAATGATGCGGCCATTGGTGAGGGCAATGCCGGTGGGGATCGGGTGATCAAGGGCAATCTTGGTCTCGCCCTGATACATGTAAAGATCGCCCTCAAAGCCATCCGGCCATTCGATCAGATCAAACCCTTTGAGCTGGGCCAATTCCGCCTCGGTCAGGGTGCCGTCGCCATCGGGGTCTAGGCCCATGTCGGTGAGGATCAGAAGGGAAAAGAAATCATCATAGCTCCAGGTCACCTCGACCTCTGACAGGCGCCCTTGGGTATCCGCAGTAAAGCGCAGGGCAACGTCAACAAACACATGCGGATGCGCGCCCAAGCGGGCGGCGGGCAGGCAGAGTGTTGCCGCAAGGGCCATCGGGATGAGCGGTTTCATACCGTCAGACTTAGGCGCGTGGCGCGCCTGCTGCAAGGCGCGTTTGCGGGGGCGGAATGCCCCGCGCGAAAGCTCGCCTAGGCCTTGATCACAAAGGATTGCCCGCTGGTCAGGGAGAGCACGTTTTCCGGCTTGTCGGCGAAAAATTCGTCAATCGCCTTTTTCGCGCCGGGGCAATCACCAGAGCCGTAATCGTCGCAGAGGATGACGCCGCCCGGCTTGACCCGAGGATAGAAGAATTCGACCGAGGCGAGTGTCGGCTCGTAAAGGTCCACATCGACATGGACGAGCGAAAATTCCTGATCCGCGACATCGTTGAAACGGTCAGGAATCCAGCCTTTGTGCAATTCCACACGGTCGCCAAAGGCGCTGAGGTTCTGGCGCACGATATCCTCTGGCACGGCCAGATCACCCTTGGACCACTCCGATTTGCCACCCGATTGCACATCGGCGTCGCTGGGTTCCGACAGACCTTGGAAGGAGTCAAAGATGTGCAGGCGTTTGGTGCTTTGCGCGCCCGCGCCGGTCAGCAGGAAAAGCGAGGATTTGCCATAGCGCACGCCGCATTCGGCGAAATTACCCTCAATCCCGCGCACCATGCGGGCAGAGGTCATCAGCGTGAAGCAGCGATCATGTGGGCTGCCTTCGATGCCGCGGGCCTCGGCCATGTCGCGGGCGGCGATGAATTCGGGGTCTGTGAGCCAGATCAGATGCGGTTTGTAGACCTCAAAGCGCTGCCGGGCGGCCAGACGCTTGGCCAGTTTGTAATGGCCGCGGCGGTATTTTTCCCGCCCGAAAAGAAGCCCGCCGAGCGAGTCGAGTGCCTTGATGATCACGGATTGCCCCTTGTCTGACGCCTCAGGCGGGCCCTTTGACCGCCTGAGCGGTCTCTTGGCCCAGACCGGGGCACCGCGTCAAGGGGCGCGTCGTCGTGTCTCATCGGCTCTTGCGGTCCTCGGGGTGCAGGGATTTGCCCAAGATGTGATCGCTTTTGTGCAGCACATGCTGTGCGTTCGAGACGATGAGCGGATCGGGGGCCTGAGCGATTTTGGGGTCTTTGCCGGGGTAGTCGAGAGAGCTCAGGAAGTGCCGCATGCAATTGAGGCGCGCGCGTTTCTTGTCGTTCGACTTGATCACTGTCCAGGGCGCGTCGGCGGTGTCGGTGTAGAAGAACATCGCCTCTTTCGCCTCGGTGTAGTCGTCCCATTTATCGAGACTGGCCTTGTCGATGGGGCTGAGTTTCCATTGCTTGAGCGGATCGGTTTCGCGGCTGGCAAAGCGGGCGCGCTGTTCGCCCTGCGTGACCGAGAACCAGTATTTGTAAAGCCGGATGCCCGAACGCACCAGCATCCGCTCTAATTCGGGGGTCTCGCGCATGAATTCGAGGTATTCATGCGGCTGGCAAAAGCCCATTACCCGCTCGACCCCGGCGCGGTTGTACCAAGAGCGGTCATAAAGCACCATTTCGCCCGAGGTGGGCAGGTGTTGGACATAGCGCTGAAAATACCACTGGCCGCGTTCTTGATCGGTGGGTTTGTTGAGGGCCACGACACGGGCGGCGCGGGGGTTGAGATGTTCGGTGAAGCGTTTGATTGTGCCGCCCTTGCCCGCTGCATCGCGCCCCTCGAAGATCAGCACAAATTTCTGCCCCGTCTCTTGGGCCCAAAGCTGCACCTTGAGCAATTCGGCCTGAAGATGCGCCTTTTGGGTCTCGTAGCTGCGGCGACCCATGCGGGTTTCATAGGGATAGGCCCCGCTTTCGAAGGCGTCACGCAGGGAGTTGGGATCGTTCTCAGCCGGGGTGGCGAGGAGGTTTGCCGCCGCAGGTGCCGGGATTGGTTTCTCAACCGCAAGCTCGGGCAGGGAGGTGGGAATGGCCGCAGGTTCGGGCGTAGGCAGGGAGGACAGGGGCGACTCGGTCATGCGGCACTCCGTTTTGAATCAATGATTAATCCCGGAATGATATATGAATTTTTTGTGTCACACTTTGCGCCAAGTCAAATTTTGCGGGCAGAGCAGAGTTGGAGCTTGCCCGCGTCTCAGACCCCGGCTGCGCGGGCAAAGGCCACGAGCGCTGCGGTTGATCCGTCGCGCGTGGGGTTGGTGTCGCCGGTGAGCATGGCGTCGACATCGACGGCGAGCACCTTGCCCAGTTCCACCCCCCATTGATCAAACGAATTGATCCCGAGGATCACGCCTTCGACGAATACGCGATGTTCGTAGAGCGCAATGATCTGGCCCAGACGGCGCGGCGTCAGCCGGTCATAGATCAGCGTGGTCGAGGGGCGGTTGCCGGGAAAGACGCGGTGTGCGGCCTGCCGCTCAAGCTCGGGGCCGGTGTAGCCTGCGTCGCGCATCAGCGCGCGCGCCTCGTCAAGCGAGCGCCCGCGCAAGAGCGCCTTGGATTGCGCAAGGCAATTGGCCACGAGCAGGCGGTGGTGATGCGCAAGCTCTGGCTCGTGCCCGGTGGCCGCGACGAGAAATTCGCAGGGAACCACGGCGGTGCCCTGATGGATCAGCTGATAAAAGGCATGTTGGCCATTGGTGCCCGGCTCTCCCCAGACGACGGGGCCAGAGGGGCGGCTGAGCGCTGCGCCGGACATGCTCACGCGCTTGCCGTTCGATTCCATTTCAAGCTGTTGCAGATAGGCGGGCAGGCGTGCGAGGCGTTGGTCATAGGGCAATACGGCGCGGGTGCCGTGGCCCAGGCCCTGATGATGCCAAAGGCCGATGAGACCGAGCAGGAGGGGCATGTTCTCGAGCGGGGTGGCGGTTTGGAAATGCTGGTCCATCGCCTCGGCACCGCGCAGAAAGTCTTTGAACCGGTCTGGCCCGATGGCGATCATAAGCGGCAGGCCGATGGGCCCCCAAACCGAATAGCGCCCGCCCACATAATCGCCAAAGCCGAATACAGCGCTTGCGTCGATGCCCCAGTCAGCGGCCCTTGCGGCGGCAGAGGATACGGCGGCGAATTGTGGCCCCGGATTGACCCCGGCGCGGGTCATCCACGCCTGCGCCGTGGCCGCATTGGTCATGGTTTCGATGGTGGTAAAGGTCTTGGAGGCGACAATCACGAGGGTGGTTGCCGGGTTCAGCCCCGCCAATGTATCGGCGATGTCGGCCCCATCGACATTCGAGACGAAATGGCAGCGCGGCCCGTCGTGATAGGGGCGCAGCGCGCGCACCGCCATCTCGGGGCCAAGGTGCGAGCCGCCGATGCCGATATTGACAACATCCGTGATCGGCCCCTGCCGGACGGTATCGGCAAAGCGGGCCATGCGGGCGCGGGTTTCGGTAATCTCGGCCATGATATCGCTGCCCTCGACCATCACCGGCTGGCCCGAGAGATTGCGGAGCGCGGTGTGCAGAACGGGGCGCGCCTCGGTTTCGTTTATCGCTTCGCCCGCGAACATCGCGGCGCGGCGGGCCGCAACGTCTGCGGTTTGGGCGAGCGTCAGCAGGGCGGCGCGGGCAGGGACGGTGAGGGCGGTTTTGGAGTAGTCAAAAAGCATCCCGTCAAAACGGGTTGAAAAGGTCTCGGCGCGGGTGGGATCGCTGAACAACCCGGTGATGTCGATATCTCGCGCCGCTTTGGCGACCTCTTCCACCTCTGACCACATTTTGAAATCCTCTCAGGGGCACCAATGTACTCTGGCTCCCGCTAGCACGGCGGCAATCGGGGCCTCAAGGGGGCGCATATGCTGTGCGCGCTCGAACGCCGCACGTTTCTGTGTGCCGGTGATGACCACGTGTTTGCAAAGGGCCCCATTCAGGACATGCGCCGACAGGGTGACGCGCGGCTCTTCCAGACCCGGCGCGCGCATCGGCACGAGGATGGGCGCATCCTCGGCCAGCGCATCGGCGAGGCGATCGGTGCCGGGAAAGAGCGAGGCGGTGTGCATATCTGTGCCCATGCCCAGCAGGCAGACATCAATCGGCAGGGCGGGGGCGATGTTGGTTTCCAACTCGGCCAGCACCTCCTCGGGTTCTGGCGATTTGGCGTAGAGCGGCAGGTAGCGCGCCGCGGCGGCGCGCTCGCGCAAGAGGCGTTCACGCAGAAGGCGGGTGTTGGAGCGCAGATGCACCTCGGGGCGCCAGCGTTCGTCTGAGAGCAGGATATCGACCCGGTCCCAGTCGAGATCGAGGCCACAAAGCCCGTCAAAGATTGGCCCCGGGGTGGTGCCGCCGGGCACGACAAAGAGCACGCGGTCGCGGGTGCGCAGGGCGTTGCGCAGGTCGGTCGAGAGCACATCCACCAGCCCCATGACCAGCATTTCGTCATCGGCATAGTCTACGAAGGTCATGGTCGTATCTCCCGCCAGCGGCGTCCATCGCGGTGCATGAGCATCAGCGCATCATCCGGTCCTGAGGAGCCGGTGGCATAGTCGAGGGGCGTCGCGCCTTCTTCCTCCCAATCGGCGATAATGGGATCGGTCCAGGCCCAGGCTGCCTCGACCTCGTCGCCGCGCATGAAGAGGGTTTGATTGCCGCGGATCACATCCATGATCAGCCGCTCGTAGGCATCGGGGAAATCCGCCTCTTCCGGCCCTAGCGCTTCGGCAAAGGTCATGTCGAGGGGCACGTCGATCAGGCGCATGCCGCCCGGCCCCGGTTCCTTGATCGTCACGCCCAGCTCGATCCCCTCATTGGGTTGCAGGCGGATCGTGAGGATGTTGCGGTGTCGCCCGGCATCGGCCCCAAAGATCGAATGCGGCGCATCCTTGAACACCACGGCGATTTCGCTGGCGCGGTCGCGCAGGCGTTTGCCGGTGCGCAGATAGAACGGTGTGCCCGCCCAACGCCAGTTGGAAATATGCGCCTTTAACGCCACGAAACTTTCGGTTGTGCTGTCGCGGTTGCCCACCTGATTGCGGTAGCCGGGTTGCGTGCCGTCGCCCTCATACTGGCCGCGCACCACATTGCGACGTGCCACGGGATCAAGGGCGCGGATGACCTTGAGTTTCTCGTCGCGCACGGCGTCTGGTTCGAATTTCGCCGGCGGCTCCATCGCGATGAGGCACAAGAGCTGCATCATGTGGTTTTGCACCATGTCGCGCATGGCACCGGATTTGTCATAGTAATCGCCACGCCCGCCGACGCCGACGGATTCCGCCACGGTGATCTGGATATGATCGACATATTGGCTGTTCCAGAGCGGTTCAAAGAGCACGTTGCCAAAGCGGATCGCCATCAGGTTCTGCACGGTTTCCTTGCCGAGGTAATGGTCGATTCGGTAGATCTGACCTTCGCTGAAATGTCGCGCCAGCGTGCGGTTGAGGTCGCGCGCGGTGTCGAGATCACGGCCAAAGGGTTTTTCCACCACGATGCGGCTGCGTTCATCGGCCATGCCGTGTTTGTGCAGGCGTTTGGCCAGATCGCCAAAGAGGGCCGGGGCCACCGAAAAATAGAAAGCGCGGATGCGGTCGGGGCGCATGAGGGCGGCCAGCGGTTCCCAGCCTTCGGTGCCGCGCGCATCGAGCGTGACAAAATCGAGCAGGTCGAGAAAGGCGGTGAGATCCTTTTTGCGGGCTGATTCCTCGCCGCCGAATTCGGTGATCGCGGCGCGCGCCATGGCGCGATAGCCGTCGCGGTCCATGTCGCCGCGTGCGGCACCGATCAGGCGTACATCGCCTTCGATCTGGCCTGCGACAAAGCGGCGGAAGAGGGCGGGCAATATCTTGCGCCGTGCCAGATCGCCGGTGCCGCCAAAAATCACCAGATCGAAGGGATCGACCGGGATCACCCGAGAGGCCATGGCCCATCTCCTTTGCTCGTCATTCGCCCGTTTTTCGGGCGCAGTATCCGCCGCGGCAACTCTAACATGTTGGGGCGTCTTCACAATGGCGTCAGAACGCTTCTCTTGCCAGAGCGGGAGAGGTAGATAGGAAAAGAAAATCAGTTCGTGGATGACTTTATGAAAGATTCCGTCACCGGCCCAGCCAATCAGGGCAAGTTTCAAGACCCGGCGCGCACCGCCAAGGGCGATGTGCGGGCCTCTGTTGCGCTAAGCCATCCTGAGACCTTGTGGTTCAACACCGGCACGCTCTGCAACATCGAGTGCCGCAACTGTTATATCCTGAGTTCGCCCAGCAATGACGCGCTGGTGTATATCTCCGAATCGGAGGTGCGCGACTATCTGGGGCAGGTGCGCGCGCGGGGCTGGCCGCTGCGTGAGATCGCCTTTACCGGCGGCGAGCCCTTTATGAATCCCGAGATGATCGGCATGGCGCGGGCGGCGCTGGAGGCGGGGTTCGAGGTGTTGATCCTGACGAATGCCATGCGCCCGATGATGCGCAAGACGATGCGCGCAGGGCTGCTTGATCTGGGGAAGACCTGGGGCGAGAAGCTGACCTTGCGGATTTCGGTCGACCACTGGTCGGAGGCTTTGCATGACGAAGAGCGCGGCGCGGGGGCCTTTGCCAAGACGCTGGAGGGCATGTGCTGGTTGCGTGACAATGGCATTCGCATGACCGTGGCTGGGCGCACCGTCTGGGGCGAGAGCGAGGCGCAGTCTCGTGCGGGGTATGCGGCGTTTTATGCGGAGCACGGGTTTGAGATTGACGCCTATGATCCGGGTGCCACCGTGCTTTTCCCCGAGATGGACGAGGGGGCCGAAGTGCCCGAAATCACCACGGCCTGTTGGGATATTCTGGATAAGCGGCCCGAGGATACCATGTGCGCCTCGTCGCGTATGGTGGTCAAGCGCCGGGGGGCGGCGCGGCCTGCGGTGGTGGCCTGCACGCTGCTGCCTTATGCGCCCGAGTTCGAGTTGGGCGAAACGCTGGCCGAGGCCGAGCGCGACGTGGCGCTGAACCATCCGCATTGCGCCAAGTTCTGCGTGCTGGGCGGGGCAAGCTGCTCGCGGTGAGGGGGGCTTGAGGTATCGGTAACGCGCCGCGCTATCGCTAGGCCGGGGACTAGCGAAGCAACGCAAGTGGTTGCCACTTTATGCCAGCAAAGCCCGTATGACATATCAGAATTGCGCACCTTCTCAAAATCGCTAGGCCGCGGGACGGCCCAGCGATAGCGCGGCGGCGCGTGCCGCGCCTTGACTCCGCGCGGGGGTATGGCAGCCCTTGGCGCTATGACACTTCTGCCGCCTCACTATTCTTTCAGCAGCCGATCCGCCTTTTTGCGCACCAGCACAGAGCGCAGGTCATGCATCGCCAAGAGAAGCGAATCCGTCACCTGTTCAAGCTGGTCATCGGTCGCCTTGGACTGCACCCAATGGGTCGTGGTGTTGAGGTAATCCACCGCGCGCAGGATATCGTCGATGTCGCGATATTCGACCAGTTTCAGCCGTTCCTCCATCCACGCTGTGATGGCGGCACTGTCGGCGTCGGTCAGGGCACGTTCGCCATGCGGCTTGATTTCGGATTTGCGGATGTTGACGGTGGCGATCTGTTCCATCTCGATCCGGCGCTGCCGGTTCTCGGTATCAACCCGGAACACGAAGGCACCGTTTTCACGGACCCTGAAGTAATATTCCGGCAGATCACCCGCCATGGTCAGGCACTTTCCAGAACGCGCCAGAGCGAACCGTCGGGATCGACCAGCGCAAACATTCGGGGCGCATTCGCAAGGGTGAAAGGATCGGTCAATCGCGGGATGGCGTTGCGCGTGTCGGGCAGATCCGTGGCGCCGCGCCATTCGGCATGCAGGCTGTCAATCTCGGGCAGACGCAGGCAGGCGGAAAAGCAACTGGTGCCGGGGTTCAGATCGGGATGCGGGAAAAACTCGACCGTCATGCCCTCCCGGCTCAGGATCATCCAGCCTGCATTGCGGAATTCGGTCTGAAAGCCGAGCATCGCGTAAAAGCGCTCGGTTGCATCGAAATCCCGGCTGGGCAGGTTTGCGGTTATCTTGCCTGTGGTCATGTCAGCCCTTTACAGAACGTCTGAATCCGCGTGCATGCCTCTTTCAGCGCGTCATCAGAGGTTGCATAGCTGATCCGGAAATTCGGGGATAGCCCAAAGGCTGCGCCGAACACCACGGCGACGCCGGTTTCCTCCAGAAGGGCCGTGGCAAAGGCCTCGTCATCGGCGATCTTGGCCCCGCCCGCGCTGGTCTTGCCGATCAGCCCGGCAATGGAGGGATAGACGTAAAAGGCCCCGTTGGGGGTGGGGCATTCCATGCCCTCGATCTCATTGAGCATCGCCACCACCAGATCACGGCGGCGGGCAAAGACGGCGTTGTTCTCGGCGATGAAATCATGGCTGCCGTTCAGCGCCTCGACCGCCGCCCATTGGCTGATGGTGCAGGGGTTCGACGTGCTCTGCGACTGGATCTTGCGCATGGCCCCAATCAGGTCTTGCGGACCTGCCGCATAGCCAATCCGCCAGCCGGTCATGCAATAGGCCTTGGAGACACCATTGCAGGTCAGCGTTCGATCATAAAGCGCTGGTTCCACCTGAGCGGGGGTGCAGAATTCAAAGCCGTCATAGGCGAGATGCTCATACATATCGTCGGTCATGATCCAGACATGGGGATGACGCATCAAAACGTCGGTCAGATCCTTCAATTCATCCCAGGTATAGCCTGCCCCGGTGGGGTTGCTGGGCGAGTTGAAGATGAACCAACGGGTTTTGGGTGTGATCGCGGCCTCGAGCGCCTCTGGCGTCAGTTTGAACCCGGTTTCGATGCCCGCAGGGGCAATCACCGGCTCGCCGCCTGCCAAGAGCACCATGTCGGGGTAGCTGACCCAATAGGGCGCGGGGATCAGCACCTCGTCGCCGGGATTGAGCGTGGCCATGAGGGCATTGTAGAGGATTTGCTTGCCGCCTGATGCGACGCTGACCTGGGCTGGCACATAGTCGAGCCCGTTGTCGCGCTTGAACTTGGCGCAGATTGCGGCCTTCAATTCCGGGATACCGTCAACGGCGGTGTATTTGGTCTTGCCCTCTTCGATGGCGCGGATGCCCGCGGCGCGGATATGTGCGGGCGTGGCGAAATCCGGCTCTCCAGCCCCCAGCCCGATCACGTCGCGCCCGGCTGCCTTGAGTTCCTGTGCCTTGGTGGTCACGGCGATGGTGGGCGAGGGTTTGACACGCGACAATGTCGCGGAAAGGCGGGACATGACCGGCTCCGGTTTGAATTCACTCATGGAATGTCTTAGGGTGCGCTCAGTGCATGATCAAGCACGATCACTGGAAAGGAAGACGATGACCGCAGACAACACCGACGGCTGGTTCGATCCCGATGCCACCACCTTTGGCGACCGTGTGACCGGCGCGCGCGAGCGCTCTGGCATGAGCCAGTCTGATCTGGCGAAGCGGCTGGGCGTCAAGCTCAAGACGCTGAAGGCGTGGGAGAATGACCTGTCGGAGCCACGGGCCAACAAGCTGTCGATGATGGCGGGGATGCTCAATGTCTCGCTTTTGTGGCTGTTGTCGGGTGAGGGCGAGGGGCCGGGCGCGCCCGAGATGGGCGAGCTGTCGCGCGATGTGATGGATATGCTGACCGAGATCCGCGACATCCGTGCGCAGATGACCCGCGCGACCGACCGTCTGGGGCGGCTGGAAAAGACGCTGCGCGCCAAATTGCGGGAGGAGGCCGGTGAGTGACACGCCTGTAGAGGCGCCCGGCGCCGCCGACGAGCCGCCCGCCCACCGGATCAAGCGCCTGCGGATGCGGGCCATGCGCCGGGGGATCAAGGAAATGGACATTATCCTGAGCCGCTATGCCGAGGCGCGGCTGGGGGCGATGGATGCGGCCGCACTTGACGGGTTTGATGCGCTGTTGTGCGAAAACGATCAGGATCTTTATCAATGGGTCACGGGCCAAGCCGCGCCACCGGCGCAGTTCGCCCCCTTGGTGGCAGAGATCGCGGCAGAGGCCAGCGGGGGAAAGTAGATCGCATTTTAGGTGGTTTGGCCGCGATTTACCGAATGTTCGGGTTTTTGCCAGATGGTCCCCAGCGAGCAGTATCGCATGGAGACCGACATGAGCTATCACAGCCCCCTGACGACGAGCGCTGTCCAAAGTGCCTTTATCAGCAGCTACCTAGACGCGCTATCGCTGGTGGAGCGTTTGCACCGGCTTTTGCTGGATGTCATCAAGGACGAGTTCGAGCGCGTCGGCGTGTTGGAAATCAACGCGGTGCAGGCGCTGTTGCTGTTCAATATCGGTGACCACGAGGTGACAGCCGGTGAGCTGAAGACGCGCGGCTATTATCAGGGCAGCAATGTCAGTTACAACCTCAAGAAGCTGGTGGATATGGGCTATATGCACCACCAGCGTTGCGAGGCGGATCGCCGGTCTGTGCGGGTGCGACTGACCGAAAAGGGGCGCACGATCCGCGATCTTGTCGGCGATCTTTTTGCGCGGCATGCCGAGGGGCTGGAGGGGCGCGGCGTGCTGGGCCCCGATGGGATTGACCAGATCACCGCCTCGTTGCGGCGGGTCGAGCGCTATTGGACCGATCAGATCCGCTATATCTATTGAGGTAGGGTGTGGGGCGTGGGATGGGGCAGGGCACCCAGCATGAGATCGTTGATTTCGCGGTAGAGTTTGCGCGACATGGCGCGCTCGAAATCCTCGAACCCTTGGGCGATTTCGAGAAAAGCCCCCGGACCACGCAGCACCTCGCGGCGGTAGTATTGCGTGACCTGCTGATCGTGCCCTTCGATGACCAGACCATTCACAGTGATGTTGTCAAAGGGGAAATGTTTGTAGGCCAGATCCGGGCCGAAGCCCTGATTGTTGACCCCGTCGCCCGAGACGTCGATCACCTGACGATCGCAGCGGGGGCCGCGCGCCATGAGAGCCGCCCCATAGCCCAACGCCGAGCCAAGGCCGGTGGGATAATCGCTGGTCGAGCGCTGCATGCCCGCCAGCACCGCCACTGCGCCGGTGATGTCGGCATCGTTGCGCAAGAACGTCCAATCGAGATGCAGCTTGTCCTGAAAGCGGCCGCTCCACTCATAGACCGCCAGCGCCACATCGCCCGACCCGCCGCGCAGGATGGCCTCGCGGATGTCAGGCGCGTTCAGCGCCGAGGCAAGCCCGACCCGCTGCAGCCCATATTCCGCGTCATCGACCGACGAGGACACATCAAGCGCGAGCACCAGCGCAAGGCGGCACGCACCCTGCGCCGGTGCCGCAAGGCTTGCGGCCAGAAGACAGGCCGCGAGCCTTACCAATGGCCGATATTCTCCATGCTGGCCCATGGCTCTGCCGGGGGCAGGGCGTCGCCCTCTTGCAAAAGCTCGACCGAGATATTGTCGGGGCTGCGCACAAAGGCCATGCGCCCGTCGCGCGGGGGGCGGTTGATGGTGACGCCATTGTCCATCAGGTGCTGGCAGAGGTCATAGATATTGCTGGTTGCATAGGCAAGATGGCCGAAATGCCGGCTGTCCGAGGGCAGGCCCTCGTCGCCATCCCAATTATAGGTCAGTTCGACCGGGCAGTCCTCTTGTCCTTCGGGGGCCATGAACACGAGCGTAAAGCGCCCGCCCTCATTATCCCAACGGCGGGTTTCCTTGAGCCCGAGAAGGGCAAAGAACTGTTGTGTCGCCTCAAGGTCTTTGACCCGGACCATCGTGTGCAGGTATTTGATGCGCATGGTCATCCTCCGTGATTGCAATGGGTTGGAGGATAGTGGCCCGCGCGCCGGTGTCGAGGGCAATCTGGGATGGGCTGGGCGCTAAAACTCGGACCGGATCCCGAGCGTGATCGAGGTTTCCTCGACATCGAAACGGCTGATGTTGGATTCGCTGCGTTCGGTGGTCACGGAGAGGGTGGGCACAAAGCCCATGTAGCCCCAGTCGTTGAACGTGGCCGTGACCCCACCGAACACCGAAGTGTCATCACGCCCGCCCGGCACGACGATGAACCCAACCTGATAGCTGGAATAATCCAACTGGCTGATGCCAAGCGAGAATTCGAGGTTTGCGGGGCCAAGGGCGCGGCCCATCTGATAGCTGGCGATACCGGTCCATTGATCCGAGGCGCGGTTGACGCCATTGCTGTCAGTGTCGCGATACTGCACCTGAAATCCGATCTGACCGCCCCCCGTCAGGTTGACGCCCAGACCGGCAAAGCCGGTGGCGACGGTGCTGTCGGCCCCGCGCGGGCTCTCGTAGAGTTGATCCTCGAAGCTGGCCCCGAAACTGAGTTGCAGGCGCGCGCCTAGGCGCTGATGCCGCGTGACCCCGACCCGCGCAAAATCATAGAGCGGATCCCCCCCATACCAGACGCGCCCGCCGTCGAGGTCGAATTTCCAGGTCACGGCCTCGGAGGTGCCGCGCAGATACTGGCTGAGACCCAGTTCCAGCACGGTGGAGGACAGATCATCACCGCTGAGCCCCGGCACCGGGTCTGAGATATCGACCCGCCGCGCGTTGACCCGGCCACGAAGCCGCGTCTCGTGGGTCTCGCTCTTGCTCAGGCGATAGGAGAGGGCGGCCTGTGCGGTGGTGACAAAGCCCGAGAGCGCCTGGGCCGAGGGGCTGAGTGTGCCCACCACCGGCACGCCGTCGATCACGTTGAGCGGGCTGTTGGCGCCGTTGTTCACATTGTCCGAGGGCGTGGTGGAAAAGCGAAAGTCGAACCGCAGCGGATTGCGCGCGCGCACGTTCTGAAAGGCGGTGACGGTCTGGGCGCGGGCCACCTCATCGGGGGCGTGATCAACCGCGCGGCGCAGCCAGAATTGCGAGCCGGTGAACCTGTCATCGGCAAAGCTGAGCTGGGCCGCGAGATTGGCGGCCTGAAAGCGCTGCTCATCCGTTTTGGCGTGCCAATAGGCAAGAGCCGCTTTCTTTTCCGCCGCGCCATAGGCCTTGGCCTGCGAGAGCGCCAAAGCCTGATAATAATGCGCGCGGGGATTGCGGCGGTCGGCCTGCAAGAGGCCTTTGCTGAGGTCATAGGCAAGGCGAGGCTGGCCTGCGCCCAGCGCCTGAGCGGCCAAGGCGTCGGCCTGGGCGAGGGTGAGGTTGGCCGGCGTTGCCGCGCCAATCCCTGCCAGACCGAGCGCCGAGAGAAAGACCCCCGCGCGCAGCATGTGCCGGATATGACGCGGTCTGAGTGCGAAGCCTGTCTGCGCCTTGGTGTTCAGAGTTGCGGTCATCCCGCCGCCTCTAGCGATCAAGCACGAAGATTCCGGTTTCCAGTTCGTTGTTCAGTCCGAGCGGATTGCCCGGCCCGTCGAATTCGTTGAGTTTGATCCCGCCAGCAACTTCTGTTGCGCCGGTGCCGCCAAATACGCCGGCGGAAGAACCAATACTGGTGCCGGTCACACGGTCGGCGGGAAAGGCGGATTGATCGTATTCAACCGTGCCACTGAACGTGCCGCCCTCGGTGATCTCTGCGTTGATCAGAACGAGCGACGGCAAATCAATCACGACGCCACCCGGTGTTTCGGAGAGGCGCCGGTTGATGATATTGCCCTCGATCTGGCGATCCCCGAAATTCGCGCGCAGCACCACATCGCCTTGGGTCGATGCGGCCTGGGTGGGGATCAGTTCCGGGGCAAGTCCGGCGGGGGGTGGCAGCAAGTCGCCCCCTTGGGAGTCAAGGTTGGTTATGCCAACATAGCGGCCAGTATAGACCACCTCGCCACTTGTCGGCTGGGTGTAACTGCCGGTTCTCTCAAAGAAGGCCCCAGTAAAGAAGCGGTTGCGCGGCCCGCCGGTGGCGGCAACCCCGGCAGTCACGGCACCCGAGGTCTGGCTTTGGGCGGCAAAGGCGGTGCTGTGGCGGGATGCGCCGTCTTGCTGGATTGTGTAGGCTTGATAGCCCGGCACGTCGAGCGCTGCGGCGCGGTTATAGGTAACCGGGTCAGTCGTGCCGTCAAAAGAAAGCCCTTCGACGGTCAGTGTCTGGGTCACGGGATCGAATGCGACCCCGGTTACATCCTGTGCGATTTCGGCCGGCACGCTGCTGCCCGCAGGGGGCGGTGTGGTGGTGTCGTCGTCTTCGCCTCGACCGTCGAACGGGTTGGACGATCCGCCACCCCCACAGCCGCCCAACAGGGCAGCGGCCATCAGGCCTGCCACGATGTGTTTCATGATGAGACTGCCCTCAATATATGTTTATTGTTTGTTTTGCGGTCAGCCTCAGGCCATTGCATTTAAAAGTCAATTCCCGATACATCTGCGGATTGCAAAAACTGCTGTGCTGTGGCGCATGGGCAAACACCCGATATGGGCTTTGCGTGGGGGGTATCCCCAAGATATAGTGATCTCCGACTCGTTCTTGTGATGAAAGGCCTCGCCATGCCCCTCTCTCCTGACCAAAAGGCCGAAATCGACGCGCAGCGCGCTCAGAGCCATAGCACCCTGCGCGCCACGGCGGCGGGGATGGAACAGCATCTCTACACCGCCTATCCGGTGCTTGATCACGGCTTTGTCCGGGTGATCGACTATATGGGTGATGATGCCGCCATCGTGCAGGCGGCGCGCGTGAGTTATGGCGCGGGCACCAAACATGTGCAGAATGATGAGGGGCTTATTCGCTATCTCATGCGGCACTGGCATTCGACGCCGTTCGAGATGTGCGAATTGAAGCTGCATGTGAAACTGCCGGTATTCGTGGCGCGGCAGTGGATCCGGCATCGCACCGCCAATGTGAATGAATATTCCGCGCGCTATTCGATATTGGATCGTGAGTTCTACATTCCCGCGCCCGATATGCTGGCGGCGCAATCGACCACCAACAATCAGGGGCGGGGGGCCGCGCTTGAGGGCGAGGAGGCGCAGCGCGTGTTGCGCATCCTGACCGAGGATGCGATGCGCTGCTATGACCATTACGAGGGCATGATTTCGCAAGAGGGCCAGCAGGGGCTGGCGCGGGAATTGGCGCGGATGAACCTGCCCGCCAATATCTATACGCAATGGTATTGGAAGGTGGATCTGCACAACCTTTTGCATTTCCTGCGCCTGCGCGCGGATGCCCATGCGCAATATGAAATCCGGGTCTATGCCGAGGAGATTTGCCGCCTTGTGGCCGATTGGGTGCCCTATGCCTATAAGGCGTTCGAGGATTACCGCATGGGCGGGGCGAATTTGTCTGCCCCCGCGCTGGAGTGCGTGCGGCGGATGCTGAAAGGCGAGGTCGTGACGCAAGAGACCTCGGGCATGAGCAAGGGGGAATGGCGGGAGTTTGAGGGGGTTATGAACGGTCCGGCGTAGCGGAGCAAAATGGGCATCGGACCCCGTAGGGTGCGCATTCATTGCGCACCGTTCCGCCAGAGGGACCACATGCGCGGGGTCGGGGGTTTGCGGCGGTGCCATTGGTGCGCAATGAATGCGCACCCTACGGGAGCGTGTGGTGATGGAGCACAATGAATGCGCATCCTACGGGGTTGGTGCCAGTGGTGATGACGGCGCATCCTAGGGCCAATCGGCGGGGCCGTCGCGGTGGATCGAGGAATAGGGCCAAGCCTCGGGGCGGTCGGCCAACCCATGTTTGACCGGGTTGATCCAGCAATAGCGGATTGCGGCGGTTTTGTCCGCTTCGCTGCGGAGATGATGTTCCCAGAACCGCCGCTGCCAGATGCCATGTTCGCGCCGGGCTGCGTGGCTGGGGCGGCGCGGTGTGGGGGGCATGGCGCGCGAGAACCGGGCTTTGATCACGCTCCAGCGGGTCGAGAAATCCCTATCACCGTCCGGCAGGGTCCAGACACAGTGCATATGGTCGGGCAGCACAACCCAAGCGTCAATCGCAAAGGGCCGTTCGGCTTTGGTGCGCCGGACCGCCGCGCGCAAAGCTGCGATTTCGCGGGTGAGCAGCTGTGAGTGTCGGTTGGCGAGCGTCACGGTGAAAAAGACGCAGGCCCCGGCAATCTGGGGGCGGATGTAATTGGACATGGCTTCAGAGAACCATGGCAGGGTTAAGAAATCGTTGCTGGCCTTGGGAGGGGGCGGTGCCGAGGCCCCGGAGCGCCGCGCCAGCAAGCCTTAGCCCCCTCGCTCCTTAAGTGGCGTGCCAGTCGAGCGGGAATCCGGGGTCAAAGACGGTGACGGGCCCGTCGGCGGTGTCGATCTTTTGGGGGTATGTGACCGGATCGCCTTTGGTCAGGGTCAGCGTGGTCTCATTGGCGGGCAGGCCATAGAAGGCAGGGCCGTTGAGGGATGTAAAGGCCTCAAGCTGCGCAAGCGCGCCCTCTTCTTCGAACACATGCGCAAGGATGGACATCGTGTTGGTGGCGGTGAAACAGCCCGCGCAGCCACAGGCGCTTTCCTTGAGCGGGTCGATATGCGGCGCGCTGTCGGTGCCCAGGAAAAAGCGCGCATCGCCAGAGGTCGCGGCGGCGCGCAGGGCAAGGCGGTGCTCTTCGCGCTTGGCCACGGGCAGGCAGTAGTAATGCGGCTTGATCCCGCCCACGAGGATATGGTTGCGGTTGATCACAAGGTGATGGGTGGTGATCGTGGCCCCAAGATCGCGGTCATGGGCGCGCACGTAGTCCACGCCATTGGCGGTGGTGATATGTTCCATCACCACGCGCAAACCGGGGGTGGCGCGGCGCACGGGATCGAGCACACGGTCGATAAAGACCGCCTCGCGGTCAAAGATGTCAACGCTGGGGTCCGTCACCTCGCCATGCACGCAGAGCGGCAGGCCGATTTCGGCCATTTTCTCGAGCACGGCGCGCACTTTGTCAAAATCGCGCACACCGCTTGCGGAATTGGTGGTGGCACCGGCGGGGTAAAGTTTGACCGCCGTCACAAGCCCGCTGGCATGGGCGGCGGCCACATCCTCGGGGTCGGTGTTTTCGGTGAGGTAAAGGGTCATCAGCGGGGTGAACTCCGCGCCCTCGGGCATCGCGGCCATGATCCGCGCGCGGTAGGCGGCGGCATCCTGCGCCGTGACCACTGGCGGCACCAGATTGGGCATCACGATGGCGCGCGCAAAATGCCGCGTGGTTTCAGGCAGGACGGCGCGCAGCATCGCGCCATCGCGCAGATGCAGGTGCCAATCGTCGGGGCGGCGGAGGGTCAGGATCTGGCTCATGCGCTTGCGCATACACAATCGCGCCGGCCAAGACCAGAGGCGGATCAGAGGGTGTTAGTCGTCTGATTGGTCTGGTTGCTGGCCTTTGGTCTGCACATGCTTGAGCGCGCGCCGGAAGCGCGGGCCGCCGACGCCGCGGCCAATGGCGTTGCGGCAATGCAGGACGGTCAGGGCATCGCGCTCGTCCGCCATGAGCCGTTGCAGCACATTGGCGAGATAGGGCGTATCCTCGCGCCGTTTGCGGTAGAGCTGTGCAAGGCTGAGCCGCGTCAGGCGGTTGGCGCTGACTTGGGCCAGCAGGCGGAACAGCACGCCCATGCGCAGCAGCGCCGGTTCGATCTGATACCCCAGATAGCGGGTGCGGAATTTCATCACATTGGAGCGGGTGAAGAGGGCGGCATGCATGGCGTCCAGCTCGACCTCGGGATCGTAGATCAACACGGCAGAGGCCGCGGCATCCAGCATGTCAGGAGCATAGCCGTAGCGGTCGCAGAACGAGACCCGCCGCATGCGCAGGAATCGGTCGTCCCATTCGGCGACGCGCGGATCGAGCGTGGCTTGGGGGCTGAGCATGACGACCTTGGCGCCGGGGGCCGCGACCGAAAAGGCCGCCGCCGCATAGCCGCAGGGGCCTGCACCGTAAAAGATTACCTGTTCGAAATCGTCAAAGAAGCCATCGTCGATCAGCCGGTCGAAATAGCCATAGACCCGCTTGTCGCGAAACCATGTGTCGCGCTCGCTGATGAGGCAGAGATGCGACCAGCCCAACGCCTTGGTCAGGGCCCAGCCCAGCGGCTGCGCCTGCGGAGAGAGCGTGGGCAGGCGATGAAACGCCTCGAAAGACACAAGCAGCGTGGGCTTGCGTTCGATCAGCACGGCGGCGTGTTTATCGCCCAGACGTTCGGCATAGCCATCCTCACCCGCAAGCTCGTTGGCGCGCTCGCACCAGGCGGCCCAATCCAGACCGGAGAGGTCGGCGTCAAAGATGTCGGCATTGTCCTGCATGGTCGCTCTTGTCCTCGGTCGTAGCGGCACCGTTCGAATGCGGGCCTGTTGAGACGGATCATGCCGGTGAAATCAGGCAAAACTTTGGAGAAACCGTGGGTATTCCGGGGGCGGGTCATCCAGGCCCTACCATAGCCGCCCTTGACCCGCCGGGGGTTGCGATGCAGTTCTGGTGCAAGCGAGGGCGACGGGAGGCGACAACGTGCAAAAACCCACATCCATTGACGCGGTGCAAAGTCTTTTGGCCGGGCAGGATTATGTCTGTGGCCGGGCCTTGGGCACGGTGACCTATCTGGCGCTGACGCTCGGTCGCCCGCTCTTTCTGGAAGGGGAGGCCGGCACCGGCAAGACCGAGATCGCCAAGGCGCTGGCACGGGCGTTGGGGCGGCGATTGATCCGGTTGCAATGCTACGAGGGGTTGGACGCGGCAAGCGCGGTTTATGAGTGGAATTTCACCGGGCAGATGATCGCCATCCGCGCCGCCGAGGCATCGGGGGGCGTGGACCGCAGTCATCTCAAGGACGAGCTTTTCACGCAAGAGTTCCTAATCGAGCGTCCGCTCTTGCAGGCGATGCGCCCACAACCGGGTGGCGCGCCGGTGTTGCTGATTGATGAAATCGACCGCACAGATGAGCCGTTCGAGGCATTTTTGCTGGAAGCGCTCAGTGATTTTCAGGTGACGATTCCAGAGCTTGGCACGATCCATGCGCCCGAGCCGCCGATTGTTATCCTGACGTCCAACCGGACCCGCGAGGTGCATGATGCGCTCAAGCGGCGCTGTCTGTACCACTGGGTCGACTATCCGACCTTTGATCGCGAGATCGAGATTTTGCAGGCCCGCGCGCCTGAGGCCGCAGAGGTTTTGAGCCGCGAGATCGTGGCCTTTGTGCAGCGGTTGCGCACCGAGGACCTGTTCAAGAAGCCGGGTGTGGCGGAAACGATTGACTGGGCCAAATGCCTGCTGGCGCTGGATGTGATCAGTCTGAGCCCCGAGGTGATCGCCGATACGCTGGGCGCGATTTTGAAATATCAGGACGATATCGCAAAATTGCAGGGCTCCGAGGCCAAGCGCCTGCTGGATGAAGTGCGGGCGGGGTTGGAGCCAGCGTAATGTTTCAGCTGGCTCAAAATACCTCGGGGGTGTGGGGGCAGCGCCCCCACGTCGCGCCATGACCGACTATGCGCCGCTTGACCTGCCGGACGACCCGAAACTCACGCATAACATCACGCATTTCGCGCGGGCCTTGCGGGCGGCGGGGGTGCCGGTTGGCCCCGGGCGGGTGATTGACGCAATCCGGGCGGTGGCTGTGGCGGGGTTTTCCAGCCGGATTGATTTCTTTTTCACGCTGCGCGCCTGTCTGGTGACGCGACCCGAGCATCTGCTTGTTTTTGCGCAGATTTTTCGTCTCTACTGGCGTGATCCGCGCTATGTGGAACATATGATGGCGATGATGCTGCCCGCCATTCGCGGCGTGCAGGAGGACCGTAGCGCGCAGGCGGCCGAAAAGCGCGCGGCAGAGGCGCTGTTGGATGGGGTGATGCGGGATGCCCCCCAAATCGACGAGCGCGACGACGATGAGGTCAAGATCGAGATCGACGCCACGGCCACGATGTCGGGCGAGGAACGGTTGCGACGGCTTGATTTCGAACAGATGAGCACTGCGGAAATGGCGCAGGCCAAGCGCATGTTGGCGCGGCTTACGCTGCCGGTGAAGCCCTTTGCCTCGCGGCGGGGCATGGCGGCGCAGAGCGGCGCGCGGCTGGATGCGCGGCGCACGCTGCGTGCGGGGCTGCGCCATGGCGGAGAATTGCGCCGCTTGCATTGGCAAAAGCCGCGCGAGCGCTGGCCAAATCTTGTGGTGCTTTGCGATATTTCAGGTTCCATGAGCCAATACAGCCGGATGGTTTTGCATTTTCTTCATGCTGTCGCCAATACCAAGGGGGCGGGCTGGGCGCGGGTGCATGCCTTTACCTTTGGCACGCGGTTGACCAATATCACCCGGCAACTGGCAACGCGGGATGTGGATGCGGCCCTTGCTGCCGCTGGAAAACAGGCGCAGGATTGGGAGGGCGGCACCCGGATTGGGGCCTGTCTGCATGCGTTCAATCGCGATTGGTCGCGGCGGGTGATGGGGCAAGGCGCGGTGGTGCTGTTGATCACCGATGGGTTGGACCGTGACGCGCCCGAGGCGCTGAGCCACGAGATGGAGCGGCTGCATCTCTCGGCGCGGCGGCTTATCTGGCTCAATCCGCTGTTGCGCTGGGAGGGGTTCGCGCCCAAGGCGCAAGGGATCAAGGCGATGTTGCCGCATGTCGATGCGTTCCGCGCGGGGCATTCCATCGCCACGTTGGAGGAGCTGGCCGAGGCCATTTCGCGCCGCGACGACAGTGGGGAAAAGGCACGGCTGATGGCGGCGATGCAAGGGAGATGAGCAAGATGGACCGTTTTGACGATATCCCGGAGACAGCCCTTGCATGGCATCGGGCGGGCAAGGGGGCGGCCTTGGCCACGGTGGTCGAGACCTGGGGCAGCGCGCCGCGCCGGGTGGGCAGCCAATTGGCGATTTCTGGCGCGGGCGAGATTGCCGGGTCGGTTTCGGGGGGCTGTGTCGAGGGGGCGGTTGTGGTCGAGGCGGTGGAGGCCATCGAGACGGGCAAGCCGGTGCTCTTGGACTATGGCGTATCGGATGGCGATGCCTTTGCCGTGGGGCTGGCCTGTGGCGGCACCATTCGGGTGTTGGTGGAGCCCATCGGATCGGTGATGCCCGAGGCGCTGCTGAGCGATCTGGTTCTGGCGCGGGATGCCCGCGTGCCGGTGGCCTATGTTACCGGGCCGGATGGGCGGCGGCTGGAGCGCGAGGGGCATGATGCGCGGTTTCGCATGGACCGCTCTGGCTTTGAGGAGGATGGCGCAACCTTTGTGGCCATTCACAACCCGCCCCTGCGCCTGATCATCGTCGGGGCGGTGCATATTGCTCAAGCGCTAGTGCCGATGGCGCGGATTGCGGGCTATGATCCGCTGCTGATTGATCCGCGCGAGAGTTTTGGGTCGGAGACGCGGTTTCCGGGCGAGACGGTGGTGCAGGACTGGCCCGACGAGGGGGTGCGCGCCTTTGGTCTGGATGCGCGCAGCGCGCTGGTGCTGTTGACGCATGATCCCAAGCTGGATGATCCGGCGCTGATCGAGGCGCTGCGTTCGGAGGTGTTTTACATCGGCGCGCTGGGATCGACCCGCACCCATGCCAAGCGGGTGGCGCGGTTGCAGGAGGCGGGATTTTCAGAGGCAGAGATTGCGCGCATTCATGGCCCCATCGGTCTGGATATCGGGGCGGCGGGCCCATCGGAAATCGCGGTGAGCATCCTTGCCGAAATGACGCGCGTGCTGAGGAAAGGCGCATGAAATTTGGCCCCGTGCCGCTGGACCGGGCCGAGGGGGCGATTCTTGCGCATTCCGAACAGGTGGGGACGGGGCGGTTGCGCAAAGGGGCTGTGCTTGACGCCGATCAGATCGCGGCGTTGCGCGCGGCGGGGTATCGGGCGGTCACAGTAGCGATGCTGGATCCCGAGGACATGCATGAAAATGACGCGGCGGCGGCATTGGCGGCGGCCTTGGCCGAGGGGGCCGAGGCGATGACATGCAGCGCGCCCTTTACAGGCCGGGTCAATCTGATTGCGGCGCGGCCCGGTGTGGTCTGTCTTGATGTGGCGGCGATCCATGCCGCCAATGCGGTTGATCCGATGATCACCGTGGCCACCGTGGTGCCGCATCATCAGATCCACGAAGGCGGTATGATCGCGACGGTCAAGATCATCGCCTACGGCGTGCCAAGGGCGGCGCTGGAACGCGCGGCCGAGGCGGCGCGGGGCGCGGTGCGGCTGGCGGTGGCACAGTATCGCACGGCAAGCCTGATCATTACAGATGTCCCCGGCGGGCCGGGGGACAAGGGGCGCGATGCGATTGCGGCGCGTGTCACCGGGCTGGGCATGGAGATGGTGGACACGCTGATCTGCCCGCATGACGAGGCGGCGCTGGCGGCGGCGATCACCCGCGCCAAGGGCGAGATCGTGCTGATTCTGACCGCTTCGGCCACGTCGGACCCGTTTGACACCGCCCCGCAGGCGCTGCGCGCGGCAGGCGGAGAGGTGGAGCGGTTCGGCATGCCGGTGGACCCCGGCAATCTGCTTTTTCTGGGGCGCTTGGGGGCGCGGCCTGTTATTGGCCTGCCCGGATCGGCGCGCAGCCCGGTGCTGCACGGCGCTGATTGGGTTTTGGCGCGGGTGGCCTGCGGTCTGCCCTGCGGGGCGGCAGAGATTGCGGCGATGGGCGTTGGCGGCTTGCTCAAGGAAATTCCCACCCGGCCCCAGCCGCGCCGGGGCGGGCGTGGCTGAGGGGCAAGAAACCGGGTTCTCAAGGGGCAAGAGGCATGCTTTAGTCGCACTGGACAGCGGGGCCTTTCCTACTAAGGTCTCATGAGGAGACGGACAATTCAAACCGGGAGGAGCCAATGCCTGAGGTCAAAATGACCGTGAATGGCAAGCCAGCGTCGGGCCAGATCGAGGGCCGCACGCTTCTTGTCGAATTTCTGAGAGAGACCCTTGGCCTGACAGGCACGCATGTGGGCTGTGACACCAGCCAATGTGGGGCCTGCGTGGTGCATGTGGATGGCAAGGCCGTGAAATCCTGCACGATGTTTGCCGCCGAGGCCGAAGGTGCCGAGATCAAGACCATCGAAGGCATGGCCGAGCCGGATGGCACGCTGCATCCGATTCAGCAGGCGTTTCAGGATCATCACGGCTTGCAATGCGGGTTCTGCACGCCCGGCATGGTGATGTCGGCGGCGGCGCTCTTGGCGGAGAACCCGACGCCAAGTGAGTCTGAGGTGCGCGATTACCTCGAGGGCAATCTTTGCCGCTGCACGGGCTATCACAATATCGTCAAGGCGATTTTGGCGGCCAGTGGTCAGGACGTGAGCCGGATCGCTGCGGAATAAGGCGTATTAGGGGGCGCTGCCCCCGCGCCTGCGGCGCACCCTCGGAGTATTGGGGGAATGATGAAAGCGCTGCGGGTTTGATGGGGGAAACCCCGCATCATTCAGGGAGGAGAATGTCATGCCAAAAGACGGCGGCATTGGCGCCAGCACCAAGCGGCGCGAGGATATCCGGTTTCTGACCGGGAATGGCAATTACACCGATGACATCAATCTGCGGGGTCAGGCCTATGTGCATTTCCTGCGCTCGGATGTGGCGCATGGGCGGCTGAACAAGGTCGACACGCGCACGGCAGAGAGCATGCCGGGGGTGTTGCGGATTTTCACCGGTGCGGATTTCGAAGCCGTGGGCGGGCTGCCCTGTGGCTGGCAGGTCACCGACCGGTTTGGCGAGGTCATGCAAGAGCCGGGGCATCCGGTGCTGGCGCGTGGCAAGGTGCGCCATGTCGGCGATCCGATTGCCGCCGTGGTGGCCGAGACCTATGCGCAGGCGCGCGATGCCGCCGAGGCAATTGAGCTCGACATCGAGGAATTGCCGGCGGTTGTGGACATGAAGAAGGCGCTGGAGGCGGGCGCGCCGCTGGTGCATGACGAGTTGAAGAACAACCTCTGCTATGACTGGGGGTTTGTCGAAGAGAACAAAGGCGCGGTGGATGAGGCCTTTGCCAAGGCGGCGCATGTCACCACGCTGGAACTGATCAACAACCGGCTGGTGGCGAATCCGATGGAACCGCGTGTGGCGGTGGGCGATTTCAACCGCTCAACAGGCGATTCGACGCTTTACACCACCAGTCAGAATCCGCATGTGATCCGTTTGCTGATGGGGGCCTTTGTGCTGGGCATCCCCGAGCACAAGCTGCGCGTGGTGGCGCCTGATGTGGGTGGTGGATTCGGATCCAAGATCTTTCACTATGCGGAAGAGGCGTTTTGCACCTTTGCGGCCAAGGCGCTCAACCGGCCGGTGAAATGGACCAGTTCGCGGTCCGAGGCCTTCATGACCGATGCCCATGGGCGCGATCACGTGACCAAGATCGAATTGGCGCTGGATGCCGAGAACAACTTTACCGCTGTTCGCACCGATACTTATGCGAATATGGGGGCGTATCTGAGCACCTTTGCGCCCTCGGTGCCCACCTGGCTGCATGGCACGCTGATGGCGGGGAATTACCGCACGCCGTTGATCTATGTGAACGTCAAGGCGGTGTTCACCAACACGGTGCCGGTAGATGCCTATCGTGGCGCGGGCCGCCCCGAGGCGACCTATCAATTGGAGCGGGTGATCGACAAGGCGGCGCGGGAATTGGGGGTTGATCCCATCGCGCTGCGTCGCCAGAACTTTATCACCCAGTTCCCCTATGCCACGCCCGTGGCGGTGGAATATGACACCGGCGATTACCATGCCACGATGGACAAGCTGGAAGAGATCGCGGATTTCGGTGGTTTCGAGGCGCGGCGTGAGGCAAGTGCCGCCAAGGGCAAGCTGCGCGGTCTGGGCATCAATTGCTATATCGAGGCCTGCGGCATCGCGCCCTCGAACCTTGTCGGGCAATTGGGCGCGCGTGCGGGTCTTTACGAGAGTGCGACGGTGCGGGTGAATGCCACCGGCGGGCTGGTGGTGATGACCGGCAGCCATAGCCACGGGCAGGGGCACGAGACCTCTTTCGCGCAGGTGGTGGCCGAGATGATCGGCATTGACGCCAATATGGTCGAGATCGTGCATGGCGACACCGCTAATACTCCGATGGGCATGGGCACCTACGGGTCGCGGTCCATCGCGGTTGGTGGCTCGGCGATGGTGCGTGCGACCGAAAAGATCATCAACAAGGCCAAGAAGATCGCGGCGCATCTGATGGAGGCCTCGGAGGCCGATATCGAGCTGAAAGATGGGAAGTTCAGTGTTGCGGGCACGGATAAATCGGTGGCCTGGGGCGATGTGACCCTCGCCGCCTATGTGCCGCATAACTATCCGCTGGCGGATATCGAGCCGGGTTTGGAAGAGACGGCGTTTTATGATCCGTCGAATTTCACCTATCCCTCGGGGGCCTATGCCTGTGAGGTTGAGGTGGACCCGGACACAGGGAAAGTCACGATCGAGCGCTTTGCCGCCGCGGATGATTTCGGCAATATCATCAATCCGATGATCGTGTCGGGGCAGGTGCATGGCGGCATTGGTCAAGGGATTGGTCAGGCCTTGCTGGAATCCTGCGTCTATGACGAGAACGGACAGCTTCAGACGGGCAGCTATATGGATTATGCCATGCCGCGTGCCGATGATGTGCCGTTCTATCAGGTGGATCATTCCTGTCAGACGCCCTGCACGCACAACCCCTTGGGTGTGAAGGGCTGTGGCGAGGCTGGGGCGATTGGCAGCCCGCCTGCGGTGGTCAATGCGGTGATTGATGCGCTGCAACGGTCGGGGCGGAACATCACCCATATTGATATGCCGCTGTCGCCGTCGCGCGTCTGGCAAGCGATGCAAGGGTAAGGAGAGCGATCATGTATGCATTCGATATCGAACGTCCCGCTACCATTGCTGATGCCATTGCGGCGCTGGGCACAGAAGAGGCACAGGCGCTGGGTGGGGGGCAAACCCTGATCCCGACGCTGAAGCAACGGCTGGCGGCCCCCGCCAAGCTGGTGTGCCTGTCGGCGATCAAAGAGATGCAGGGGATTTGCACCGCTGATGATGGCGCGCTTTGCATCGGTGGGGGCACCACCCATGCCGAAGTGGCAGCCGGGGCCGGGGCCTATCCGGCGCTGGCGGGGTTGGCGGGGCATATCGGTGATCCGGCGGTGCGCAATCGCGGGACCATCGGTGGGAGCCTTGCCAATAACGACCCCTCTGCCTGTTATCCGGCGGCGGTGCTGGGATCGGGGGCGACTGTGATCACCTCCAACCGGAGCATCGCGGCGGATGACTATTTTCAAGGCATGTTCACCACGGCCCTTGAGGATGGCGAGATCATCACCGAAGTGCGCTTTCCTGTGCCGGAAAAGGCCAGCTATCAGAAGTTCGAGCAACCGGCCTCGCGCTTTGCGCTCGTGGGGGTGTTTGTTGCCAAATACGCCGGGGGCGTGCGCGTCGCCGTGACGGGCGCGTCGGAAGAAGGTGTGTTCCGCTGGGCCGAGGCCGAGGCGGCGCTGTCGGGCAATTTTGCGGCCGAGGCGTTGGAGGGGCTGACC
The DNA here is from genome assembly GCF_002080415.1 of Roseovarius mucosus. NCBI lineage: Bacteria > Pseudomonadati > Pseudomonadota > Alphaproteobacteria > Rhodobacterales > Roseobacteraceae > Roseovarius > Roseovarius mucosus. Next base: position 581,936 of record NZ_CP020474.1, on the reverse strand, counting down.
CTGTCGGGGGATGGTATGATCTCGGACCTGCATGGGTCGGGGGCATACCGCGCGCATCTGGTTGGTGTGATGACGCGGCGGGCGGTTGCGGCGGCGCACTGAGCGCTGTTAGACTGCGGTGAGGTTTGAAATGGCGGGTCTCGGGACCCGCCATTTTCATGAGGGACAGGGGACGACATGCAAGAAATCGACAATCCGTGGCGCGGTGAGGGATTGCCTGAGACGGTTCTGACCGGCGCACCATGGCCAAGCGTGGATGTGGGCGCGGTGCAAGCACTTTTGGGGCGGTGCCCGGCAGCGGCAGAGACGCCGCTGGTGTCCGTAACGGGATTTGCGCCAAAGGTCTGGGCCAAGGATGAGCGCGGGCGCATGGGGCTGGGCAGTTTCAAGGCGCTGGGGGCGGCCTATGTGATCGCCCATGAGGCGGCAGAAACCGGGGCCGAGGATATGAGCCACGCGCTGGTGGGGCGCACCTATGTGACGGCGAGTGCGGGCAATCATGGCATGTCGGTTGCGGCGGGGGCGCGGCTATTCGGGGCGCGGGCGGTGATCTATCTGGCGGAAACCGTGCCCGAGGGGTTTGCCGCGCGACTGCGTGCCAAGGGCGCCGAGGTGGTGCGCGAGGGGCAAGAGTACGAGGCCAGTATGGTCGCGGCGGGGCGCGCGGCGATGGATAACGACTGGACGCTATTGTCGGACAGTTCCTGGCCCGGTTATCTTGATTTGCCGCATCGGTTGATGGAGGGATATCTGGCCATGGCTGAAGAGGCCGCGCGCCAGATGCCGGAAGTGCCTACGCATATTCTGTTGCAGGCAGGGGTGGGCGGGCTGGCGGGGGCTTGCGCGGCATGGTTCCGGCAGGTCTGGGGCGATGCGCCCCGGATCATCGTGGTGGAACCTGACCGCGCGCCAGCCCTTTACGAGAGCATTCGCGCGGGACGCGCCCTAGAGACAAGCGGGCCGGTGTCCAACATGGGGCGGCTGGATTGCAAGGTGCCATCACTGATCGCGCTCAAGGGATTGGCGCGGGATGCCGATGCGTTCGTGACCATCACGGATGACGAGGCCGAGGCGGTGCTCGAGGGGTTGGCGGCGCAGGGGCTGACGACGACGCCTTCGGGGGCGGCTGGGGTGGCGGCGATTGCCGGGCTGGCGCTTGGCGCGGGCGCGCGAGTGCTTTGTATTCTCAGCGAAGGTCCAGAGGCGTGAGGCGCGGGTTCGCGCCGGCAGAGTTCAAGGCGCGGCTGCGCGCGGCGCAAGCAGGCATGGCCGAGATAGGGCTTGGCGCGCTTTTGCTGACAACCGAGCCGGAAATCCGGTATTTCACCGGCTATCTGACCCGGTTCTGGGAAAGCCCAAGCCGCCCTTGGTTTCTGATCCTGCCTGCGTCGGGTGATCCGGTGGCGGTTATCCCTACGATTGGCGCGGCCCTGATGGGGCGGACATGGGTGCGCGATATTCGTACATGGGCGGCCCCGGACCCCGAAGATGATGGCGTGTCGCTCTTGGCCGAGACGCTGCGCGAGATTGGCGGGCCGGTGGGGGTGCCCTCTGGCCCTGAGAGCCACTTGCGCATGCCTTTGGCGGAGTTTGAGCGGGTCAAGCGCGCGAGCGGGTTGGTGTTTCGTGACGAGGCCGGGATTGTTGCGGGGCTGCGGGCCATCAAATCCGAGGCCGAAATCGTCAAGATCGCGCATATTTGCGATATTGCGGGGCGGGCCTTTGACCGGGTGGGCGAGATTGCGGAACCGGGCGTGCCACTGAGCGCGGTGTTTCGCGATTTTCAGCGGCTCTTGCTGGAAAAAGGCGCAGATTGGGTGTCCTATATTGCCGGAGGCGCGGGCCCGATGGGCTATGCGGATGTGATTTCGCCCGCCGGAGAGACACATCTGGCGGCGGGCGATGTGCTGATGCTGGATACGGGCGCGGTCTGGGATGGCTATTTTTGCGACTATGATCGCAACTTTGCCATAGGCCATGCCACGGCAGAGCAAAGTGCGGCGCATGCGCGGTTGATCGAGGCGACAGAGGCCGGGGAAGAGGCGGCGCGCGCAGGCGCGACCGCCTTTGACGTCTGGCAGGCGATGGCGCGGATCACCGGGGCGGATGAACGCTCGGGGCGATTGGGGCATGGTTTGGGCATGCAATTGACCGAAGGCCTGTCGCTTACGGCCAAGGATCACACGGTGCTGAGGCCCGGCATGGTGATCACGCTAGAGCCGGGGGTAGAGGTCGCGCCGGGGATGATCATGGTGCATGAGGAAAACATCGTGATCCGCTATGGACGGGCGCAGCGGCTTTCCCGGTTTGCACCGCCCAACCTGCCGGTGATCTGAGCGGGCTGGATCTGAGCGGTCTGCCCGAAAATCCGGCAGCGCGAAAAAAAAGGCCGAGCACTAAGCTCGGCCGAAGTCCAACAGGGAGGTATGAGGGTGACTGCCTTGCGGCTATCACCGTCACGATTGGCAAATAAGGGTGCAGTTCTGTCCAATCAAGATGAAATTTGCCGCAGGTGCAGCATGCCCGCTATGCGGTTTGCGCATGGCTTAAACCAAGCCTGCTTGAAACCTTAGCTAACTGCCTGTTCCTTAACCGTTTTGCGGTAGGAGATGATTTCGTCTTGCACGAAGTCCCGAAAGGCGGCGATCCGCTTGGAATGGCGCAGCTCTTCTGGATAGGCGAGAAATACCGGCACTTCGACGGATTGGACCTCTGGCAGGACGCGGACAAGCTGCGGAAAATCGCGGATCAGGTAATCGGGCAAAACGCCGATGCCGAGATCATTCAGCACGCCCTGCAACACCCCAAAGTAGTTGTTGACCGTCAGCAAAGACGAGATGTCGTTGGTCATCAGCTCGTTGACCAGCATCGCGCCCGCGCCCACCTGCGCCGAACGTGGGTTTTGGCAGATCAGGCGATGCGCGCTCATGTCTTCTAGCGAGGAAGGTTCACCATGGGCGTCAAGATACGATTGCGTTGCATAGAGGCACATATGCACGCTCATCAACCGCTTGCGGATGAGGTCGGCCTGAGACGGTTCTTTCATGCGAATGGCAACATCGGCCTCTCGCATTGGCAGGTCGAGCACGCGTTCTTCAAGCATGAGGTCAATCTTGAGGTCGGGATATTTTTCGTAGAGTTTGGGCAGGCGCGGGGCCAGCCAAAGCGTGCCAAAACCGGTGGTGGTGGTGACGCGCAGATCACCGAACACCTCTTCTTCGCTGTCACGAATGCGGGCGGTGGCGGCGTCCAAGCGTTTCATCATCGCGCGGGTCGCATCGAACAGCAATTCGCCTTGTTCCGTGAGAATCAGTCCGCGTGCATGACGGTGAAACAGCGTAGCGTTGAGCGATTCCTCAAGGGCGCGCACCTGCCGACTAACGGCGGATTGCGACAGGTGTAGCTGCTCTCCGGCATGGGTGAGACTGCCCGCGTCTGCAACGGCATGAAAGATTCTGAGCTTGTCCCAATCCATAACTTTCACTTTCTTAGGAAACTGGCACCGATAACGTAATAGCAGATAATCATCCATCACTTATAGGACAGCTGCGACATTTTCACAAAAATCTACTTGGTAGGTCATAATTTGTGACCTAATATTGCCCTATATTGAGGCATGGCCCTCAACCAAGGGAGGCACGCTATGACCACGCAAAAGGTGACGCTGAACGACCGTTTCGATCTGGAAAAATCGCCGGTTCTTTTGAACGGAACGCAGGCGCTGGTGCGGCTGATGCTGATGCAGGCAGCGCGCGACCGGGCCGCGGGATTGAACACCGCAGGCTATGTGACAGGCTATCGCGGTTCGCCGCTTGGGGCTGTGGATCAACAGATGCTGCGGGCAGAAAAGGTGCTGCGCGCGGCTGAGGTGCGGTTCGAGGAAGGGCTGAACGAAGATCTGGCGGCGACTGCGCTCTGGGGATCGCAGCAGGCGGAATTGCGTGGCGAAGGCAAATATGACGGTGTTTTTGGCCTTTGGTATGGCAAGGGGCCGGGGGTGGACCGCTCTGGCGATGTGATGCGGCACGCCAATATGGCGGGCACCTCAAAGCATGGCGGCGTTCTGATGGCGATGGGGGATGACCACACGGGCGAGTCGTCTACCGTGCTGCATCAGAGCGAATGGGCGCTGGTTGATGCCTATATGCCGGTGGTCAGCCCGGCGGGGGTGCAGGAGATCTTGGACTATGGCATTTACGGCTATGCGCTCAGCCGCTTTGCCGGGGTCTGGGTGGGTCTCAAGACGATGAAAGACACGGTCGAGGCGACATCGGTTGTGGATGGCCGACCGGACCGGGTGCAGCTTGTGACGCCCGATTTGCCGATGCCAGAGGGCGGGCTGAACATACGCCTGATCGACACGCCGCATGCGCAAGAAACGCGCATGATTGATTTCAAACGCTTTGCCGCCGAGGCGTTTTCGCGTGCCAATGGCATGGACAAGCGCGTGTTGGGCAAAGCGGGGGCCAAGATCGGTTTTGTCGCGGCGGGCAAGAACTGGCTTGATCTGGTGCATGCGCTCGATCTTTTGGGGGTTGATGCGGCAGAGGCGGAGCGGTTGGGGATCACGACCTACAAGGTGGGGCAGGTCTTTCCGCTCGACATGCAGGGGTTTCACGACTGGGCCGAGGGGCTCGACCTGATCGTGGTGGTTGAGGAAAAGCGCAAGCTGATCGAGGTGCAGATCAAAGAGGCGATCTTTGACGACCGGCGCGGGCGGCGTGTCTATGGCTGGTACAAGGGCGGCGCAGGTGGCATGCACCGCGAAGAGCTGTTCCCGACGCGCGGCGCGCTTGATCCCATATGGATCGCGGAAAAGCTGGGCGGTATCCTGATCGAAGAGGGGCGCGGCACCGACCGGATCAAGGCCGGGCTGGAGGCGCTGAGCGAGGCGCGGCGCAATGACAACGCGGCCGAGATTGCAACCCGTCTGCCCTATTTCTGTTCAGGCTGCCCGCATAACACCTCGACCCGGTTGCCCGAAGGCGCGCGCGCTTATGCCGGGATCGGCTGTCACTACATGGTGCAGTGGATGGACCGCGAGACGACCGGATTTACCCATATGGGCGGCGAGGGGGCAAATTGGATCGGCGAGGCGCCGTTTTCGACGCGCAAACATGTGTTCCAGAACCTTGGCGACGGCACCTATAACCATTCGGGCGTGCAGGCCATTCGCGCGGCTTTGGCCGCGGGCACGACGATCACCTATAAGATCCTTTACAACGATGCCGTGGCGATGACCGGCGGGCAACCGAATGAAGGCGGGCTGAATGCCCCGCGTATTGCCGCCGAACTGCGCGCCATGGGGGTGCAACATCTGGCTGTCGTCTATGACGAAAAAGAGGACGTTGACCTTAAGTCTTTCCCGCAAGGTGTTGAATTTTCAGAGCGATCTGATCTTATGGCGGTGCAGGAGCGATTGGCGGACATCGAGGGGGTGAGTGTCATCCTCTATATCCAGACCTGCGCCGCTGAAAAACGCCGCCGCCGCAAGCGGGGCAAGTTTCCTGATCCGGATCGTCGCGTGTTCATCAATACCGATGTCTGCGAGGGCTGCGGTGATTGCGGGGTGCAATCGAATTGCGTTTCGATTGTGCCGGTGGAAACCGAACTGGGCCGCAAGCGGGCGATTGATCAATCGAGCTGCAACAAGGATTTTTCTTGCCTCAAGGGGTTTTGCCCGTCGTTCGTGACGGTGGAAGGCGCGAAGATCCGCAAAGACAGCACCGCCGAAGTGACCCTGCCCGAGATGCCAGCCCCCGCGCTGCCCGCGATTGACGGGACCTATAATGTGGTCATCACCGGGGTGGGTGGCACCGGGGTTGTGACCATCGGCGCGGTGATGGCGCAGGCGGCGCAGATTGATGGCAAGGGGGCGGGCATGATGGAAATGGCCGGTCTCGCGCAAAAGGGCGGGGCGGTGCATATCCATTGTCGGCTGGCCGAAAATCCCGGTGATATCAGCGCCATTCGCGTGGCGACGGGCGAATGCGACGCGCTGATTGGGGGCGATCTGGTGGTCTCTGCCGGGGCCAAGACCTTGGGCTTGACGCGGGCGGGCCGCACCGGGGCAGTGGTGAACAGCCACGAGATCATCACCGGTGATTTTACCCGCAACACGGAATTCACCCTGCCTGCCGACCGGTTGCGTCTGGCGCTAGAGGCGCGGTTGCGTGACGCGGTGCAGATGTTCGACGCCTCGGATCTGGCCAAGGCCGTGATGGGGGATTCGATCTATTCCAACATGATGATCTTTGGTGCTGCGTGGCAGCGGGGTTTGATCCCGCTCAGCCATGACGCCATCACCGAGGCCATTCGCCTGAATGGGGCGGCGGTGGATGCCAATCTGCGGGCGTTCGAGGTGGGCCGTTGGGCGGCGCTCTATCCGGCGGAGGTTGAGAAACTGTTGACGCCCAAGGTTGTCGCCAAGCCAAAAACGCTGGCGGAGCGGATCGATTATCGCGTGGCGCATCTGACCGCCTATCAAAGCAAGCGTTTGGCGCGACGGTATCTGCGCCTGCTTGATGGGATCACCGATGAGGGGGTCAAGGACGCGGTGGCGCAAGGCTATCACAAGGTTTTGGCCTATAAGGACGAATACGAGGTGGCGCGGCTGCATCTGGAGACGGCGCAAAAGGCGCGCGCCGAATTTGGTGGCGATTTCACGCTGAAATTCCACCTTGCCCCGCCGATGTTGTCCAAGATGGGCAGCGACGGGCGACCGAAGAAGCGCGAATTCGGTTCCGGCATCCTGCGGGCCTTTGGCGTATTGGCGCGGCTCAAGGGGTTGCGTGGCACGCCGCTTGATCCTTTTGGCCGCACCGCAGAGCGGCGGATGGAGCGGGCTTTGATTGTGCAATACGAGCTTGATATGGCCGAGGTTCTGCCCAAGCTGACGGCGCAGACCCGGGACGCGATCATAGCGCTGGCGCTTTTGCCCTTGTCGATCCGGGGGTTTGGCCCGGTCAAGGAGGGTAACGCCGCCAAGGCCGCAACCCGGCGCACAGAGCTATTGGCGGTCATCCGATCGGGCGGAACGGAAATGGCACAGGCTGCAGAATAGGTGTCACGATAATGTCACGTGATCTGGTCACGTCTGTCGCATAACTCTATGAAACGCGACTCAGCCGAGGATCGCCTATGCGCCAAGACCCCCAAATCGCCCGTGACATTTCTTATTCCTATTCTGCTCAGACCAAGAGCGGGCGGGCGCTGATCCGCACGATGGAAAACCTGACCGGGCGGATCGAACTGATCAAGCGCGCGGCAGGCTATGAGACCGAGGTTTTGCAGGGTCGCGATTTCTGGGAAGTGATCGTCGAGCGCTATGGGCTCACGCTGGATGTGGTGGGGGGCAGTCTGTCGAATATCCCGAAAGAGGGGCCTTTGGTGCTGATTGCCAATCACCCTTACGGCATTCTTGACGGGTTGATGATGGGCCATATCCTGAGCCAGACGCGCGGTGATTTCCGCATTCTGGCGCATCAGATTTTTCGCAAGGCCGAGGATCTGAACAAGGTCATCCTGCCGATCAGTTTCGACGAGACCAAGGAAGCGGTCGCGCTTAATTTGGCCACCCGCAAGACGGCGCTTGATTATCTGGGGCAGGGGGGGGCTATCGGCATCTTTCCGGGCGGCACCGTCAGCACGGCGGCCAAGCCGTTTTCGCGCCCGATGGACCCCGGCTGGCGTGGATTTACCGCCAAGATGATCGCCAAAAGCCAAGCCGCTGTGGTGCCGGTTTATTTCGACGGTCACACCAGCCGCCTCTTTCAACTGGCCAGCCATCTGCATGTGACGCTGCGCATGGGGCTTTTGATCAAGGAATTCCGCAAGCGGGTGGATACGCCGGTGCGCGTGGTGGTGGGTGATCCCATTCCGCGCAGCACGCTGGCGCAATATGCAGGCGATACAAAATCCCTCATGGCATTCCTGCGCGCCAAGACATATGAATTGTCTCCAAGCCCGATTGTTGCCTCTGAAATCGGGTTCGAGTTCGAATAACGGCACTGGACGCGGGACATGGCGGTAGGAATTTTCGACAGCGGGCTGGGTGGCCTGACGGTGTGGGATGCGGTGAGCAAGCGCCTTCCGGAGGTGCCTCTTGTGTATCTGGGCGATAACGCCCATGCGCCTTATGGCGTGCGCGATGCCGATGACATCTATGATCTGACCACGTCATCGGTAGAGCGGCTTTTTGCGGCGGGTTGCGATCTGGTTATTCTTGCGTGCAACACCGCCTCGGCGGCGGCGCTGCGGCGGATGCAAGAATCCTGGGTGCCGCGTGACAAGCGGGTTCTGGGGGTCTTTGTGCCGCTGATCGAGGCGCTGACCGAGCGGCAATGGGGCGACAATTCCCCGCCGCGCGAAGTGGCTGTGAAAAACGTGGCGCTCTTTGCCACGCCTGCGACGGTGCGCAGCCGGGCGTTTCAACGCGAATTGGCGTTTCGCGCCATCGGTGTCGATGTCGAGGCGCAGGCCTGTGGCGGCGTGGTCGATGCCATCGAAGACGGCGACATGATCCTAGCCGAAGCGCTGGTGCGCAGCCATGTTGACGCGCTCAAGCGCAAGATGCCGCATCCCGAAGCGGCGGTTCTGGGCTGCACGCATTATCCGCTGGTGCAAGAGGTGTTTCAGGACGCGCTTGGCCCCGATGTGGCGGTTTATTCGCAGCCCAATCTGGTGGCGTCGAGCCTTGCCGATTATCTGGGGCGGCATCCAGACAAGATCGGGGCGGGCGCTGAGGCCGCATTCTTGACCACCGGTGATCCCAAGCGGGTGTCGAGCCGGGCGACGCAGTTCTTGCGACGAGAAATCAAGTTCTCTGCGGCCTGAGCCGTGCCGGATTTTACGGCTGTCGCAGGCATGACGCCGCCTTGTGGCGTGGCCTGAATTGAAATATTCTCAAGCTATCTGAAAGTGAGGTCACAATGACCCATAACATCGCCATTCTGGGTGCCTCTGGCTACACCGGGGCCGAGCTTGTCCGGCTGATCGCCACCCATCCCAATATGCGGATCACCGCATTGGCCGCCAATTCCAAGGCGGGGCAAAGCATGGGGCAGGTGTTTCCACATTTGCGGCATCTCGACCTGCCCGATCTTGTCACCATCGAGGAGATTGATTTCTCGGGCATTGATCTGTGTTTCTGCGCCTTGCCGCATAAGACCAGCCAAGAGGTGATTGCAAACCTGCCGCGCGATCTGAAGATTGTCGATCTCTCGGCGGATTTCCGGCTGCGTGATCCGGCTGCCTATGAGAAATGGTATGGCAATCCGCATGCCGCGCCAGAGGTGCAGCAAGAGGCGGTCTATGGTCTGACCGAGTTTTACCGCGAGGATATCCGCAGCGCGCGGTTGGTGGCGGGCACCGGGTGCAACGCGGCGACGGGGCAGTATATCCTGCGCCCGCTGATCTCTGCCGGGGTAATTGATCTGGATGAGATCATCCTTGACCTCAAATGCGGCGTGTCGGGCGCGGGGCGCAGTCTTAAGGAAAATCTGCTGCATGCGGAATTGTCTGAGGGCTATCACGCCTATTCGGTGGGCGGCACGCATCGGCATCTGGGTGAGTTCGATCAAGAGTTTTCCGCTCTGGCCGGACGCCCTGTCGAAATACAGTTCACCCCGCATCTAATCCCCGCCAATCGCGGGATTCTCGCCACTGGCTATGTCCGGGGGGAGGCGGCGCAGATTCATGCCACGCTGGCGGCGGCCTATGCCAATGAGCCGTTTGTTGTGGTTCTGCCGATGGGCGAAACCCCGAGCACGCGGCACATTCGCGGCAGCAATTTCTGTCATATCGGCGTGGTGGCGGATCGGCGCGCGGGACGGGCGATAGTGATTGCCGCGCTGGATAATCTGACAAAAGGTAGCAGCGGGCAGGCGTTGCAAAACGCAAATCTGATGTTATCTGAGCCTGAGACCACGGGGCTGATGCTTGCCCCGGTCTTTCCGTAAGGGTGACACCGATGAAATCGCTCAAGAAAAAGCGCCGCGTTCAAATCATCGCGATAGCTGCTGTGGCGCTTGTGATGGCCACGGCCCTGATTGGCTATGGCATGCGGGACGGTATCAACTTCTTTCGTTCGCCCACGCAGGTGTTGGCCGAACCGCCCAGCCCGTCGGAAGTGTTCCGCATCGGTGGGCTGGTAGAAGAAGGCAGTCTCAAGCGTGGCGAGAGCGAGACTATCCGGTTTAACGTGACCGATGGCAATGGTGTGGTGGCTGTGACCTATCGTGGCGTTCTGCCTGATCTTTTCGAGGAAAATCAGGGCATGGTCGGCACCGGCAGTTACCGCGACGGGATCTTTGTCGCCACCGAGATCCTCGCCAAACATGACGAGACGTACATGCCCAAGGAAGTGGTTGACGCGCTCAAGGCGCAGGGCGTCTATCAGGAGCCGGACGGCAGCTAAGGCTGCCACCGGCCTATTTGAAAGTTTTCCAAAGACATCCGCCGGTCATGCAAGGCCGGTGCGCGCGCTGAAAAAGGGTGGCGTTAACGCTTGGTTCCGATGCTGAGGCTCGTATTCCTCGGAAGAAGGCGGCAAGCGGATGCAAACTGTTGAACAGATAGCGCAAGAGATCGTCGCGCGTGAAGGCGGCTATGTGGATGATCCTGACGATCCCGGCGGTGCAACGAATTTTGGCGTGACAATTCATACGATGCGGCGCTTGGGGCTGGACCTGACGCGCGATGGCGTGGTGGATGCCTTGGACGTCCGGGCGTTGACGCGGGATCAGGCGGTGTCGCTGTTCATCGACCACTACTATCAGCGTCCGGGCATCGCGCGGCTTCCTCAGAGCCTGCGGCCGAGTGTCTTCGATATGTATGTCAACGCCGGGTCCAATGCGGTCAAGATTCTGCAACGGCTCTTGCGTGAGATGGGGCAGGAGATCGAGGTGGACGGCGTGATCGGGCCGCAAACTGCGGCGGCGGCAGAGGCCGCAGCCAAGGCGGCCCCGGATCATATTGCCGATGCTTATGGCATTGCGCGGCGCAATTATTACCTGCGCCTTGCCGATGCCCGCCCGGAAAGTCGCAAATTCGCGCGCAGTCGCACGGGGGGTAAAGGCGGCTGGATCAAGCGGGCCGAAGTGTTCATCTCGCCGCGCTTTCATCTGAGTCAGGCTCAATTCAACGCGAGGATCAGCGCATGGTGATGGATATCTTGCGCGCGCTCTTTGGCAGCGGGGCCAATGTGGTGCGCGAGACCGCCGAAGTGTTTCGCGTCAATGCCGAGGCCGCCGACCAGCGCAGTATCGAGACGCAGCGCGCGGCGCTCGAGCAGATGGCGGGCGAGTTCCGTCTGGAGAACCGGGGGCTGTTTGACCGCATCATTGACGGTCTCAATCGCATTCCGCGCCCGGCGATGGCGCTTGGCACGATTGGTCTTTTTGTGGCGGCGATGGTTGATCCGCTGTGGTTTGGCGAACGCATGGCGGGGCTTGCGCTGGTGCCAGAGCCGCTTTGGTGGTTGTTGGGGGCGATTGTCAGTTTCTATTTCGGCGCGCGCTATCAGGCCAAGGGGCAGGATTTTCAACGCTCGATTGCCAGCACCGTCGCCCGTGCACCGCATGTGGCCGAGAGCATCCGAACCCTGCGCGCGCTCAACCCCTCTAGCCCCGGTGTGGCGGACAACGGCGGGGACGCAGATCTGGCGCTGACGGCTTTGACGCCGACCGACAATCCGGCGCTGGCGGAATGGCGGCGGCGGGGCTGAGCCCGCGACAATGTGGTCCAGTATTGGCGTCGATTGCGATTGGCCAGAGCGTGCTCCTGTCCTATATTCGGGACATGATTACAGAACTCGGTCACTTCGCCCTCATCCTCGCCTTTCTGGTGGCCTGTGTTCAGGCCACCATCCCCTTGATTGGCGCCTATAAACGCTGGCCGGGCTGGATGGCCCTTGCCGAACCCGCAGCCACACTTCAGTTCATGCTGACGGCTGTGTCCTTTGCCGCGCTCACATGGGCCTTTGTGATCTCGGATTTCTCGCTGCGTCTTGTGGTGCTCAACAGCCACACGGATAAGCCGATGCTTTACAAGATTACCGGTGTCTGGGGTAATCACGAAGGGTCGATGCTGCTTTGGGTGTTGATCGTGACGCTGTTTGGCGCAGCGGTGGCGTGGTTCGGCTCTAATCTGCCGCCGTCGCTGCGCGCGCGGGTGCTGAGCGTGCAGGCCATGGTGGGTGTGGCGTTTTTCCTCTTTATCCTTCTGACGTCGAACCCGTTTTTGCGCATGGCGGTGCCGCCCTTCAACGGGCAGGACTTGAACCCGCTCTTGCAAGACCCGGGCTTGGCCTTTCATCCGCCGTTCCTCTATCTTGGCTATGTCGGTCTTTCGATGACCTTTTCCTTTGCCGTGGCGGCGTTGATCGAGGGGCGGGTAGATGCGGCCTGGGGGCGGTGGGTGCGGCCCTATACGCTGGCGGCCTGGATTTTCCTGACAATCGGTATCGGGCTTGGGTCTTGGTGGGCCTATTACGAATTGGGTTGGGGCGGGTTCTGGTTCTGGGACCCGGTTGAAAACGCCAGTTTCATGCCTTGGCTTATTGCCGCAGCCCTGCTGCATTCCGCAATCGTGGTGGAAAAGCGCGAAAGCCTGAAAAGCTGGACGATCCTGCTTGCGATCATTGCATTCGGGTTCTCGATGGTTGGTGCCTTTATCACCCGGTCGGGCGTTCTGACCTCGGTGCATGCCTTTGCCACTGACCCGGAGCGCGGCGTGTTCTTGCTGGCGATTCTTGCGGTGTTCATGGCTGGCGCGCTCACGCTCTTTGCGGCGCGGGCGGGGGTGATGCAGGCCAAGGGCGTGTTCAGCCTTGTCAGCCGCGAATCCGCGCTCGTCCTCAACAACCTGCTTTTGGCGGTGGCGTGTTTTGTGGTCTTTATCGGCACCATCTGGCCGCTGATCGCCGAGATGTTGTTTGATCGCAAACTGTCGGTTGGCGAGCCGTTTTTTAACGCGGCCTTTACCCCCTTCATGGTGGCGCTTGGGCTGGTTCTGCCGGTGGGGGCGATGCTGCCGTGGAAGCGGGCCACGTTGGGCCGGGTCATTCGGCAACTGGCCCCGGCGTTTGCGCTCGCCTTGGCGATTGGCGCACTTGCTTGGGCGATGCAGACCGGGCGTTCGGCGCTTGGTCCGGTGGGGCTGTTTCTTGCGGCGTGGCTGATTGGGGGCGCTGCGGTTGATCTTTGGTCGCGCACCGGGCGCGGAGACGGGCGTTTGTCGCGCCTTACGCGGTTGCCGCGGGCCGATTGGGGCAAAGCGGTGGCGCATGGTGGCCTTGGCGTGACCATGGCCGGTATCGCGGCGATGATGGCCTGGCAACAAGAGGATATTCGCGTTCTCAAGATCGGTGATCAGTTCGACATTGCGGGCTACACGCTGCGCCTTGACGAGGTTCACGACGAGGAAGGCCCGAATTATCTGTCCACGATGTCGACGTTTACGCTGTCCAAGGATGGGGTTGAAATCGCGACCATGACGCCTGAAAAACGCGAATACCCTGTCGCGCAGATGCCAACCACCGAAGCGGCGCTCGACAGTGGCTTTTTGCGAGACATCTATGTTGTCATCGGTGATCCGCAGATTGGCGGGGGCTGGGCGGTGCGCAGCTATTACAAGCCACTGGCAAACTGGATTTGGGGTGGCTCTATCCTGATGGCGCTTGGCGGGTTCTTGTCGCTCAGCGACCGACGCTACCGGGTGGCTGCGGGCGCGCGCAAGGTGCCGCAGGGGGTGCCTGCGGAATGAAACGCCTGATCCTTGCGCTCTGCGTGATTGCCGCGCCGGTGTTTGCGGTGCAGCCGGATGAAATCCTTGATGATCCTGCACTTGAGGCGCGGGCGCGGGATATTTCCTCGGGCTTGCGCTGTCTGGTGTGTCGCAACGAGAGCATTGACGATTCCAACGCGGAACTGGCGCGCGATCTGCGTCTTTTGGTGCGCGAGCGTCTGGTGGCGGGCGACAGCAACGACGAGGCCGTCGATTTCATCGTTGCGCGGTATGGCGAATACGTGCTGCTCAAGCCGCGGTCGGGCGGGGCCAACATGCTTTTGTGGTGGGCGGGGCCGCTGATGCTGGGGGCTGGCCTTCTTATTGGCGCGGCCTATTTGCGGGGCCGGGCGCGCACGCCCGAGACAGAGGTTGCCCGGCTTAGCGAAGCCGAGGAAAACCGTCTGCGCGAAATCCTCAAGGAGTGACGCGCGGTTTCGCTTGGCGCGCGGGATGGTCTGGGGTTTGATGCCGCAAACCAGACTGAAAGGCGCGAATCCGTGAAAGACTATCAAACCATCACACTGGAGATCGCCGACGGCGTGGCGCTTCTCAGCCTCAATCGCGCGGATAAGATGAACGCGCTCAACACCCAGATGCGGGCGGAAATCACCGATGCGGTGACCCATGCCGGGCGAGAGGCACGGGTTGTGGTTCTGACGGGCAACGGCAAGGCGTTCTGCTCGGGGCAGGATCTGAGCGATGGCGGCAACGCCACCACGCTTGATCTGGAGCGGGTGCTGCGCGAGGAATATGTGCCGATGCTGCGCGCCATCACCGATTGCCCGGTGCCCACGATCAGTGCGGTCAATGGGCCTGCGGCAGGGGCAGGGGCCAATTTGGCGCTGTCGGCAGATGTGGTGATCGCAACCGAGAGTGCCTATTTCCTGCAGGCCTTTGCCCGGATCGGCCTTATTCCCGACGCGGGCGGAACCTATGCGCTGCCGCGCCAGATGGGCATGGCCAAGGCGATGGGGGCTGCGCTTTTTGCGGAACCGATCACGGCCCGGCAAGCCAGCGACTGGGGCATGATCTGGGAGGCGGTGGACGACGCAGGTTTTGACGCCCACTGGCGGGCGCGGGCGGCAAAGCTGGCCATGGGGCCGACACAAACCTATGGGGCGATCAAACAGGCGATCCGCAGCACGTGGGACAACACGCTTGAGGGGCAATTGGACCTTGAGGCCAAATTGCAGGGCGCCTGCGGGCAGACCCGCGACTTTAAGGAAGGCGTGGTGGCTTTTCTGGAAAAACGCCCCCCGAGGTTCGAGGGGCGCTGAACCGGTTACGCGGCGACTGCCGGGGGGCGCGCAATGAGCGCGACATCGGCGGCTGTGAGCGTGCTGCCTGCGCCCAAGATACGGGCCACGGCGATCCCATCCGCCAGCACGGTGACATCCCCTGCGGCGTTGGTGGTCAGGGTCACAACAGGCGGGGCTGCATCTGGGGTGGCTGCCGTGTAGACATAGGCGATCTGATCGTCGGCCCGGTCGAAATCGGTGATCGTCGCGATATCGGCCCCGCGACCCCATTCGCCAAGCCAGAACTGATCTTCGCCGACGCCGCCCGTGGCGGTATCGTCGCCGCCGATGATAAGCACATCGTTCTCGCTGCCCCCTGACAGGTTGTCGTCGCCGCTTGTCTCTTCGGCTGCGCTGCGCGCAAAATCGTCAAGCAGAGCACGCGGGGTCGCAGGATCAAGATCCTGTGCCGCAATGTCGGCGGCGCTGCCAGAGCCAAGCTGGATATCAATGCCAATGATCAGGTCGTTGCCCGCGCTACCGAACAGGACATCGCGCAGGGCGCCGCCGATCAATACGTCATCGCCCGCTTCGCCCCAAACGCTATCCGAGCCACTGCCGCCGTCCAGAATATCGTTGCCAGCCCCGCCGAACACCTGATCATCGCCGCCGCGCGCACCAACCACGTCGTTGCCTTCGAGGGCCGTGATTTCATCGCCGATTGAGCGCCCGGTGATCAAATCGTTGCCGGTGCTGCCAGTAATCTGGTTGAGCGGGGTTTCACGTTCGACGATCACGATTTCTGCTGCCGTCAGCGTGCTGCCCGCGCCTGTCACCTCGGCCACGGGTACGCCATCCGCAAGTATGATCGCATCCCCCGCCGCATTGGTGGACAGGGTAATGACCGGTGTTGCCGCGCCAAGCGCAGCCGGGCTGTGGTAATAGACGATCTGATCCACAGCCGGCTCATAATCGGTGATGGTGGCCGTGTCTGCGCCCCCAACCCATTCACCCAGCCAAAAACGATCAGCCCCAAGGCCGCCCGTCGCCGTATCATCGCCCCCGATCACGAGCACGTCGTTACCGCTGCCGCCCAAGAGCGTATCGTCGCCGCTGAGATCCTCTGACGGGGTGCGAATGAGACCTTCAAGCAGGGCCTCTGGTGTTGCGGAGTTCAGATTGAAGGCCGAGATGGCCGCCGCACTGCCAGAGCCAAGAGGAATATCGAGCCCTAGAATGAGGTCATCGCCGGAATTGCCCTGAAGCGAGTCGCCCCCGGCCCCCCCGATAACCACGTCATTCCCGACCCCGCCCCAGAGGATGTCAGCGGCGTTGCCGCCAAACACGACGTCATTGCCATCCCCCGCAAACACCTCGTCACGCCCTCCGCCAGAGGCGATGAGATCATTGCCGCCGCGGGCTGTGATTTCATCGCCAACGTTGCTTCCGTCGATGAGATCAGCCCCGTTTGTGCCCCTCAGGATGTTGAGGCCGGTGTCGGTGCTGCTGTCATCTGCTCTCTCGGAGAGGATGACACTTGCAGGAGTCAGAGTTGTGGCGGCCCCCAAAACGCGCGCAATGACCACGCCATCGACGCTGAGCAAGGCGTTGCCATCGTCATCCGGCGCAACAGAGACTTGCGGAGCGGTGCCGTTGGACACGTAGCTATAGTCTATGAAGTCGGAGGCCGGGACATAGTCGGTGATCGTGGCCACAGTGTCCGCTTCGATCCAATCCCCGATCTGGAAACGGTCCTCACCGGCCCCACCAGTGCCAAAATCGCCACCACTGAGGAATAGCGCATCTTCTCCGTCGCCGCCGATCAAAGTGTCGGAGCCATGCTGATCCGTGCCGATACTTGGGCGCAAGGCGTCAATGGTCGGATTGCTTTGGATCAAACTATTCAATTCATCGCCGGTTTGGCTGTTCAGGCCACCGTCAATGCCGATGAGCACGTCGTCGCCCGCGCCGCCTTCGATCAGGTCGTCGCCCCGGCCCCCGATCAGAACGTCGTCGCCGCCGTCGCCAGAGAGCGTGTCGGCGCCGCTGCCGCCCAGGATGATATCAACGCCCGTGCCGCCCTGAACAAGATCATCGCCGCCGCCTGCCGATACGATATCGTCACCGCCGCGCGCCGTGATTTCGTCGGCGCGTGCTGTTCCATCAAGGATATCAGTGCCAGGTGTGCCGGATATGGTATCATCAGTGTTGATGTCGTTAGTGTTGGTGTCGTCGTCGTCCTCGTTGACTTCGTCGATCACAAACGCCGTAAGTCCTACGCCTGCCAAAAGGCCAAGTAAAAGCAAACCACCCATTACTCAGGGTCCCCCCGGACCAATCAAATAAACATTCGCATCCGTGAATGCACTTACCCGTTCAGATATTCCCCAAACACGTTGAAAATCAAGTATAAAGTCGATTGATCCCGGGCTCCTGACAGGGGCTGGAAACAATGCGATACGGGGATTGGAATTGTTCTGATTGGTACTCTAAACAAGAAAAACCCCAGCCGTTTGAGCCGGGGTTCGTCTTTGATGATTTCAGCGCTTAGCGCTTTTCGATGTCAACATAGTCGCGCATCGTCGCCCCTTTGTAGAGCTGGCGCGGGCGCCCGATCTTGAGCTGCGGATCGGCGATCATTTCCTTCCACTGCGAAATCCAGCCAATGGTGCGGCTGACCGCGAAAATCGGCGTGAACATCGATGTCGGAAAGCCCATCGCCTCGAGGATGATGCCCGAGTAGAAATCTACATTCGGGAAAAGCTTTTTATCCGCGAAATAGGGATCGGCAAGCGCTTGCCGCTCCAGTTCCTTGGCCACCTGAAGCGTCGGGTTATTCTCGACGCCCAGCAATTCCAGAACCTCATCGGCGGATTGTTTCATCACCTTGGCGCGGGGATCGAAATTCTTGTACACCCGGTGGCCAAAGCCCATCAGGCGGAACGGATCGTCCTTGTCCTTGGCGCGCGCGATGAATTCGGGGATGCGGTCTGGCGTGCCGATTTCCTGCAGCATTTCAAGACAGGCCTGATTGGCGCCGCCATGTGCCGGACCCCAGAGGCAGGCGATGCCCGCAGCCACGCACGCAAACGGGTTGGCCCCGGAAGACGACGCCAGACGCACGGTCGAGGTCGAGGCGTTCTGTTCGTGATCGGCATGCAGCGTGAAAATCCGGTCCATCGCGCGGCTCAGGATCGGGTTCACGACGTAATTCTCGGCCGGAACGGCAAAACACATGCGCAGGAAGTTCGACGCATAATCGAGTTCGTTGCGCGGATATTCGAACGGCTGCCCGATGGTGTATTTGAACGCCATCGCAGCGATGGTCGGCATCTTGGCGATCAGGCGGATCGAGGCCACTTCGCGCTGCCAGGGGTCGGTGATATCCGTGCTGTCGTGATAGAACGCGCTGAGTGCGCCCACCACGCCCACCATGATCGCCATCGGATGCGCATCCCGGCGAAAGCCGCGGAAGAGGAAATGCATCTGTTCGTGGATCATCGTGTGGTTGGTGACACGACTTTCGAAATCCTCAAGCTGTGCGGGGCTGGGCAGCTCGCCGTAGAGCAGCAGATAGCACACTTCGAGGTAATGCGATTTCTCGGCCAATTGGTCGATCGGATAGCCGCGATGCAGCAGTTCACCCTTGTCGCCGTCGATAAAGGTGATGGTGCTGTCACAGCTTGCCGTCGAGGTATAGCCGGGGTCATAGGTGAATACGCCCGCATCGGCATAGAGCTTGCGGATGTCGATGACATCCGGGCCCGCCGTCGGGGAATGCAGCGGCAATTCATAGGTCTTGCCGTCGATTTCCAGCTTTGCCACTCTCTTGACTTCTGACATCAGGGGTCCTCCCTCTCAGCGCCCGATTACGCCATGCGCGTATCGAGCTGAATAAACGTAGTGCCTTGCCAAGGGATTAATCCCCTCCGCAGGCCGCATCGGTCAACCGGGCGATGGTTTCATCCCGCCCAAGGACCAGCATCATGTCGAACACGCTAGGTGTCGCACTGCGGCCCGCCAGAGCCGCCCGGAGGGGGCCTGCCAGCTTGCCGAATTTCATTCCATGGTCTTCGGCGAATTGGGTCGCCAGACCCTCGATATCCTCACGTGTCCACGTAGCAGTTTGCAACTGCGGCGTCAATTCTTTCAGTATACCACGGGATACTGTGTCAAGCTGCTCTGCCACCTTCTCTTCGGGCTGAATTGGCCGTGTTGCAAGAATAAACGCAGCCTTATCAAGAAGTTCCGGAAAGGTCTTGGCACGTTCCTTGAGGCAATACATGCCGCGAGAGAACAGCGTCAATTTCGTGTCGTCAAGCGCGGGTTGCCCTGTAGCGGCCAAAAACCCCTGCAATTCATGCAGCAGCGCAGCATCGTCAGCGGCGGCGATATGCTGACCGCAGAGATTCTCCAGCTTTTTGAAGTCTAGCCGGGCCGGGGATTTGCCGATTCCCTTAAGGTCGAACCACGCCTGCGCCTGTGCGTCGTCAAAGAATTCCGCATCGCCATGGCTCCAGCCTAGACGCGCGAGATAGTTGCGTATCCCTGCCGCGGGATAGCCCATCTTTTGATATTCCTCGACGCCAAGCGCGCCATGCCGCTTGCTCAGCTTCTTGCCGTCGGGTCCGTGAATGAGCGGGATATGGGCGTAAACCGGCAGGGGCCAGCCCATCGCCTGATAGATCATCATCTGCCGCGCGGCATTGTTCAGGTGATCGTCGCCCCGGATGACATGGGTGACACCCATGTCGTGATCATCGACCGCCACGGCCAGCATATAGACCGGCGTGCCATCGCCGCGCAGCAGGACCATATCGTCAAGCTGATCGTTGCGAATGGTCACATCGCCCTGCACCTCATCCCGGATCACGGTCACGCCGTCGCGGGGGGCCTTGATTCGGATCACATGGGGCATGTCAGTGGGGTGCTGATCGGGTGTCGCGTCGCGCCACGGGCTTTGATACAGGGTGGATCTGCCCTCTGCGCGCGCGGCTTCGCGGAAGGTTTCGATCTCGTCCTGTGTGGCAAAGCATTTATAGGCCATCCCTTCGGCCAGCAATTTGCGTGCCACCTCGGCGTGCCGGTCGGCGCGTTCAAATTGGCTGATCGCCTCATCATCGTGGTCCAGCCCAAGCCAGGCCAACCCATCGAGAATCGCCTGTGTCGCCTCGGGGGTTGAGCGCGCCCGGTCGGTGTCTTCGATCCGCAGCAGGAACTTGCCGCCGCGCCCGCGCGCAAACAGCCAGTTGAACAACGCCGTGCGCGCGCCCCCAATGTGCAGATAGCCAGTGGGCGAAGGGGCAAAGCGGGTCACGACCTGTTGCGACATGGGGCAGATTAACCTTTCGGTAACGATGATGGGGCTAGCGTTGTCGTCTGTCTATCGGCCCGTCATGGGGGAAACAAGCCTTGGGCATCTGGCACCGGTTTGAGGCTATCTGGCTCGCACAACGCGGCGCGCTTTTTCCTTGGGTGCCGGTTTGTCTGGCCTGCGGTGTGGCGACCTATTTCGCACTGCTGCGCGAGCCGTCGGTTGCGGCGCTGTGGGGCTGTGGCGGTGCGGCGCTTTTCTTTGCGCTTTTGGCTGCGCGGGGGCGGGAATGGTCCGGCCCGCTGCTCTGGGCCGTGGCGCTGGTGCTGGCGGGCTTTGCTCTTGCGGGCTTGCGCGCGCATCTGGTGGCGGGGCCGGTGCTGGGTTGGCGCTACTATGGGACTGTCGAGGGGCGGATCGTGGGCATTGACCGTTCGGCCTCGGATGCGCTGCGCCTCACGCTTGACCGCGTGGTTCTGGAACGCACAGATCCCGCGCGCACGCCGGGCCGGGTGCGGGTCTCGCTGCATGGCGATCAGAGCCATTTCATGCCGCTGGCGGGGCAGCGGGTGATGATGACGGCGCATCTGGGCCCGGCGGGTGGCCCGGTCGAGCCGGGCGGCTTTGATTTCCAACGCCATGCGTGGTTTCTGGGGATTGGGGCGGTGGGCTATACCCGCACGCCGGTTCTGCGGCTTGAGGCGGGGCAGGGCGGACAGGCGCTCTTTCGCGCGCGCATGGCCCTGTCGCAGCATGTGCAAAGCCGCCTGCCGGGGCAAACCGGTGCCTTTGCTGCGGCGATCATGACCGGCGACCGCGCAGGACTGAGCCTTGTCACGCTCGAGGCGATGCGGGTTTCGAACCTCGCACACCTCTTGGCGATTTCCGGGTTGCATATGGGGCTATTGGCGGGGTTCGTCTTTGCCGCCTTTCGCCTTGGCTTTGCCGCTGTCCCGCGCCTTGGCCTGCGCTTGCCCGCCAAGAAACTTTCTGCCTTTCTGGCGCTTGTTGCGGGGGCCGGGTATCTGGGCCTTTCTGGCGGGAATGTCGCAACCGAGCGCGCCTTTGTCATGGTGGCGGTGATGCTGGGCGCGGTGATCCTCGAGCGGCGCGCCTTTAGCCTGCGCGCGGTGGCGGTGGCGGCAATCATCGTGTTGGTGTTGCAGCCCGAGGCGCTGCTTGGTCCCGGCTTTCAGATGTCTTTTGCGGCAACGGTGGGTTTGGTTGCGGTGTTCGGCTGGCTGCGTGATGCGGGGTGGTCTCGTGGTCCTCTCTGGCTGCGCCCGGTGTTGGCTGTGGTGATCTCTTCCGCCGTCGCGGGGGCTGCGACAGCACCGGTCGCCGCCGCGCATTTCAACCAATACGCACAATTCGGCCTTTTGGCCAATCTGGTGAGCGTGCCTTTGATGGGGGTGTTGGTGATGCCTGCGGCCGTTCTGGCCACGCTCTTGTTGCCGCTCGGGCTTGATTGGATCGCGCTGCGGGTGATGGAGCTTGGCTTGCGCTGGATTTTAACGGTGGCAGACTGGGTTGCGGCCTTGGATGGTGCGCGTGTGCCGGTGGTGGCCCCCGGCCCCTATGTGCTGCCGCTCCTCGCGCTTGGGGCGCTCTTTATCGTGCTCTGGCAGGGGCGGGGGCGGATTTTGGGGGTCTTGCCGGTGATGGTCGCCGTTGCGCTCTGGGGGGCGGCGGACCGGCCTGTGATGATCGTGTCGGATACGGGGGGGCTGATCGGGATCATGACCGAGGCGGGGCGCGCGCTCAACAAACCCACGGGCGGTGGGTTCGTGGCTGACAACTGGCTTGAGAATGACGGCGATGATGCCAGCCGTGAGGTGGCTTTTGCCCGCTGGTCCGAGGATCTGGCCTTGGCCCATGGTGTGCGGGTGATGGCAGGCAAGGCGGCTGCCGATATGCCGGATTTTTGCGACGGGGTCATGCTGGTCGTGATGAGCGCCACGCCAGATCCGCCCCCGGCGCAACACCGTGATTGTCAGATTGTCACGCCCGAGACGCTGCGCAAAACGGGATCGCTCGCGCTTCACCTCGATAAGGCGGGACCGCGGCTTGTCAGTGCGCGCGACACCAACGGTGTGCGCCTCTGGAATTCTCAGTAGCTGCGGATCAACCCGACCAACCGCCCCTGAACCCGAACCTGATCCTCTGGGAAAAGGCGCGTTTCATAGGCGGGATTGGCCGCCTCAAGGGCGATAGCATTGCCGCGCCGATAAAAGCGTTTGAGCGTCGCCTCTTGATCCTCGATCAGGGCCACAACGATATCGCCATTATCCGCAACCGATGTTTCACGAATGATCACCACATCGCCATCGTTGATCCCGGCCTCGATCATCGAGTCGCCACGCACCTCAAGCGCATAGTGATTGGCGGCACCCCGGATCATGTTGCTGGGAACGGAAACATTGTGCTGCACATGGGCAATCGCCTCGATCGGGACACCGGCGGCGATGCGCCCCATCAGAGGCACCTCAAAGGCATGCGCCACCTCGACCGGTTGGGCATTGGCGGGGCGGGGGGCATCGGACAGATCACCGTCAATGACGCGGGGCGAAAAGCTGTGCCGGGCTTCGCCGCCCAAGCTTTCAGGCAGGCGCACAATTTCAAGGGCCCGCGCGCGATGTGCCAGACGCCGGATGAACCCGCGTTCCTCCAACGCTGTGATCAAGCGGTGAATGCCGGATTTCGAGCGCAGATCAAGCGCTTCTTTCATTTCGTCAAAGCTGGGCGGAACCCCGTCCCGCTGCACACGCTTTTGGATAAACTCCAGCAAATCGAGTTGTTTCTTGGTCAGCATGGGCCGCGTCCTCTTACGGGTCAGTTTGTTTTGTTCTACACATGTTCCCGTTTTGTGTCAATCAGTGTGGCGGATCTTGGTGGATGCTGTACCTGCGCCATTGCATCGCGGGTGCGGGGGGGATATGCGCTGCGCCAAACCGTATGACCCTGTGACAGCAAAGGGGGGCCAGATGATTCCGACACCCTATTACCTGATCGACGAAGACCGCCTGTTGCAGAACATGCGCAAGATCGAGCGCCTGCGTGCGCTCTCGGGGGCCAAGGCGCTTTTGGCGCTGAAATGTTTTGCCACGTGGTCGGCCTTTCCAACGATGAAGCCCTATATGGATGGCACCACGTCATCGTCGCTGTTCGAATTGCGTCTGGGGCGTGAGAAATTCGGTCAGGAAACCCATGCCTATTCGGTGGCCTGGTCCGATGCCGAGATTGAAGAGGCGGTATCCTACGCGGATAAGATCATCTTCAACACCGTCGGGCAGCTGCAACGCTATGATAGCCAATCGGCGGGAATTGAACGGGGTCTGCGCCTCAACCCCCGCTTTTCGACATCGAGTTTTGATCTCGCCGATCCTGCGCGGCCCTTTTCGCGCTTGGGCGAATGGGAAGTGAACAAGATCCTTGGGGTGATCGACCGGATTTCCGGCGTCATGATCCATTACAATTGCGAGAACCGCGATTTTGATCTTTTCGACCAGCAGCTAACCCGCATTGAAGACGAATTTGGGCCGGTGTTGGAGCGGTTGCAATGGGTCTCGCTTGGGGGCGGGATTCATTTCACCGGCGACGATTATCCGCTCGAGGAATTGGCTGCGCGGCTCAAGCAGTTTGCCGAGAAGTTCGACGTGCAGGTCTATCTGGAACCGGGCGAGGCGGCCATCACCGGCACGACCACGCTTGAGGTGACGGTGCTTGACCTGCTCGACAATGGCAAGGATCTGGCCATCGTCGATTCCAGCACCGAGGCGCATATGCTGGACCTTCTGATCTACCGCGAAAGCGCAAAGCTGCCACAAGACGGCGCGCATACCTATCAGATCTGCGGCAAATCCTGCCTTGCCGGGGATATCTTCGGCGAGGCGCGCTTTGCTGCGCCGCTGAGCATCGGTGATCGGATTTCAATCGGTGATGCCGCCGGTTACACGATGGTCAAGAAAAACTGGTTCAATGGCGTGAATATGCCCGCCATTGCCATCCGGCGCGCCGATGGGCGCATCGACGTGATCCGCAGCTTTACCTTCGAGGACTTTGCCGCCTCGCTCTCATGAGGACTACTCGCTCTTTTTTCCGGGGCTGAACGCCCTCCTTCCCCTGTCCTGCAAGAAAAGGAGACAGCAGAAGTGAAACGTAACGTGCTCATCATCGGTGCTGGTGGCGTGGCTCAGGTCGTCGCCCATAAATGCGCCCAGAACAACGATATTCTGGGCGATCTGCACATCGCCTCGCGGACGCAGGCCAAATGCGACGCGATCATCGCCTCGGTTCACGACAAATCGGCGATGAAGGTGCCGGGCACGTTTGCCAGCCATGCGATTGATGCCATGGACAGCGCCGCCGTGGCCGCGTTGATCCGTCAAACCGGGGCAGAGATCGTGATCAACGTCGGCTCGCCTTTTGTGAATATGTCGGTGCTCGATGCCTGTCTCGAAACAGGCGCCGCCTATATCGACACGGCCATTCACGAAGACCCCGCCAAGATCTGCGAAACGCCCCCTTGGTATGGCAATTACGAGTGGAAGAAGCGCGATCTTTGCGCGCAAAACGGCGTGACCGCCATTCTGGGGATCGGCTTTGATCCCGGCGTTGTCAACGCCTTTGCCCGGTTTGCGGCAGATGAGTACATGGACAAGGTGACGTCCATCGACATCGTGGATATCAACGCAGGCTCGCACGGGCGCTATTTCGCGACCAATTTCGATCCCGAGATCAATTTCCGAGAGTTCACCGGCACGGTCTATTCTTGGCAAGGCGGCGCATGGCAAGAGAACAGCATGTTCGAGGTTGGGCGCGATTGGGATTTGCCCGTGGTTGGCACCTGCCGCGCCTATCTGTCGGGCCATGACGAGGTGCATTCGCTGGCGGCCAATTATCCAGAGGCTGATGTGCGGTTCTGGATGGGCTTTGGCGAGCATTACATCAATGTCTTCACCGTGTTGAAGAACCTTGGTTTGCTGTCGGAGCATCCGGTAAAGACCGCCGAAGGGCTAGAGGTGGTGCCGCTCAAGGTGGTCAAGGCCGTGTTGCCTGATCCGGCCTCATTGGCCCCGAACTATACCGGCAAGACCTGTATCGGGGATCTGGTCAAAGGCACCAAGGATGGCGCGCCGGTTGAGGTCTTTGTCTACAACGTGGCCGATCACAAGGACGCGTTCGAAGAGGTTGGCAGCCAAGGGATTTCCTATACCGCCGGGGTGCCGCCGGTCGCGGCGGCAATCCTGATCGCGCAAGGGGACTGGGACGTGGGCGCGATGCGCAATGTCGAAGAGCTAGACCCCAAGCCCTATTTCCCGGTGCTGGATCGTTTGGGCCTGCCGACGCGGGTGCAGATCAACGGCGTCGACAAGGCTTGGAACGAATAGTCTGAAACCTTGGGGCAGGTGGGTTTCCCAACCTGCCCCAAGCCAGTGCTCAGGCGCTTTCCTTGCGGGCAAACCGCGCGTCAAGATCATCGCCCATAGAACCCAGATCGAATTCGAAACCGCCCTCTGATTTCGTGGCTTTGGTGGGTTTCGCCGTAGAGGTGGCCTTGCCACGCTTGAGCGGGATGACCGAGTTGGTCGCAGTGCTGCGGGTCTCGCGTCTGATCTCGCTGACGGGCTGTTCCACGACCTTGAAGAAGCCCATGGCGACCGTCAGCTCATCAGCGAGGCTGGCAAGCTGGGTTGCGCTGCTTGACAGTTCCTCTGAGGCTGCGTTGTTGGTTTGGGTCACAAGGTCAAGCTGCTGGATTGACAGAGCAATTTGCGACGAACCGCTCGAAAGTTCGCGCGAGGCATCGCTGATTTCCGTGACCAGGCCCGAGGTGCGCTCGATATTGGGCACCAATTCCGCCAACATCGTCCCGGCCCCAACAGCCGTGCTTACGGTGGTGGCGGAGAGGGACGAAATCTCGGCTGCGGCGGTTTGGCTGCGTTCGGCCAGCTTGCGCACCTCTGCGGCCACAACGGCGAAGCCTCGGCCATGTTCCCCGGCACGGGCGGCCTCGACGGCGGCGTTGAGCGCCAAGAGATCGGTTTGCCGCGCAATTTCCTGAACGATCATGATGCGATCCGCAATCGTCTGCATTGCACTGACAGCGTCAGCCACGGCGCGGCCACTTGTGCGCGCATCCGCGGCGGATTTGATTGCGATGCCTTCGGTCGTTTGCGAATTCTCGGCGCTTTGCTTGATATTCGCGGTCATCTGTTCCACCGCAGACGAGGCTTCTTCTGTTGCCGCAGCCTGATCAGAGGCCCCGCGCGCCAGCTCTTCCGAGGTTTCCGCCAGTTGCGCCGCGCCAGATGACACGTTGCGCACCGAGTTTGTGACATCGGACACGATATCGCGAAGACGCAGAACCATGTCGTTGATCGACGCCTGCAAGGTCGACACCTCATCGCGACCGCGCACGTCGAGCGTATGGCGCAGATCGCCCTTGGAAATGCCATGGGCCAGATCTGCGGCCTTTGCCACCCGCCGCGAGATGGAGAGCGTGATCACCGTTGCTGCAGCGAGGCCGACCAGCAGCGACAGGATCAGCATCAGAATGAGATTGAACTTGGCAGTTTCATAGGCGCCGCTCGCTTCTACGGCGCGCGCACCCAAGTTATTGACGAGCGTCTCGCGCATCTGTTGCAGCGAGCCGCGAATTTCCACACCCATATCCATCAGGTCAGTGTGAAACAGCGTGTTGGCCGCATCGCCATTGCCTGCGGCCTCAAGCGAGATCACGCGGGTGTTCATCGCAAAGGCGCGTTTGTGCAGATCTTCGAAGGCTTCCAACTCGGCCACCAGCTTGGGGCTTTTTGCCATTCCGCGCAATTCGACGATCTTGTCGTCGACGATAGAGGCCTGCGCCACGACGCCTGCCTTTATCTTTTCGAGATGACCCGTGGGGGCATTGGGCAGGCCAATCAGGTAAGAGGCTACACCAGTCAGAACCATCAATTTTGCTTCGAACATCTCGTTGATCATGCCGAGTTCTGCCACTTCCAGGCGCATGATGTCCTGAAGTTCCTGATCGGCGGCTCTGAGGTCCCTCAGGGCCATAACGACCGAGGCGCCAAACAGGGCAAAGATAAAGATGTAGGTTGCGGCTAGTTTGGCTTTGATACTCAGTCTCATGGTCGGTCCTTTGGTCTGGCCGCGCCGCAACAGACTGCGGGTGCGGAGGAAATTAAGAAGGCGAAACACCGAAACGCTTGGCTCGCTGGTGCGCGCCCGGACCGGACGGCGCTGGATGCGCCGTGGGTGTTTGGCCCCAGATGTGTTTCAGTCTGTCCCGCCTGTGATGATCACCCTTCGCAGGGCTGGCGTGAGGCTCTCCTCACAGCTTTGAACGACCCGCAACATCACAGCTATTAGCTATCCTGATGGGTATGTTGTGGGCCAACGGGGCGGGGTTATTTCAGGGCTAGGCCCTTATACGGTCGATTTTTGCGCGCGGCCGAAGGCAAAGCCGCGCTGGTGCGCGCGTACGATAGCGCCGCAAACTTTCGCGACAAACG
The DNA here is from genome assembly GCF_002080415.1 of Roseovarius mucosus. Lineage (NCBI taxonomy): Bacteria > Pseudomonadati > Pseudomonadota > Alphaproteobacteria > Rhodobacterales > Roseobacteraceae > Roseovarius > Roseovarius mucosus. The sequence continues at coordinate 554,079 of NZ_CP020474.1, read as the reverse complement.
CTGATCTTTCGATGGGCCCAGCCGGTCTTTGGCGCTTGTAAACAATGCCAAGGCGCGACCGTTGAACGCGAAGACACCTGTTGAACCCGACAGTTCTGAAAAGGTCACGTTGACGACCCTTTCGGATCTGTCCCCAAGAACGGACCACAGACCCCATGACCAAGAAACTGCCTCTGACGGGGGATTTGAAGATCGCCGCGGCAGACGATCTTGCAAAGCAATTGAGCACTGCCCTGATCTCGGGCGATGTCACCCTATGCACCAAGAAACTCGTCAGCATTGATGCCGCCACCATTCAGGTATTGGTGTCGGCCTTTGTGACAGCGCAGGGCGCTGCGCATCGGTTTGCCGTCGACATGCCTGCGCAAAGCGTTTTGGAAACCGCGTTTGACCGGCTGGGGCTCTTGCCTTTGCTGGTGGTCGAGAATGGCGTTCTTGTCGGGATCAGGGACGCTCAGACTGTGCAGGTGGCGGCATGAAAACGGTTTTGGCAGTCGACGATTCCCCATCTATCCGGCAAATGGTTGGCCTGACCCTGCGCGGGGCTGGCTATAATGTCATTGAGGCCGTCGATGGGCAGGACGCTTTGGAAAAGGCCACCACGCTCAAGATTGACGCGGTTCTGACCGATCAGAACATGCCGAACTTGGATGGTCTGGGCTTTATCCGCGCCTTTCGCGCCCATCCCAGCAGTCAGGGTATCCCTGTCATCTTCTTGTCCACCGACTCGGCCGATGCGCTGAAGCAAGAGGCGCGCTCGGTCGGTGCCCTTGGCTGGATGGTCAAACCCTTTTCACAGGCGCAACTGCTGAGCGTCATTCAGAAGGTTCTGGGATGATGGACAATGACATTTCTGCGGTCTTTCTTGAAGAGGCCAGAGAGCTTCTTGAAAGCCTTGAACAGGGCCTGCTGAGGCTACAAGCTGACCCGAACAACATGGACCTGATCAACGCGGCCTTTCGGGATTTGCATACGATCAAGGGGTCCGGTGCGATGTTCGGGTTTACGGAACTTGCCGCTTTCATCCACAAATTCGAAACCGCGTTTGAAAAGATCCGCTCGGGTGAGATCAAGGTCAGTGCCTCGCTGATCCGCGTGGCGCTGCGCGCTGCAGATGAGATCAAGGGCTATTTGGCCGGAGAGGCCGCCTTGACCCCCGCACGTCAGGCGATCCTGGACGATCTTGAGCAGGCCGTAAGCCCCGACAAGGCGCTTGGCGACCCCCTCGCGGAGACATCTTCTGACGCCGGATGGCGGTTGGATTTTCGGCTGGCCTCGGATGCCTTGGCTCTTGGCGCGCGGCCTGAGGTGCTCTTGGACGAGTTGCGCGGGCTGGGGGCCACCAACCTTGTGGCGGACATCCGTCGCATTCCGTCTCTGGACCGGATCGAGGCGCAGGCCTGCCTATTGGGATGGTCCATGGATCTGCCCGCTGCGGCCCCTGAGGACGACATCAAGAGCGTTTTCATGTTCCATGAGGGCAACATGGAGTTCAACCTCGTCAATCTTGCGGCGCCTGTGGCGGATGTCGCCGTTGCTGCGCAACCTACCGAGGCTGCGCCGACCGGCCCTCAACCTGCCCAGCAAAGTGCGACGATGCGCGTGCCTGCCGAGCGTCTGGACGAGTTGATGGATCAGGTGGGCGAGTTGGTCATCGCCGAGGCCCGCCTGAGCGCTCTGGCCAACAGCAGCAAAGATCCTTCGATCATGGCTGCCGCCGAGGATATTCAGCGCCTCTCTGCCCGGATGCGCGACACCACCATGAGCATCCGCATGGTTCCCATCAGCTCGATCATCGGCCGGTTCCGCCGCCTTGTGCATGACCTTTCCGAAGGTTTGGGCAAAACGGTCAATTTTGTTGTCACCGGGGCGGATACCGAACTTGATAAAACCGTGATCGAACGGCTGGGTGATCCGCTGGTGCATATCATCCGCAACGCGATTGATCATGGGCTAGAAACCGATGAGGCGCGCGCCGCCGCTGGCAAACCGGATTGCGGGACTATCGAGCTTAGCGCCGAACATCTGGGGGCCGAGGTGGTGATTTCGGTCAAGGACAACGGGCGCGGTCTGGATCGCAACAAGCTGCGGGCACGGGCCATTGATCAAGGGTTGCTCACGCCGGACGCCACGCCGTCCGAGGCCGAGCTGTTCGCGCTTATCCTCGAGCCGGGATTTTCCACAGCGGCCAAAGTCACAGAGCTTTCGGGGCGCGGGGTTGGCATGGATGTGGTCAAACGCACGGTCGAAGGTCTGAGAGGCCGGATCGTGATTTCGTCCGAGCCGGGCCATGGCACAACCTTAACCCTGCGCTTGCCGCTCACGCTGTCGATCATCGACGGGCTTCTCGTCGAGGTGGGTGGCGATCGCTACATCATTCCGATGGCGGCGGTGCAAGAGATCGTGGAACTGCCCGCAAGCGATGCTGGGGCGGACACCATCTCTAGCTTTTTGCAGATACGCGATTCTCTGGTGCCTTTCCTGCGGCTCCGAACGCTTTTGGACTGTGCCGAGGAACGCAACACCTTGCAGAATGTGATCGTGGTCTCTGCGGCCAGCCTGCGTGTCGGGCTGGCGGTCGACCGCATCCTTGGCACCAATCAAACTGTCGTCAAACAGATGTCGCGCCTGCACGCGGGCGTCAAATCCATCTCTGGGGCGACGATACTTGGGGATGGCTCGGTCGCTCTGGTGCTTGAAGTTGGCAATCTTGTGGAGCTTGCCCGGACCGACCTCAGAAAAATCGAGAAAGCAGCATGACCAAAGACCTCAACAGATCGGCCAAGACCCTGACAGTGGTTGCCCTGCGCCTTGGAGAGCGAATTTTCGCGATTGAGACCAGTGCTGTTCTGGAAATTCTCTCGCCAATTCCCGTTACCCGCGTGCCCCATGGCGGGGCGTTCGCGCAGGGGGTCATCAATGTGCGGGGCGGGGTCGTGCCTCTGGCCGATCTGCGCGTGATCTTTAGCATTCCCACGCCCCCTGTCGATGAAAACACGCGCGTTCTGGTTCTGCAAATGCCGATTGAAAACGAACTGATCACCGTCGGTGTCTCCGCCGACGAGGTGCGCGAAGTGGTGACGATCGACTGTGATCGCATCGAACCCCTGCCACCCACGGGCACGATCTGGCCTGCCGATTATGTGCGGGGCCTCGTCCAAGGCCCCGAAGGCATCACCATCCTGCCGGACCTCAACAACATCTTTGCCGCACATATCGCGACAGCCAACGCTCTCTAGTTTTTCAAAGGTTACATCATGAGACTGACAATAAAGGCAAAACTGACCGCGACATTCCTATTGGTTCTGGGCATGGCTGGATGTGCCATGATCCTGGCATTGAAGGATATGGCAGAGTTCAATCACAGCCTGAATAACATCATGAACGAGAATGTCGCTCGTGTGATGGCATCAGAGGCGCTGATCACCGAGCAAGTTCAAATGCAGCGTGATATTCGTTCCTATCTCTTGGCCGACTCTGCCCTTGATAAACGTGACCTTCAGAAAACGATCAAGGCTGCCATAGACAAGAAGGTGGTGCTTTTCGACAAGCTCTTTGCGATTGCCAGCCCCGAAGGTCGGACCTTGTTGGACGATTACACCAAGGTCGAGGCGGAGCTTTTGAGTGTCTACGCCAAAGCCATGTCCATGAAGGACATGAACCAGCAGTCAGAGGCCGCCCGCTACCTCCAATCCGAGGGTGTGCAACGAGGGCGCGAGATGCAGGGCGTTCTGGACAAGATCAGCAAGATGAACACGGATGGCGTGGCAGAGGTCGTGGTGCAAACCAACGAGCAATTCAGCACGTCCCGCAACATCCTGATGTTGCTGATGTCCGCCTCCATCGTGATCGGTGTTGGTGCGGGCGCTTGGGTCACGCTCTCGATCTCCAAGGGGCTTAAAAGCGCTATCGCCATCACGGGTCGGGTCGCCGCGGGCGACTTGACCAGAACCGTGGCCATTCGCGGCAATGACGAGGTCAGCGATCTTCTTCAGTCGGTCAATACGATGGTTGCCAAGCTGCGCGATGTTGTGGGGGATGTCACATCCGCCATCCGCAACGTGGCCTCGGGCAGTCAGCAAATGGCCGCCACATCCGAGGAATTGTCGCAAGGGGCCACCGAGCAGGCCTCGTCCACCGAAGAGGCGTCGTCCTCGGTCGAGCAGATGTCGGCCAATATCAAGCAGAGTGCGGAAAACGCCGCTGAAACCGAGCGTATGGCCGTCAAATCCGCGCAGGATGCCCGCGAGAGTGGCAAGGCCGTGGCCGAAGCCGTCACCGCCATGCAGGATATCGCCAACCGGATCATTGTTGTGCAAGAGATTGCGCGTCAAACCGACCTTCTGGCGCTCAACGCTGCGGTCGAGGCGGCGCGTGCTGGCGAACATGGGCGCGGCTTTGCGGTTGTCGCGGCTGAAGTGCGCAAACTGGCCGAACGCAGTCAGACAGCAGCGGCGGAAATCTCTGCCCTGTCGGCGACCACGGTTCGGTCAGCCGAGAATGCCGGGTCGATGCTCCAAGGTCTTGTGCCCGATATCGAACGTACATCGCTGCTTGTCAGTGAAATCTCTTCGGCCTCGCAGGAACTGGCTGCCGGTGCCACGCAGGTTAATCTAGCCATCCAGCAACTCGACAAGGTGACACAAGAGAACACCTCGGCGGCTGAGGAGCTATCTGCCACAGCCGAAGAACTGTCGACCCAATCCGAACAGTTGCAGGTTGCGGTGTCCTACTTTGTCTTGGCAGAAAAGGCTGCGGCTGTGCAGGAAAACCCTGTCCCGGCCCGTCCTGCCACCCGAGCAGTCCAAGCCAGCTCGAGCAAATCCTCGCGGACCTCAGGCGGCTTTTCTTTCAATCACGGTGCGAACAAGGATGATCTCGATCATGGCTTTGCATCGCGCGATGCAGCGTGAGGTTGGTGCAATGAACGAGAACACCCAAGTCGTAACTTTTCAATCGAGCGGATCGCTCTTTGCTGTCCCTGTAAACCGGGTGCGGCAGATCCTTGACACGCAACCGATTGCTCCGCTGCCAAATAGCCCGGCAGAACTTTTGGGTCTGATTGACGTGCGCGGCGAGAGTATCGCCGTCACAGACCTCTCAGAGCTCTTGTCCCGAGGGCCGACCGAGGACACATCCGAGACGCGCATTCTTATCCTCAGCCTTGTGAATGGCCAACATGGCGCGACCGTCGGTCTTAAAACCGAGCGGGTGATCGAAGTAACAGAGCTGGACGCGGGCGGGATCAAATCCCCTGCCGATGCGGGCATCACCACTTGGGATGAAAATGTGCTGACGGGTATCGGGCGCCGCAACGGCACCTTTGTCTGCATTCTCAACCTCGAAAAGCTCTTTAGCGAGGGTGTCCGGCGCAAGACCCCAGAATTCGCGTCTCAACGCGCGATCGAGACTTCAGAAGAGTTTACGCTGACATGAGCCTGTCCCGTGCCAAATCCTATCACGACCACTTTGCAGAGGTGATTTCCCGCGAAACCGGGATCAAACTGCCGTCTGGTAAAAAGGTGATGATCGAAAGTCGCCTTCGCCGCCGTGTGCAGAGCCTTGGTTTCAACTCACTAGAGGACTATTACCGCCACCTCTTTGAGGACGGCGGGTTTGGTGCGGAGCGTGATGATGTCATTGATCTCATCACGACCAACAAGACCGATTTCTTTCGGGAACCGGCCCATTTCCGTTGCCTCATGAATGACATGCTGCCCGAGATTTTGCGGCGCAAGCAGCGGCTCAACAAACCTGTCGATGTCAAGTTCTGGAGTGCGGCCTGTTCGGATGGGTCCGAGGCCTATACGACGGCTATGCTGCTGGAAGAAGCCGTGCGCAACGGGGCCGGGTTTCAATACGCCATCCTCGGCACGGATATTTCCACCCGCATGGTCGAGGCCGCCAAGCGCGCGATTTACACGACAGAGGCCCTCGCGCCTGTGCCCTCTGCCCTGCGCAAACGGTATGTTATGCAAGGTCACTCCGAAGATATGCGTGGGATGGCACGGATTGTGCCAGCCTTGAGAAGCAAGGCTAACTTTACTCATCTCAACCTTATGGATGACACTTATCCCGTGGATCAGGACGTGGACATCATATTCCTGCGCAACGTGCTCATCTACTTTGAGCCCGAGGACCAAGCCAGGGTGATCGCCCGGCTGGCCCGCCACCTGACACCGCAAGGGTATCTGGTGGTTGGACATTCTGAATCCATGACCGTGAAACAACCCAATCTTAAGCAGCTTGCCACGGCTGTGTTTCAAAAAGAGTAGACCGCGATGCTGGACATAGCCTGCAAACCTCAGATTTCGGTCTTGATCGTTGACGATTCCGCCTCGGCGCGGGCCATGCTGATGCGGATTGTGGAAACTGATCCGACCCTTAAACTGTTTGGCACCGCGGCGGATGCGTTCATCGCAGTTTCAAAAATGCAATCGGGCCTGCCCGATGTCATGCTGCTCGATATGGAATTGCCGCGCATGTCCGGTCTGGAATTTCTGCGCAAGATCATGGCGCAGCGGCCAATTCCGGTGGTGATCTGTTCCAGCCATGCCGCAGCCGGGTCAGACCTTGCGCTGACGGCGCTTGCCAGTGGCGCGGTCGAGGTTGTCTCGAAACCGGCACCAAAAACGGATGCGGATTTTCAGGAATCCGCTATCGCCATCTGCGACGCGATCCACGCGGCTGCGGAATCCGGCCACAAAGCGGCCCGCAGGGTGACGCCCCCCCGCGAGACCGGCACCAAGCTTTTGGCGGATGCTCTGATTCCGCCTGCGCGGCCCAAAAACATCGCCCATACCTCGCCCATCGTTTGCATCGGGGCCTCTACCGGGGGCACAGAGGCCATCCGCTCGGTTCTGGTGGATCTGCCGGTGACATGCCCCCCTGTCGTGATCGTTCAGCATATGCCTGCCGGGTTCACGACGGCCTTCTCGCGGCGTCTGAACGGGCTGTGCCGTGTCAACGTTAAAGAGGCGGCCGATGGCGATCTGTGCAATCCCGGCGAGGTGCTGATCGCGCCGGGGAATTTCCACATGATGCTGGTCCGGCAGGGGCGCGGGTATGGTGTCAAGATCGTGGATGGTCCGTATATCTGCCGGCATCGTCCCTCGGTCGATATTCTGTTTCGATCCGCCGCCCAGACCGCAGGACATAACGCGCTCGGGATCATCCTTACGGGCATGGGCGATGACGGCGCGCGCTCGTTGCGTGAAATGCGCGAGGCGGGGGCCACGACCCTGGCGCAGAACGAAGAAACCTGCGTCGTCTTTGGCATGCCGCGCGAGGCGATCCGCATGGGGGCTGCGACGCGCGTTGTCGCTCTCTCCGAGGTTCCGGGCGCAATTTCCGCCTTTGCCAATACCCACCAGTTGCGTGCGAGGTAGACCGGATGAATCCTGCCATGCGAACCCTGTTGTCTAACGCCTATATCGACTGTCTCCGCAAGGCGACGGGCACTATCGAGGCGATCTTTCTACGGGCCGGGCAGGGGCTTGGGACAAGCGTGGAGGACCTTATGCAACTGCGCGAGGTGCTCGCGCGGCTCAGCGTGGTGTTGGGCCCGGAAGAGACCCAGACGCTGCGGATGCTCTGCCTGAACTCTGTCGAGCACAGTGCAGAGATCAGCGGGGATGTGCAGGCCTTTGTCCAGATGGCCGAAACCCTGCGTGCGGGTATCCGCAAAATCCAGAGCAATGTCAGCCATCTGTCCGTGGTTATTCGCACGATGTCTGCCTCGGCCCCGATTTCGCGGATATTGGGGAAATCGCTGACAAGGCAGGAATCCAAGATTGACGAATTCTCGATCGAGCTGGCCCGCATCGCGGCCTCTGCTGACGAGCAACTCAAATCCCTGCAAGCCCATATCGAGATCATCGAGGTCGAGATGGCGGATCTTGATCTGATCTCTTTGAACCTCTCGCGGGATATGAAGGATAGGGTCATGCCGGCGCTTGATGGTCTCGAGGCGCAAATCAGCGAAATTCAACTGGACCGGCATGAATTGGCCACGGGCAATGCTGTAATCGAAGCCGGGATGCGGGACATCTTTGCAGAAATCTCTGCCATCGTCGGTGAACTTCAGACAGGTGACTCTGTTCGCCAGCGGCTGGAGCATGTCGAGGTGATCGCCCGCGCCTCTCTTGGGGCTGCTCTGGCCCAAGAGCGGCTAGAGGCAAGCGATGGGCTGGGCTATCTGGCAATTTGTCAGGCCGAGGCAAGTCGGGATGAAATGGCGCGCGATGTCGCGTCTGTTCTGCTGCGGCTTGCTGCCATACGTCGGAAATCCGATCAGGTTCTCGGGGCGGCGGAACAGGTCTATCTTGATCCCAATGACACCCAGAGAAAGCGGGTTTCGGCGATGATCACCTGTGCCAACCGGCTGTCGAGCGCGCTGCAATCCAGCCAGTCAAATCTGGATGTTCTGCACCGGATTGGCCGAACCACACAGGATCATATCGGGTCGATCCAGACCATCGCGGCTGAAATGGGGCTGCTCGATCATCATATTCGGATGCTTGGCCTCAATACATTCATTGTGTGTTGCAACATGGGTTCAGAGGCGGGCGCGCTTCAGGAACTCTCGCGTCAGGTCTTGTCGCTGACCAAGATATCCAACGAGATTTTTGACCAGATCGCCACAACGACGCGCGCGCTTGCTGCCACGACCATGCCCGATGTGTCGTCAGCGGATGACAAAATGTCTCGCACAGTGGGATTTGCGCAGGATATTTCCGAGCGGCTGAATGCCACGGATCAGGCGGTTCTTGCGACCAAACAGGGCTGTGCCATCAAGGGCGACGCGCTCAAGATCGCGCTTCACGCGAGCGAGACATCGCTATCGTCGCTGGTCGCGGCCAAGGCAGAGCTCGGCACTTTCATTACAGGCCTCAATGGTTTGATTTCAAATGAAAATGCGGATCAAAGCCGGTATGACGTGCAGCCCTCTGAACAGGATCGGTTAAGCCAGCTTTACGCGATTTACACGATGGATGCCGAGCGCGAGATCCACGACCGCATTTTCGAAGGTGAGGCAACACCTGCCTCCGCATCCGAAATCGCGGTGCAAGCCCCCGGAGACGAATTGGCGGATATCTTCTTTTGAGGGTGATGGGCGGCGCGCTGCCTGACGCGATATCCGCGCCCAGCCCCCATGGTTCAGCACAAAGTTAAAACGCGCGCAATCCGACGATGCGCGCGTTTTTGCTGTTTATTCAGTGGCCTACAGGGCACTTCTCAAGCGGGAAGGTGGATCTTGAACCGTTCGCGAATGGCCGCGTCCGTCACCGGATCAAACCGGGCAGCCGCCCGTTCCGACAGGATCTTCAGCTTCTTTTCCGTGGCTTTGGCGATCAGGTCGGGCTTGCCCAACTCGTCCCACTCCTTGGGCGACGAGCGGTTGGCGATGCAGGGATAAAGATAATCCGTCTGCATCCGCCCCAGCGTTTGCTCCGCGCCAAGGTAATGACCGGGGCCACCGATGCAGGTGGCGCGGATCACCTCAAGGCTGAGCGTGTCCTCGTCCACTTCGATGCCGCGCGTGCAGCGCAGCGCCTGACCAATAAGGTCATCGCCAAGGATCAGCGATTCAAGGCAGAACCCCAGCAAAGAGGCATGCATGCCCGCCGCCTCATAGACCATGTTCAGGCCCGAAAGGCCTGCCATGACATTCGAGGTTGCCTGTTCCCAGCCTGCCTGCATGTCGGGCAATTTCGCATCGGCGATGCCCGCCGCCGCGCCACCGGGAAGGCCGTAATACTTGTGCATCTGCGCGCAGCCTGCCGTCAGCAGCGCCTGTTCGCCCGATCCCCCGGACATCGCACCCGTGCGCAGATCGCTGACAAAGGGCCAGGTGCCGAAAATCGCCGGAAACCCCGGCTTGACCGCATTCACATAGACGAGGCCCGCCAGACATTCCGCCGTTGCCTGCACGATCGCCCCGGCAATCGGGGCAGGGGCGGTGGCCCCGGCCTGACCGGCCGAGAGAAGCAGCACCGGCATGCCCAAGCGGATACACTCCTCCATCACCAGACAGGATTCTGTGGCGAATTTCATCGGCGGTACGACAAAGCAGTTGGAGTTGCTGACAAAAGGCCGCTCGCGCCATTTATCCTCACCGCCTGCGATCAGATGCAACATCTCGATCGCATCGGCGACAAATCCCGGCTCGGTAAAGGAGGTGCCGACGTGCTTCGTGGTGCCCGCACAGCAGGCATAGAGCGTGTTGAGGTCCATCTCGCGGTTGTCGACGATATCGCGGCAAACCATGGGGCGCTGTACGAAATGGATATTGTCGAGTTGGTCCGCGATGCGCGCCGCATCATGCAGGTCTTGCACGGTGCTTTCGCGGTAGGTGCGGGTGTTGACCTCGACCACATGCACCGCCGCCCCGGCGGTGCCGTAATGCACGCGGTTGCCCTGCAACAGCATATCGTGGCGCGGATCGCGGCCAAAGAGCGTGATCTCGCGGTTGGCCTTGGCAATCGTGTCCTCAATCAGCGCCCGTGGGAACCGGATACGCCCGTCAGAGCCAAGGATCGCGCCGGCCCCTGTCAGATAGGCCACGCCTGAGGGGGGCGCATCGGCAAGGCCGATCTGTTCCAGCGCATCCAGCACGGCGTGGTGGATGCGGTCCATCTGCGCCTTGCTCAGCGGGTGATAGGTGCCGCCCTCTTGGCCCGGATGGACGGGGCGCAGATTGGCGGCGAGCGGGTTGGAACGGGCCTCACGGCGGGCAGCGCGGCCACCGGCGCGGCGCGTAATTGTATCGGTCATGTCTTGGGTATCCTGCTGGAAAAGAACGGGCTGGTTTTGCTCTGCTCAGGCCGCCATTGGGCCACCGCGCGCGGCACGGCCCCGCTCCGCACCGATGGTGCGGACAACGAGCGCGATCTTGCTGCGTGGGTGCATGATATTCTCCAACAGATAGTCAAAGAGCATATGATTCTGGCTGGCCTGTCTGTTCCAAATCCGACGCGTGTCGCAAATGCGACCTCGATCGTCGCGCTTGACGGGGGCAAGGGCCGGGGCTACGAGGGGGTATGAGCACCGCCCCCTGTATTATCTGCTGCATTTACACCTGAGTTTTCTCGGGCGGGCCGGTCTTGTGTTTCCAAGCGATCACGAAGTTGCTAAGCCCGCCGCGGGACCGCGCGCGAGGACAAGATGACACCGATCAAGCTGCACAACACCCGAACCCGTCGGAAAGAGGAATTCACGCCTCTCGATAAGGATAACGTGCGCATGTATGTCTGTGGGCCGACGGTCTATGACCGGGCGCATCTGGGCAATGCGCGGCCCGTCGTGGTCTTTGACGTGCTTTACCGTTTGCTGCGGCATGTCTACGGGGCCGAGCATGTGACCTATGTGCGCAACTTCACCGATGTGGACGACAAGATCAACGCGCGGGCCGCTGAAAGCGGACGCTCGATTGGCGAGATCACGGCGGAAACAACGCAATGGTTTCTCGACGATATGGCGGCCTTGGGCGCGCTGGAGCCAGACCACATGCCGCGCGCCACGCAGTATATTCCGCAGATGGTGGCGATGATCGAAGGGTTGATCGCCAAGGGCCATGCCTATGAGGCGGAAGGCCATGTTCTTTTCGCCGTCGATAGCTGGCGCGAGGGATATGGCAAGCTGTCGGGCCGCTCGGTCGATGACATGATCGCGGGCGCACGGGTTGAGGTGGCCCCCTATAAGCGCAACCCGATGGATTTCGTTCTCTGGAAGCCGTCGAGCGATGATTTGCCGGGATGGGACAGCCCTTGGGGGCGCGGACGACCGGGCTGGCATATCGAATGCTCTGCCATGGCGCATGAGCTTTTGGGCGAGAGTTTCGATATTCACGGCGGCGGCAATGATTTGATGTTCCCGCACCACGAAAACGAGATCGCGCAAAGCTGCTGCGCGCACCCCGAGGGAGAATTCGCGAAGGTCTGGCTGCATAACGAGATGCTGCAGGTCGAGGGCAAGAAGATGTCCAAGTCTTTGGGCAATTTCTTTACCGTGCGGGATTTGCTGGATCAGGGGATACCGGGCGAGGTGATCCGGTTTGTGTTCCTGAGCACGCATTACCGCAAGCCGATGGATTGGACGGCGGAGAAGGCCGAAGAGGCAGAGAAGACTCTAAGAAAATGGCGGGGATTAGTTCAAGGTGCTGAAACTGGACAAGTTCAAGAAATTGAACTCGCACCGCTTTATGATGATCTAAACACGCATGGCGTCATCCAACGTCTTCGCGCCATGGCGCGAGCGATTGAACTCGGTATAGATACTCCGGAAGGTACAGTAACGCCTGGGAGTTTTTTGGCTACAGCACGGATGCTTGGATTACTTGAGGACGGGATGGGGGATTGGATTGCCCAGCATGCCGATGATCTGTCCGATCTTTCACTTACGCTTGATAAAGAGCGCATGAAAGCTAAGCAGACCAAAGACTTCACCATCGTTGATGCGCTGAAATCCGCCCTCACCGATGCAGGCGTCGAAGTTCGCATGACGAAAGACGGTGTAGATCTCATTCCCGGTCCCAACTTCGACCCCGCCAAGCTGGAGGCGTTGAAGTGATGCGCCGTTCCGCACACGACCTACAAGCCGCGCGGTGCCCGACCGCCGGGGGGGCGCTGCAACGGCTGTGGTCGGCGCTTTATGGTGCCAAATACTTGAACGGTCGCGCAATGTGCGACGTTGCAAAAGCGCCCGCCCGGGGGGGCGGTCGGGCGCTGCGCGGCGGCACCTGCGGTGCCTTGATTCCGCGCGGGGGTGCTGAATGACCAAGGACCGCCTCTACCTCTACGACACCACCCTGCGTGACGGGCAGCAGACGCAGGGCGTGAGCTTTGCCACGCAGGAGAAAATCCAGATCGCCCAAGCGCTTGACCGCCTTGGCGTGGATTACATCGAGGGCGGCTGGCCGGGGGCCAATCCCACCGACAGCGCGTTTTTCGACGACGCCCCGAAAACGCGCGCCACGATGACCGCCTTTGGCATGACCAAACGCGCCGGGCGGTCGGCGGAAAACGATGATGTGCTGGCCGCTGTGCTGAACGCGGGCACCTCCGCCGTCTGCCTTGTGGGCAAGACGCATGATTTTCACGTCACCGCCGCCCTTGGCATCGGCCTTGCGGATAACACCGACAACATCGCCAAATCCATCGCCCATCTGGTCGCTGAGGGGCGCGAGGCGCTCTTTGATGCCGAGCATTTCTTTGACGGCTATACCGCCAACCCCGCCTATGCGCTGGAATGTCTGCGCGCCGCGCTAGAGGCAGGGGCGCGCTGGATCGTGCTCTGCGATACCAATGGTGGCACGCTGCCGCCGCAGATTGGGCGGATTGTCTCTGAGGTGATCGCGGCGGGCATTCCCGGCGACCGCCTGGGCATTCACACTCATGACGACACCGGCAATGCGGTGGCGGGCAGCCTTGCGGCGGTGGATGCGGGCGTGCGGCAGATACAAGGCACGCTCAATGGTCTGGGCGAGCGGTGCGGCAATGCCAACCTCACCACGCTGATCCCGACGTTGCTGCTCAAAGAGCCATATGCCAGCCGGTATGAGACCGGGGTAAGCCTTGAGGGATTGCGCAGCCTCACCGCGATCAGCCGACAGTTGGACGAAATCCTCAACCGCGTGCCTCTGCGGCAGGCGGCCTATGTGGGGGCCTCGGCCTTTGCCCACAAGGCGGGGCTGCATGCCAGTGCCATCCTCAAAGATCCCTCGACCTATGAGCATGTCGATCCCGCCTGCGTCGGCAATCAGCGCATCATCCCGATGTCCAATCAGGCCGGGCAATCGAACCTGCGCCAGCGTCTGAGCGAGGCGGGGATTGTGGTGGAGCCGGGCGATCCGGCATTGGCACGCCTCTTGGAGACAATCAAGGCGCGCGAGGAAGAGGGCTATACCTATGACAGCGCGCAGGCGAGTTTCGAGATCCTCGCGCGCAAGGAACTGGGCCAGATGCCCGCCTTCTTCGAGGTCAAGCGCTACAAGGTGACGGTAGAGCGCCGCAAGAACAAGTATGACCGCATGGTCAGCCTGTCCGAGGCGGTGGTTGTGGTCAAGGTGGACGGCGACAAGAAGCTCTCGGTATCCGAGTCGATGGATGATCACGGCTGCGACCGGGGGCCGGTCAACGCGCTGGCCAAGGCGCTGGCCAAGGATCTGGGCCGCTATCAGGGTCAGATCGACGATATGCGGCTGGTGGATTTCAAGGTGCGGATCACCCAAGGCGGCACCGAGGCCGCAACGCGCGTCATCATCGACAGCGAGGATGGGCAGGGGCGGCGCTGGTCCACGGTGGGGGTCAGCCCCAATATCGTGGACGCCAGTTTCGAGGCGCTGCTCGATGCGATCAACTGGAAGCTTTTGCACCGGCAGGGCGCGGCGTGAGCCAACGGTTTGACGCGGATTTGACCGCCTGCGCCGATCTGGTGCGCCGCGCTGATCCTGACCGCTTCATGGCCGCAATGGCGGCGCCGGTGGCGGCACGTGCGGTGCTGTTCCCGGTCTATGCGTTCAACCTCGAGGTGGCGCGCGCGCCTTGGGTCACGCAAGAGCCGATGATCGCCGAGATGCGGCTGCAATGGTGGGCCGATGCCTTGGACGAAATCGCGGCGGGCGGTCTGGTGCGGCGGCACGAGGTGGTGACACCCTTGGCGCATGTGCTCGACGCGCCCGGTGCCGCGCTGCTGGCGGATCTGGTCGAGGCGCGGCGATGGGATATCGCGCGTGATCCCTTTGAGGATGCAGCCCAGTTCACGCAGTATATCGAGACCACCTCGGGCAATCTCATGCAAGCCGCAGTACGGGCGCTTGGCCCTGCTGCGCCCGAGGTGGCGCGGAATGCGGGCTATGCGCTGGGCCTTGCCAATTGGTTTCGGGCCATTCCGGCGCTCGAGGCGGCGGGCCGCAAGCCTTTGGTGGATGGTCGCCCCGAGGCGGTGCAAGCCTTGGCCAAGGATGGGTTGGTGCGCCTGCGCCGGGCGCGCAGGGCGCGCGGGCAGGTGTCCCACATGGCGGGGGCGGCATTCTTGCCGCTTTGGCTGGCGGGGCCGCTGCTGCGACAAGCGGCGCGTGATCCGCGCGCAGTGGCTGAAGGACGGCTTGCGGTGGCACCGGCGCGCGCGCGCCTGAGCCTGATGGTGCGCGCTCTGTCGGGGCGCTGGTAGGCGGATCAGGCCAAGAGCGGGCGCATTTGCGGGCCAATCGCGGCTGTACCCTCGCGATTTTCGAGCGTTCGGTCAAAATCGTACCACTGGGCGACGGCGAACACGCCTAACGAATGGGGGTTCCCGGGGATGGCAGCCCCGGCGTGCCCGCCTCTTCGGGATGGGTGGCCAGATAGCGCGCCTTGATGGTCTGGGATGTGCCCCGGCTGTTGTCATGGCTCCAGCCGGGGGGCATGAGGCAATAGTTCAACCGCTCGCGCCATGTCAGCCCCGGTTGCGTTGCATCGCGCCAGATGCCGATCCACTCGTGCAGGGCCACCCGCAGCGGGTTAAAGGTGCCAAGGTTGTGGACAAGGCCGTAATCCACTTTTTCCCGGTCAAGTTCCGGCACGAAGGTGCCAAACATCTTGTCCCAGATAATGAAAACCCCGGCATAGTTGCAATCAAGGTAGCGCGGATTGCGCCCATGATGAACCCGGTGATGCGAGGGCGTGTTCATCACCGCCTCGACCCAGCGGGGCAGGCGGCCGATCGCCTCGGTGTGGATCCAGAATTGATAGATGAGATTGAGCCCCCCCACGAAAAGCACCATGGCCGGGTGAAAGCCCAACAGGATCAGGGCCGCGCGCACGATCATCATAAAGGTAAAGGTGCCGGTCCATGTTTGCCGCAGCGCCGTGGTCAGGTTGTAATGCTGCGACGAGTGGTGATTGACGTGGCTTGCCCAGACCCAGCGGATGCGATGCCCGAACCGATGCACCCAGTAGTACCGCAGATCATCAAGCACAAAGCAGAGCAGGATCACCCAGATCGAATGCCCCAGATCAAGCGGCGTGATCTGCCACAGCACCATGAAAAACCCATAGGCGACAAACCCCAGCACGATGCCTTCGGCCACATTGCCCGCCCCCATCAAGAGCGAGGTTAGCGCATCGCGCGTCTCATAGCGGCCGCCACGCCCCCGGATCACGATCCACAAGAGCTCTGCAAGGATCGCCGCGATAAAGAACGGCACAGCCCAGGTGACCACGTCGGGATAGGTCAGTGCATCGGTCATGCGCAAGACTCCAATAGTCTGTGCCAAGTCTTGGCTTCATCGGGGGACAGTCTGAGGTGAATTCGGGGGGCGGTATAGTCGGGCAAATCAAGCGTAAGGCCGGATTTGCCCTGCCGAACCCGCGCACCCTTCAGATAGCGGGCGGTGGTGTCTGCGCCCATTGGCCAGACCACGCCAAGGCCGCGGGCTGTCTCGATCAGCGCGGCGTTGTGCGTGTGGCACCGTCGGATGCGCTTGGGTGTGTCTTCGGGAAATTCGCGCAGCCATGCCGCTCGTGCCGCCGCATCATCCGCCAGGATAGCCCGACGCGACAAGCCCAGAACATGCAAAAGCACCGCGACGCCCGCGATGCCCAAAATGACCATCGGCAACAGAATGATCAGTGGCATGAGCCCTCTCCCTTGATCGGTATCTAGGCCAAGCTGGGGGCTATTTGTCAAAGGCGGCGTTACGTCACCGGCACGCGCCGCCGCCGCCCTTCGCGCCAGATCAGCAACCCCGCCCCGCAGAGGATCACCGCCGCACCGGTGATCGAGGTGATGTCGGGCCAAACCCCGAACACCAGCCCGTCATAAAGCCCGGCAAAGATCAGCGCCGTATAAAAGAACGGGGCGACATAGCTGGCATCGCCCCGCGCCATGGCATTGACGAAGGCCATCTGCGCCAGCGCCATAAGGACGCCGAGCGCGGCAAGGGCTGCCCATTGGGCGGGGGTTGGCGGTGCCCAGACCCAGATCACCGCCAGCGTCGCGATGCTGAGGCCAATCGCGTTGTTCACAAGCAAGATCTGCCAAGGCCCTTCGCGCCCCGAGAGGCGCTTGAGGAAAATCAGCTCTGCCCCAAGACAGAGCGCTGCGCCAAGTGCAAGCAATGCGCCGGTTTCAACCACGCCACTGCCGGGACGGATCAGGATTGCGGCCCCCGTCAGGGCGATCACCGCCGCCGCCCATCGCACCGGTCCGACACGCTCGCCCAAGAGCGGAATGGCGAGGATCATGCCAAGCACCGGGTTGAGAAAGCTGATCGCCGTGGCGTCGGACAGCGGGATATAGGCGGCCGCCGCGAACATCAGGGTCACACCGCCCCAGCCGAGGCCCGAGCGTTTGACATGGGTGCGCAGATCCGGGCGCGTAAAGCGTGGCCGAACCAGCGCGACCGTGACGGAAATCGCCAGCAAGGCAAAAAGAAACCGCCCATGGCTAATCTGTAGCGGATGCAGCGGCGGGCCAAGCGTGTCGGTGCCCAGCGCCTTGGCCAAAAGCGTGGTGCCCGCCAGCAAGGCAGCGGCCAACACGGTCAGAAGGGCCGCGAGGCCCGGATTCGAGGCGCGGGGTATGAACATCGCCGCAGCATTGCCCGCTTGCTGCGCTGGCCGCAAGTCACCGTTTCAGGGGGCCGCCTCAAGAAAGTTTTCAAGCGGCGAGACAAAAACGACAGGATGTCGTCGTTTGCCAATCACGCGTTGCGCATCCGTGATCAGTCTTACGAAAAATCGGAACGACTCCATGCACCAGCGCCGCATTCCCGAATGGCTCCGCCACGCCCCCACGCCCTCTGTGCGCGGCTTTGCCACCTTGGCGGGCACCGAGGCGATGGCGCGCGGCATCCTGATTTCGGTCATGCCGCTTGAGATGTATCGCGCGCTCCGCGATGCGGCGCTTGTCTCTGAGATCTATTTCATGGTTGGCCTTTTGTCGCTGGCCACGGGCCTGATGGTGCCCTTTGTGTCGCGGTTCATGCCACGGCGCTGGATCTATGTGACCGGCTGCGCGATGTTCGCGGGCGGGGCTGCGATGGGCGCGCAGGGTGGGGCGCTGGGCATGATCGCGGCGCTGGCAATGATCACGGCGGCCACAGTCACGGTCTTTGTCTGCTTCAATGCCTATGTGCTCGATTTCATTGCCAAGTCCGATCTGGGCCGGTGCGAGACCTCGCGCATGTTTTACAGCGCGCTGGGCTGGACGGTGGGGCCATTCCTTGGCGTGACGCTCTTGGGGATTTGGCGGCCATTGCCGTTCATGATCGCGGCGTTGGCGGCGCTGAGCATGATGGCGCTTTTTCTTTACCTGCGGCTTGGCAATGGCAAACTGATCACGCGCGCCCGCCGTCCGGCCCCCAACCCGTTGGCATGGATGCCCCGGTTCTTTGCCCAGCCCCGGCTGGTGGCAGGGTGGATATTTGCGGTCATCCGCTCCTGCGGGTGGTGGGCCTATGTGGTCTATCTGCCGATCTTTGCCGTTCAGCAGGGCTTGGGCGAGGATCTGGGTGGTATGTTGCTGTCAGCCTCGAATGGCATGCTGTTTCTCACGCCCTTCATGCTGCGCTGGATGCAGCGGCGGTCTATCCGCCACGCCGTGCGGGCGGGCTTTCTTGTGTCTGGGCTGCTGTTTGTCTTTGCGGCGATCCTGAGCGGTCTGCCATGGGTCACAGTGGCAAGCCTTGCCGTCGCCTCGGTCTTTCTGGTGTTGCTTGATGTCTCTGCGGGATTGCCGTTTCTGATGGCGGTCAAGCCATCCGAGCGCACCGAGATGTCGGCGATCTACGCCAGTTTCCGCGATGTTTCGGGCATTCTTACGCCGGGGGCGGCGTGGCTTGTGCTGCTGGTGGCGCCCTTGCCGGGGATTTTTGCGGTCACGGGTGTGGCACTCGTGGGGTGCTGGCATCTGGCGCGGCAACTGCACCCGCGCCTTGGCGCGGCACGTGTGGCGATCGAGCCGGGACCAAAGCTTGACATTTCGCTTCCCCTGACACGCAAAACCGGCTAGAGCGCGGCCATGATCACGCAAACCACATATTCCTGTTTGCGACGTCGACGCGACCGCGTCTGACGACCCTTTCGGTCGTGATCCCGGCGCTTTGCTGCGCCAACCCGCCAAATGACAAATCTCCAAATGATTGACTCGGCCCCGCCCATGCGGCACTCAAAGGGCCTGTTTGACAAGGAAACCGCCATGATCCCTTCGATCCTGCCAACCTATAACCGTGCGCCGCTCTCTTTCGTCAAGGGCGAGGGGGCTTGGCTCATCGAGGCGGACGGGCGACGTTTTCTCGATCTGGGCGCGGGCATCGCGGTCAATGCATTGGGGCATGCGCATCCCAAGCTGGTGGCGGCCCTGACCAAACAGGCAGAGGCGCTCTGGCATACTTCGAACCTTTACCAGATTCCCGCCCAGCAAGAGCTGGCCGACCGTCTTGTCGCCGCCACCTTTGCCGATACGGTTTTTTTCACCAATTCCGGCACCGAGGCGTGCGAATTGGCGGTCAAAATGGCGCGCAAGCACTTTTACGAGGCGGGCCAGCCGGAGCGCACGGATATCATCGCCTTCGAGGGGTCCTTCCATGGCCGGTCCTCGGCGGGAATTGCGGCGGCGGGGTCAGAGAAAATGACCAAGGGCTTTGGCCCGCTCCTCCCCGGCTTCAAACATGTGGCTTGGGGCGATCACGATGGGTTGCATGCCGCGATTGACGATCATACCGCCGCCATCCTGATCGAGCCGGTACAGGGCGAGGGTGGCATCCGCCCGCTGCCGGATCAATGTCTCAAGGGGCTGCGCGCCCTTTGTGATGAACGCGGCATCCTGCTCATCCTCGACGAGGTGCAATGTGGTGTGGGGCGCACGGGGCGGCTTTTTGCCCATGAATGGGCAGGGGTGACGCCAGACATCATGATGGTTGCCAAAGGCATCGGAGGCGGCTTTCCTCTCGGGGCTGTTCTGGCCACCGAGCATGCCGCATCGGGCATGACGGCGGGCACCCATGGCTCGACCTATGGCGGCAACCCTCTGGGCTGCGCGGTGGGCTGTGCCGTGATGGCCGAGATTGCGACGCCTGAATTTCTGGCCGAGGTCAACCGCAAGGCCGCGTTCCTGCGCCAGCGGCTCGAAGGTCTGGTGGCGGCGCATCCGACCGTGTTCGAGGCCGTGCGCGGCATGGGCCTTATGCTCGGTCTCAAGTGCAAGGTGCCCAATACCGAGGTGGTGCAGGCCGGTTATGCGGCCCTTGTCGCGACCGTTCCCGCCGCCGACAATGTGCTGCGCCTGCTGCCGCCCCTGACCATCACCGATGATGAAATCTCCGAGGCTGTGACGCGCCTTGATGCGGCGGCAACCGCGCTAGAGACTGCGTAATTTCATCGTTCCCGAAATACTCCGGGGGTGTGGGGGTTGGCCCCCACCGAACCTCCCACCGAAAAGCGATCCGACCATGACCCATTTTCTTGATATTCACAAAACCACCGAGACCGACCTGCGGGCGATGATTGACCAAGCCCGCCGCATGAAAGAGGCGCGGCAGGGTCGCCCGCGCGGCACACCGGATGATGATCAGCCGCTCGCGGGGCGCATGGTGGCGCTTATCTTTGAAAAACCCTCTACGCGGACCCGCGTTTCCTTTGACATGGGCGTGCGGCAGATGGGCGGTCAGAGCATGGTGCTTTCGGGGGCTGATATGCAATTGGGCCATGGCGAGACCATTGCCGACACCGCCCGCGTCATGAGCCGCTATGTCGATCTGATCATGATCCGCACCTTTGACGAATCCGTGCTGCTGGAAATGGCCGAACATGCCGATGTGCCGGTGATCAACGGCCTGACCGACCGCACCCATCCCTGTCAGATCATGGCCGATATTCTGACCTATGAAGAACATCGTGGCCCGATCAAAGGCAAAAAGGTGGTCTGGTCGGGGGATGGTAATAATGTCTGCGCCTCTATGCTGCATGCCGCCGGGCAATTCGGTTTCGACCTGACCTTTACCGGCCCGATGCAGCTCGATCCCGAGCCCGAGTTCATCGGCCTTGCGCGCAAGGCCGGCAGCACGATCACCATCGAGCGCGACCCGTTCAAGGCGGTGGACGGGGCCGATCTGGTTGTCACCGATACCTGGGTCAGCATGCACGACAGCCAATCCACCAAAGAGCGGCGTCACAACATGCTGCGCCCCTATCAGGTCAATGACAAGCTGATGGCGGCGGCCAAACCTGATGCGCTTTTCATGCATTGCCTGCCTGCGCATCGCGGCGAAGAGGTGACATCCGAGGTGATGGACGGGCCGCAATCGGTGATCTTTGACGAGGCCGAAAACCGCCTGCACGCGCAAAAGGCCGTGATGCGCTGGTGTCTCGGGGTCTGAGCGCGCCGCGCCCAAGTGCTGCGCGCTTGCAATCGCCGCGCCAAAGCGCTTAGCCTGTTTTGAGGCTGTTAGCGATAGCAGGGGAACACATGGCGCAGATTGGCATCTATGGGTTGGGCACCATGGGCAGCGCCTTGGCGCTGAATATCGCCGAGCACGGGTTTGACGTCGCCGTGACCAATCGCGAGGTTGAGTGGATCGCGCCCTTTATGACAGAGGCGGGCGATCTTGCGGTCCGGTTGCACCCGCATGAGCAGCTCGAGGCGTTTGTGGCGGCGTTGAACACCCCCCGCGTGATCCTCTTCATGATCCCCTCGGGCGCGCCGATGGATGCCATGCTGGATCAGATCACCCCGCTGCTCAGCCCCGGTGATACCGTGATCGACGGCGGCAATGCCGATTTCCACGACACCCGCCGCCGCGCTGCGCAATTGGCCGAACGCGATCTGCATTTCGTGGGTTTGGGTGTTTCGGGCGGCGAGGCGGGCGCGCGGCACGGCCCCTCGATGATGCTGGGCGGCAGTGATCATAGCTGGGCGCAGCTGGAACCGATTTTGACGGCCATCGCAGCCCGCTATGATGGCATCCCCTGCGTCGCGCGTCTGGGGCCGGACGGGGCGGGGCATTTCGTCAAGACGGTGCATAATGGCATCGAATATGCCGATATGCAGGTCATTGCCGAAATCTACAGCCTGTTGCGCAATGGCGCGGCCCTGCCGCCTGCTGAGATCGGCGCGCTTTTTGCCGCCTGGGACCTTGGACCGCTCAAATCCTATTTGGTCGAGATCACGGCGCGGCTCTTGACCTATACCGATCCCGAGACCGGGCATCCCATGGTGGATGTGATCAAGGACGCGGCGGGTCAAAAAGGCACCGGGCGCTGGACCGTGATCGAGGCGCTGCGTCTGGGGCAATCGGCCAGCATGATCGAGGCGGCGGTAGGGGCACGGGGCTGGTCCTCGGAAAAACCCACTCGGCAGCGGGCCGAGGCGATCCTTGGCGGCGCTGTTGGCGCGTTTGATGACACGCCCGAGGTTCTGGCCGAGGCGTTTCTGGCCGCGCGCCTGCTGACCTATGCCCAAGGGTTTCGCATTCTCGCGGCGGCGTCGGATGCCTATGGCTGGGGCCTTGATCTGGCAACCATTGCCCGCATCTGGCGGGCTGGATGCATCATCCGATCCGCGCTTTTGGATGATATCGCAGACGCGTTTGACCGGGATTTGCCACAGGGCGAATTGATCCTCGCGCCCGAGATTGCGCAGACCTTGGCGCGCTGCCTTCCCGCGCTGCGGCAGGTCGTGTGCAGTGCGGTCCATGGTGGCCACCCGGTGCCGGCGCTTTCGGCGGGGCTGGCTTGGTATGACAGCATGCGGCTGGGCCATGGCAGCGCCAATATTATTCAGGCGCAGCGCGATATGTTTGGGCGTCACGGATTCGAGCGCCTCGGGCGCGCGGGTCTGCATCACGGCCCTTGGTGGGATTAGAGCGACCCGGTTTTTTCTGATAATTGGAGCAAGCAAAGATGGATCAGGGATCGGACTGGCCCGTGGGCTATGGCCGCCGTGTGCTGGCGTCGGTGGACAGCACCAATGCCGAGGCGGCGCGCCTTGCGCCGCATCTGGCGGGGCCAGAGTGGATATTGGCGCTTCAGCAAACAGCAGCCCGCGGGCGGCGCGGCCGCGCTTGGGCCAATCCGGCGGGCAATTTCGCAGCGACGCTGGTCATGCGCCCGACCGAGAGCCCGGACCGCGTGGCGCTGCGGTCTTTCGTGGCCTCGCTGGCGCTTTTTGATGCGTTGGTGGCGGCAACGGGCCGGGCCGAGGTTTTTGCCCTCAAATGGCCCAATGATGTGCTCTTGAACGGTGGCAAGCTGGCGGGAATACTGCTTGAAAGCGCCGGGGCAGGCGGCAGCCTCAGCCATTTCGCCATCGGCATCGGGGTGAACCTGCACAGCGCTCCCGAGATGTCCGAGGTCGAACCGGGCGCGCTGTGCCCCGTTTCCCTCTTGTCCGAAACCGGCATCGCGATCGACCCAGAGGCGTTTCTCGACCTCTTGGCGCCCGCCTATGCGCGGGCCGAGGCGCAGTTTGTCACCTATGGGTTTGCCCCCATCCGCACCGCATGGCTGGCACGGGCAGCGCGTTTGGGCGAGGTCATCACCGCCCGCACCACGCGCGAGGTATACGAGGGCCGGTTCGAGACGGTGGACGAGGCGGGCAATCTTGTTCTATTGACCGCGCAAGGGCGACAGGCGATTGCCGCCGCCGAGGTGTTCTTTTGACGGAAAGGGACCGGCCACATGCTCTTGGCGATTGATTGCGGCAATACAAACACGGTGTTTTCCATCTGGGACGGACAGACGTTTTTGTGCACGCTGCGCACCGCGACGGATCATCAGCGCACGGCTGATCAGTATTTCGTCTGGTTCAAGACTCTGCTGCATCACTATGGTATAAAGGCCGATATAAGCGGGGTGATCATTTCCTCGACCGTGCCAAGGGTCGTGTTCAACCTGAGGGTCTTTTCGGACCGCTATTTCAATTGCCGCCCATTGGTTGTGGGCAAGCCCGAGTGCCGCCTGCCGGTCGATGTGCGGGTGGATACGGGCACGCAGGTGGGGCCTGACCGGCTGGTCAACACGGTGGCGGGGTTTGACCTTTACGGCGGTGACCTCATCGTGGTCGATTTTGGCACCGCGACCACCTTTGACGTGGTCGACAGCGATGGGGCCTATATCGGCGGGGTGATCGCGCCGGGCGTGAATCTTTCGCTGCAAGCCCTACATGAGGCGGCGGCGGCTCTGCCACATATTGACGTGACCCGGCCCGAACGGGTGATCGGCACCAATACGGTGGATTGCATGCAGTCGGGTGTATTCTGGGGTTATGTCGGGCTGATCAATGGGCTATGTGACCGAATAAAGGCCGAGCGTGGCCGCACCATGACGGTGATCGCAACGGGTGGGCTGGCACCTCTCTTCCAGCAGGGCACGGACGTGTTCGACATGTTCGAGGACAATTTGACGATGCACGGTCTGACCGTCATCCATGCGTATAACAAGGAGGGCTGACGCCCCATGAGCAGTGAACGACTAATCTACCTGCCCCTCGGTGGGGCGGGCGAAATCGGTATGAACGCCTATGTCTACGGCTATGGCAAGCCGGGAAAGGAACGGCTGATCCTTGTCGATCTGGGCGTGACCTTTCCGGATATGGACGGCACGCCGGGCGTCGATCTGATCCTGCCGGACATCTCTTGGCTTGAGGCGCGCAAAGGGCAGCTAGAGGCGATTTTCATCACTCACGCCCATGAGGATCACGTGGGCGCTGTCGCGCATTACTATGCCCGCCTTGGCGCGCCGATCCATGCCCGCGCCTTTACCGCCAATATTGCGCGCCGCAAGATGCAGGAACATGGCAACCCTGAAAAGGCGGTCCATATCGCCTCGACCTGGCCTGCCACCGTCAAGGCTGGTCCCTTTACTGTGGGTTTCGTGCCGATTTCGCATTCCATCCCCGAAAGCTCTGGTCTGGTGATCGACAGCGCCGGTGGGCGGATCGTGCATACCGGCGACTTCAAGATTGACGTCAATCCGGTGGTCGGCGAACCCTTTGATCGTGATCTCTGGGCCAGCCTGTCCGAGCCGGGGGTCAAGGCGCTGGTTTGCGATTCCACCAATGTCTTCAGCCATCACGAAGGCCGTTCCGAGAGCACCGTGGGCGGCCCGATCACCGATCTGGTCGCGGCCTCCAAGGGGCTGTTTGTGTGCACCACATTTGCCAGCAACGTCGCCCGCGTGAAATCGCTGGCCGAGGCCGGCGTTCGGGCGGGGCGCTCTGTCTGCCTGATGGGGCGCGCGATGCAGCGGATGATCGAGGCGGCGCAGGAAACCGGCGTGCTCACCGGATTTCCCAAGACCATCAGCCCGGAAGAGGCGGGGAATGTCCCGCGTGACAGCCTGATGCTGATCGTCACCGGCTCTCAGGGCGAGCGGCGCGCCGCCAGTGCGCAACTGGCCAATGGCAAATACAACGGCATCACCCTGAAAGAGGGCGATACGTTTCTGTTTTCCTCCAAGACCATTCCGGGCAATGAGCGCGGCGTGATCCGGATCATCAACCAGTTTTCCGAGATGGGCGTCGATGTGATCGAGGGCGATGACCGCTATCACGTGTCGGGCCATGCCAACCGGCCCGATCTGGATGAGATGCACAAGCTGATCAAGCCGCAGATGGTGATCCCCATGCATGGCGAGCACCGGCATCTGCGCGAGCATGTGAAGCTGGCCAATGCCAACCGGCTCAAGGGGGTGCTGGCGGTCAACGGCATGATGATCGACCTCAGCGGCAATGCGCCAAAGGTGGCTGAATATATCGAGACCGGGCGCACCTATCTGGATGGCTCGGTGCAGGTCGGCGCGATGGATGGCGTGGTGCGCGACCGTATTCGCATGGCGCTGAACGGTCATGTTATGGTCAATGTCATCCTGGATGAAGAGGATGAACCCTTGGGTGATCCTTGGGTCGAGATCATGGGACTGGCAGAAACCGGGCGCTCCAACGCGCCGCTGGTCGATGTGCTAGAAGAGGACCTGTCGCAGTTCATGGGCCGGGCCGGGGCCAAGATGCTGACCAATGATGACAAGCTGGAAGAGGGGCTGCGCCGGACCGCGCGCCAGAGCACGCAGACCGAAATCGGCAAGCGGCCCGAGGTGACGGTCGTCATCAGCCGCCTCACGGCGTAAGCGGGACGGCGTGCAGATGCGGATCGGCTATGTCATAGCAGAGGGGCGCGGGGAAACCGATCTCTTGCTGCATGACGTGGCGCGTGCAGCCCGCGCGCGGGGCCTGCGCCTCTGTGGCACGGTGCAGGTCAACACCAATTGCGGCGCGGATCGGCCCTGCGACATGGATGTCGAGGTGCTGCCCGATGGGCCGGTAATCCGCATTTCGCAAAGTCTGGGGCCGGGCGCGCGGGGCTGTCGGCTTGATCCATCTGCGCTGGAACTGGCGGTGGCTGCCGCCGAGGCGCGGCTGGCAGAGGGCTGTGATTTGCTGATCGTCAACAAATTCGGCAAGCACGAGGCCGAGGGGCGCGGGTTTCGCACGCTCATCGCCGAGGCGCTGAGCCAGAATGTTCCGGTTCTGGTCGGGGCGAACCGGCTCAACGCGCCGCATCTTGTTGCCTTTTCCGACGGGATCGCCGAGGCGCTCAGCCCCGACCTTGTGCACATTCTCGATTGGTTCGACAGGACAGCACGCGAGGCCTGTGCCTGACCTAGAACGCAATTGACCGGGCGGGGGGCATCTGTCATGCAGCAGGTTCAGTCACGATGAGGCAAGGACGATGAAGGTCATCATCTGCGGCGCCGGTCAGGTCGGTTGGCAGATTGCGCGGCATCTGTCAGGAGAGCGCAACGACGTCACGGTCGTGGACAACAATCCCGATCTGGTGCGCCGGGCCACCGATACGCTCGATGTGCAGGGGATAACGGGTTTTGCCTCTTATCCCGATGTGCTCGACCGTGCAGGCGCTCGCGACGCCGACATGATCATTGCCGCGACCTATTCGGACGAGGTCAATATGGTCACGTGTCAGGTCGCGCATTCGGTCTTTGGCATCAGCCGCAAGATCGCGCGCCTGCGCAGCCAATCCTATCTCGATGCGATCTATTCAGACCTATACCGCCGCGATCACATGCCCATCGACGTGGTGATCAGCCCCGAGCGCGAGGTGGCGCAGGCGGCGCTGCAACGGCTTGCCTCGCCCGCCTCCTTTGATACCGAGCTTTTCATGGGCGGGCAGGCGCAGCTTATGGGTATTCGGCTGGAAGAGGATTGCCCGGTGCTTAACACGCCGTTGCGGCAATTGAGCGATCTCTTCTCGACCCTCAGGGTGGTGGTTCTGGCGGTGCGCCGCGAGGGGCGGCTTTTCGCGCCAGAAGCGGGGGATCAGCTTTTTGCGGGCGACGAGTGCTATCTTTTTGCCCCCATCGAAGACGTGCCGCGCACGCTCGAAGTGTTCGGCAAGTCGCAAAAGAAACAAGAGCGGGTGGTCATCATCGGCGGCGGCAATATTGGCCTTGCCGTGGCCCAAGCGCTGGAAACGCGGCCCGGCGGGCGTGTCCGGGCCAAGGTGATCGAGAAAAGCCGCCCTCAGGCCGAGCGCGCGGCGGATGCGCTGGAGCGGACCATCGTGCTGAACGGGGATGGCCTGAATTCCGCGCTATTGGCCGAGGCAGGGATTGCCCGCGCCGATGCGGTGCTGGTTGTGACCGATGATGACAAAACCAATATGCTGGCCGCCGTGCGTGCCAAATCCGAAGGCTGCCCCTTTGCCGTGGCGCTGATCAACGATCCCACCATGGTGCCGCTGCTCGAGTCGTTGGGCATTGACGCCTATATCAACCCGCGCGCCACCACTGTCAGCTCGATCCTGCGCCACATTCGCCACGGCAAGGTGCGCGGCGTCTATTCCATCGGGGATGCCGAAGGCGAGGTGATCGAGGCCGAAGTCATGTCGACCTCCTCCATCGCCGGCGCGGCGATTCGTGATATCGACTTTCCAGAGGGTGTGCTGGTTGGGGCCGTGCGCAAGGGCGGCAAAATACACAAACCCGCAGGCGGTCTGAGGGTTGAGGCGGGCGATGTGATCGTGATCTTTGCAATGGCGGCGGATGTGGCGGCGGTCGAGCAGCTGTTGCAGGTCTCGATCGACTTTTTCTGATCCGATGATTGCCCGGCTGCTGACATTCCCGCTCATCCTGATCCTCGCCGGGATTGCCGCATTGATGATGTATCTGCCTGCGATAGATGCGGGCATGCGTGGCTTTAGTGGGGTCGGCAAGGCCTTTGCTTTTTCCGGCACCATCGGCTTTGCACTGGTGATCACCATAGGGCTGGCGCTATCGGGACGGTCCGATCAGCGGATGAGCGACACCCAAAACCTGATGTCGCTCTTGCTGGCCTATGTGCTCTTGCCGGTGTTTCTGGCGATTCCGTTTTATAGCGGCGTGCGGAACACAACCTTTCTCAATGCCTATTTCGAGATGGTCTCGAGCTTCACCACCACCGGGGCCACGCTCTTTGGCACGCCGGGACGTTTGGTGGATAGCCTGCATCTGTGGCGCGCGCTGGTGGGCTGGGGTGGGGGGCTGTTGCTCTGGATTTCGGCGTCGGCGGTGCTTGCCCCGCTCAATCTTGGCGGGTTCGAGGTGACGGCCCGCGGCGAGCCGGGACAGGATGAGACCGTTCTGGGCCGGTTCGAGCGGGCGAGCCCCGCCAAACGGTTGGCGCAATCCACACGGGTGCTTGCCCCGGTCTATATCGGCCTGACCGCGGCGCTCTGGATCTGTCTTCTGGTGGGCGGAGAGCGGGCCTTTGTTGCGGCGGTGCACGCGATGTCGACCATGGCAACAAGCGGAATTTCATCGATTGGCGGCTTGCAGAACGGCACTTCGGGCTTTGCCGGGGAATTCGCGGTCTTCCTGTTTTTCTTCTTTTCCTTGTCACGGCTCACGTTTTCCTCGGACACGATTACGTCGATGCGTCCGGGGGTGGTCAACGATCCAGAGTTTCGGCTGGGTGTTGTCCTGCTCATTGGGGTGCCATTGATCCTGTTTCTGCGCCACTGGATCGCCACGCTGGGGGTCGAGGATACGTCTGATTGGCGCTTGGCGCTCCGGGCCTTGTGGGGCGCGGTCTTTACCGTGCTGTCCTTCTTGTCGACCACCGGCTTTGAAAGCGCCGATTGGCAGGAGGCGCGGGATTGGTCGGGTCTTGGCACGCCCGGCCTGATCCTGTTGGGCCTATCGCTGGTGGGGGGCGGGGTGGCCACCACGGCGGGCGGCGTCAAGCTTCTCAGGGTCTACGCGCTCTACTTGCACGCCCGGCGCGAAACCGAGCGTTTGGTGCATCCCTCGTCGGTCGGGCGGGCAACCGGTGTCGGGCGGCGGATCCGCCGGCAGGGGGCCTATATCGCGTGGATCTTTTTCATGCTCTTCGCCATGTCACTGACCTTTGTAACCGCTCTTTTGGCGCTTGCCGGGCAGGGATTTGACGCGGCGCTGATTCTGGCGATTTCCGGGCTTTCAACCACGGGGCCGTTGATCCTGACCGCAAGCGACACGCCCATTCGCCTGCTCGAGTTGAGCGATGCCGCCAAGATGATCTATGCTATGGCCATGGTGCTTGGACGGCTTGAAACATTGGCCCTTATCGCCTTGCTTAACCCCTCCATCTGGCGGGATTGACGCGGGTGCAACTCTCCGCCGCAGTTTGGAACGATTTTATTTTTGGGCTGGAAACTCTTGCACGGGCAAGACATACTCTGATTGCACGCAAGACCCCTCGCGCCGGTTCGCGGTGCGCGCAATAAAAAAAGGCAGGAAGACGCATGGCTTCTGATCGACAAAATTTACAGGACGCATTTCTCAATCAGGTCCGCAAGACCAAGATTCCTGTGACGGTCTTTCTGATCAACGGGGTCAAGTTGCAGGGCGTGATCACATGGTTTGACAATTTCTGCATCCTGCTGCGCCGGGATGGGCAATCGCAGCTTGTTTACAAGCACGCGGTGTCAACCATCATGCCGTCGCAGCCTGTCAACCTCTACGATGGTGACGACGCCAATTGATGGACCACGCGCGCCCGATCACCCGGGCTTGGGTCATCCACCCCGAAATTGACGGTGCCAACCGCGCCCGTGATCCCGCTTTGGCGTTGGAAGAGGCCGTGGCCCTTGCCCATGCTTTGCCGGATATCGACGTGGTCGGTGCCGATACGGTGCGCCTGCGCAAGCCGGACGCCGGGCGTCTTTTTGGCAAGGGCAAGTTGGAAGAGCTGCATCAGGCGATGGAGGCCGCCGAGGTCGAGCTTGTGTTGGTCGACGGCCCCGTGACGCCGGTGCAACAGCGCAATCTGGAAAAGGCTTGGGGCGTCAAGCTGCTGGATCGCACCGGGCTGATTTTGGAAATTTTCAGCGACCGCGCGGCAACGCGCGAAGGCGTGCTGCAAGTCGAGATGGCAGCGCTGAGCTATCAGCGCACGCGCCTTGTGCGCGCTTGGACCCACCTTGAACGGCAACGCGGTGGTCTAGGGTTCGTGGGCGGCCCCGGCGAGACGCAGATCGAAGCGGATCGTCGCGCGATTGACGATCAGCTTGTGCGCCTGCGGCGTCAGTTGGAAAAGGTGGCCAAGACCCGCACCCTGCACCGCGCCGCGCGTGCCAAAGTGCCATTTCCGGTGGTGGCGCTTGTTGGCTATACCAACGCGGGCAAATCCACGCTTTTCAATCGCCTCACCGGGGCGGATGTGATGGCCAAGGATATGCTCTTTGCCACGCTCGATCCGACCATGCGCCGCGTCAACCTGCCCGAAGGCGGGCCAGAGGTGATCCTGTCCGATACCGTGGGCTTTATCAGCGATCTGCCCACCGAATTGGTCGCAGCCTTTCGCGCGACGCTGGAAGAGGTTCTGTCGGCGGATCTCATCTGTCATGTGCGCGATATTTCGCATCCCGAAACTGTCTCGCAGTCGCGCGACGTCGCGACAATTCTCGAGAGCCTCGGGGTCAGCGACAAGACACCCCAGATCGAAATCTGGAACAAGATCGACCGCTTGCCAGAGGATGCGCGCGCCGCTGCCGTGACCCAAGCGGCGCGGCAAGAGGATGTCATCGCAATTTCCGCGATCTCGGGGCAGGGGCTCAGTGATCTCATTTCGGCCATTGGGGACAAGCTGTCTGATGTAACGCATCTGACAGAGGTGCATCTGCGCTTTGCCGAAGGACGCAAGCGCGCATGGCTCTTTGAAAAAGAGCTGGTCGAAGCCGAGACCCAGACCGAAGACGGCTTTGATCTGACAGTACGCTGGACCGCGCGGCAAGAGGCGCGCTTTCGCGCTTTGTAACGACAAGGGCGGGGCAGGGGCGGGGCCGTGCGCGGCGACGCCTGTGGCCATGTGACCGGCGGCGTTTTCTGACCCTTCAAGATCCCAGCCTGAAAGGTCGCGCGCGCGGCGCGTCTGAAACAGGGGCGGCTTTCGGTCCGCTCAACGTACCAAGTGCCAAGTTTCGCCTTGATAGACCGTGCCGGATTGGGGATACCTCTGGTGATTTAAGTCAGGATTGAAAAGGATATCAGATGATTACTCCGGTTCTCCTTTGCGGCGGCTCTGGCACACGGCTGTGGCCTTTGTCTCGCAAATCCTATCCTAAACAATTTGTGGCGCTCTTGGGCGATGTCACGCTCTTTCAGGCTTCGGCTCAGCGGTTGTCTGGTCCAGAGTTTGCGGCCCCCATGGTGCTGACCAACGCCGATTTCCGCTTTATCGTGGGCGAGCAACTGGACGATATCGGGATCACTCCGGGCGCGGTTCTGATCGAGCCTTCGGGGCGCAATACGGCGCCTGCGGTTCTGGCAGCGGCGCTCTGGCAGGCACGCCAAGACCCGGAGGCGCTGATGCTTGTCGCGCCCTCAGACCATGTCGTGCCCGATCCCGAGGCGTTTCGGCAGGCGGTCGCGGCGGGAGTGGGGCCTGCGCAGGCGGGGCAGCTTGTGACCTTCGGGATCAAGCCCACGCATGCCGAAACCGGCTATGGCTATCTGGAGCTTGACGGCGTGCCCGGCGATCTGGCCCCGCGCCCCATCGGCCTCAAGCGGTTCGTTGAAAAGCCGAATG
The DNA here is from genome assembly GCF_002080415.1 of Roseovarius mucosus. Taxonomy (NCBI): domain Bacteria; kingdom Pseudomonadati; phylum Pseudomonadota; class Alphaproteobacteria; order Rhodobacterales; family Roseobacteraceae; genus Roseovarius; species Roseovarius mucosus. The sequence goes on along the minus strand of NZ_CP020474.1, from coordinate 522,042 downwards.
CCGAGGCGGCGGCGGCGATGCTGGCAGAGGGCACATATCTGTGGAACGCGGGGATTTTTCTCTTCAAGGCGGCGACCATCCTCGATGCATTCCGGGCCCATGCGCCGCAGCTCTTGGCACCGGTCGAGGCTGCGGTTGAAAAGACCACCCCTGATCTGGGCTTTTATCGCCTTGATCCCGAGGCTTGGGGCGAGGCCGAGGATATCTCGATCGACTATGCGGTGATGGAAAAGGCGCGCAACCTCACGGTCATTCCCTTTGCTGCCGGATGGTCGGATCTGGGGGGATGGGATGCGGTCTGGCGTGAAACCGGGCCGGATGCACGCGGCGTTGCGACCTCTGGCCATGCCACGGCGATTGATTGCGACAACACGCTTTTGCGGTCCGAAGACGCAGGGCTTGAGGTGGTGGGGATCGGGCTTGACGATATCATCACGGTGGCGATGTCCGATGCCGTTCTGGTGGCGCATGTCAGCCGGGCGCAGGATGTGAAACAGGCCGTCGCCGCGCTCAAGGCCAAGGGGCGCAAACAGGCCGAAAGTTTCCCCAAGGATCACCGCCCTTGGGGCTGGTTCGAGAGCCTGGTGATCGGCGAGCGGTTTCAGGTCAAGCGCATTCATGTTCACCCCGGTGCCGCCCTCAGCCTTCAAAGCCATCACCACCGCTCTGAGCACTGGATCGTGGTGGAAGGCACCGCCAAAGTGACCGTGGATGACGTGGTCAAGCTCGTGAGCGAGAACCAATCGGTCTATATCCCCTTGGGCGCAGTGCACCGTATGGAAAACCCCGGCAAGGTGCCCATGGTGCTGATCGAAGTGCAGACCGGATCGTACTTGGGCGAGGATGACATCATCCGGTATGAGGATATCTACGCGCGTGGATGACGGTGATACCGCCACAGACCTTGTCCTGAAGGCTGGCTTCAAGCGGTCAAACATGCTTGATAGAACGGGCGCGTAGCTGGTAGCAGACGATAAGATGCAGCATTTACACATTGAGTAGCGAGCGGACGACATCATGAAGAGCAGCACAAACCGGGCCAGCCCACATGACAAAAGTGCGCAAGGTGGGGCGCCGTCCGGTGCCATGTCTGCTCCGAAAGTGGCAACGCGCCGGGTGCCGCATGCGCTGATATTCGTGATGCAAGATGTGACGCCAGCCTTCCAAGAGGCGCTGCACGCCGCCGGATTTGATGTGGCCCCTTTGGATAAAATGGCGGTATCGCAGGCAATCACCTCTGATGAGTTGCCCTGCGCCCTGATGTGGAGTGATCCAACCAATTGCCTTGCCCGCGCAATCGAAGAAGGGACTTCGATTGCAGAGGCGATCGAGGGCTGGCGTGCGCGCGCGGAAGAGATTTTGACGCTTCTTCGCAAGAACCGCCGCCAGATCACACTGGTCGAGAGCGATCTTCTCACCGCATCCAACACCGACCCCGCGTGGGAGGTCCTGCGCAAGAGGCTCAATATCCCCAAGGATGTTGTGCTGTCACAGCCGGGGGCACAATCAGCGCTGTCGCGGTCGGTGGCACGGCTTGCGGTGCCCCAGATCGAGAGCCTGCGCGAGGTTCTTGAGGAGTTGAGAGCCAGCGGCATCTCTCCTGCGAATGAGGGGAGCGCACTTGCCACTCTCGAGGCGGCGGCGGCAGTCTTTGAGGATCTACGGGCAAGTCAGGATGAATTGGCGTTGCTCGGCGCGCAGGTCAGGCTTCAGGTCGAAGAAGCAGAAGAAAGCAGCGAAGAGCGCGGTTTGTTGCAAAGCCAAGTGATGCTGGTCACGCAGGAAATGCAGCGTCTGACGGCTGTGGAGACAGCATTCGAGGCGCAAAAACTAGAGCGTGACGATGATCAAGAAGAACTGGCCTTGTTGCGCGAACAGGTGCAACTCCAGCTTAGAGAGGCCCACCGCGCCAGCGAAGAGAGCACGGCGCTACGCGAACAGCTGAACCGTTTGACCCAAGATATGACGCGCCTCAGAACGGCCCAGACTGCGCTGGAATCCTGCCATGTGCAGGCGCTGCGCGACAAGGATCAAGCCTTGGCGCAAGCTGCGCAAGACCTTGGAAATGCCATGACCCTGCGCGCAGAGCTAGAGGCCCAAAACGCCAAGCTGGGGCATGATGTAGAGGGTTTGACCACGATGTTGGCCATGGTCTACGAGTCCACGTCTTGGCGTGTCACCGCCCCGTTGCGCGGCGTGAGGCGTTTGGTCTCGAAGTAACCCCAGATCCTAGCCGGTAAGACCGCAAGGCCTCAGGTTTTGAGGCGGGCAGCTTGGGCGTAACAAGCGCGGTCCTAACCAATGGCTTGACGCGCAACGCAATAAAGACACCCAGAATTGGTACTATAAAGATCGGTTGAATCCTTACGGGTGATGACCATACTACGGCGGACCCAAGCGGCGATTTCGCGGATGAGATCGACAGAATTTAATTGGCTAGGCAACTTTGGCATGAGTGAGCACCCTGTGAGCAAGACAAAACCACGCAGTTTCATTCATATTGGGGCTGGCACCGGCAAACGTCTTGCAGAGCTTCAAAAGCATGACCCAGACAAGATCGTGCTGGTTGAAGCAGATCGAAACGCTGCGGCGCGATTGACCCAGAAAAGCGCATCGGCGTCAAATGTACAGGTGATCCGGGCCGCTTTGGGCAAGGAAGAGGGCGATGCAGAGTTATCCCTCTGGAACTTTTCGCGGCTGAACAGCACGCAGGAACCAACCCCCGCGCTCTACGAGCTTTTTCCCGGGTTGATCCGCAAAGAACGTCAGATCGTTCCCGTCATCACGCCCGCGCAGCTCTTGTCCGAGATGGGGGCGGTTGCAAGGCCAATGGCGCTTATCCTTGAGGCCCCCGGCAACGAGATGAATATTCTGAACGCTTGCAAGGCCGATGGCATGCTCGATCAGATCGACCAACTCGAAATCCTTGCGGCTGAAGAGGCGTTTTACGACGGGGCGGTCACGCGCGCCGAGTTGGAAGCATGGCTGAGTGACGAAGGATTTGACGTCACGCTGCGCGACGAGGCGGATGCGGATTGGACTGTGCTGCACCTTCAAGCCGATCAAAAGGCCCGCGCCTTGGCTCGGGCCCAAACACGCATCGAAACCTTGCGCACAAGCCTTGCGTCCCTTGAAACGACGCTGTCAGAGACGCAGGCCGAATTGAAAGCAGCCAAAGAACGGGCAGAGCTGCAAGAGGCTGCCCTATCCGAAGCGCGAGCGGCGACAGAGGCGAAAGCAAAGACCTTGGCAGAGCGCGATATAGCGCTGAAGGCGGCTCAGGAGCGGGTCGTCGCAATTGAGACGGCCTTGACCGAAGCGCGTGCCGCGACGGAGGCAAAAACAAAAGAGTTGGCAGAGCGCGATGCGGCGCTGAAAGCGGCGAACGATAAGATATCTGGCATCGAAACCAGTATGGTGGATTTGGAAAAACAGCGCCACAGTGCCGTGCAAAAGCGCGACGAAGCTGTCTCGACCTTGGATTTTCAAACCCGCTTTCAGGCGATGTTGCAGGTCGATTTGGAAAATTTGCGCGGTCGTCTCGAGCAGAGTGAGACACAGCGCCAACGGCAAGAAGACTTGCTGGGCAAGCTCACGGCAAAACTGTCGCTGGCGGCCGAATATCTGCGACAGTTGCCCCCGAGCGACCAAGAGAGTTTAGCGTCGGACCCCGCCCAAAAACTTTCGCCACCTCGTCGGCGCACTGCGGGCAAGAAGCAGAAAACAAAGGCCGGGCAAGGGTCAAAGGCATGAAGGCGGCGACACACACGCAGTCAATCGCGGTTGAAATCGAAGCGGCATTGGACATGCTGCAAGCCTACAAAGCATCTGTACCGGCGGTGCCGATCACCGACAGTTTCCCAAGTTTGCTGGACCAGTGCGAAGCAATGTGCCAGTCCTTTACTGGCCCCGAACCGATCCGGACATTGCATCATTTTGCCTGTTCCGGTGGCACCTTGATTGCGAAATGTATCGCGGCACTGCCCAGCGTTGTGCTGTTGAACGAGATTGACCCGCTCAGCCAAATTCATTTGCCGCAAAACAGGCGTGCCCCGAAATTTGCGCCGACGGATCTGTTTGGGGCACTGCAGATCTCTCGGCGCGAGGTTAACCCAACTGTTGTTGTCGACGGCTTCCGTGAGGCAACGCAGACAATCGTCGGCGGCTTGGCATCCAGAGGACAAAGCCTGGTGATCCGGGACCATGCGCATTCCCATTTCTGCACCCAGATTGATCCGAACAGCCGGCCTACGCTTCACGAGATTTTGGCGACAGGGCGTCATCCTGTGGTGTCGCTGCTCACGGTGCGGCATCCGCTCGATAGTTTCCTGTCCTTGAATGCGAACGGATGGTTGCATTTTTCGCCCTCCACCCTTGAAACCTACAGCCAGCGATATGCAGAGTTTCTGGATCGCCATGCGGATCTGGACCTCGTCAGATACGAAGACTTTGTGGCCGCACCCGAACGCACGCTGGAAAAGATCTGCCAGATTATCGCCCTGCCATACCACGCCTCTGCCTTGGAGCTTTTCACCATCATTCGTCTGTCCGGCGACAGTGGCCGCAAGGGCGCGCAGATCGCCGAGCGCCCACGCCGCGAGGTTCCAATGGTGATCGACGCGCAACGCGGCTCTCGCGATTACAAAGCATTATGTGTGCGTCTGGGATATGAGCCTTAATGCGTGCGCAGACTGGCCCGGTATCAGACGACGCGAGGGGCTGGTACACAAACTCCGCCGGATAACCTAAGGCGGATCAGAACTTGAGGATCAGATTTGGATTTGCGCAAGACCATCCGTAGGACACTTGACCAGCTCGGCGGGCTGGGGCGGCGGACTGAGACCGGGTCAAACTCTGGTTTGGCGCAGTTCGAGAACCTGCACCAAGGTGAAAGCTGTGTCATCGTCTGTAACGGCCCGTCACTGAACCGGATGGATCTGCGGTTTTTGCGCAATCACACGGTGATCGGTCTGAACAAGATCCATTTGGGATTGGAGAAATTCGGCTTTGAGCCACGCTATCTGGTGGCGGTCAATCCCAAGGTGGTCGAACAGGCGCGGGAGGCGTTGGCGGCCTTGCCCGCAATCCGCTTTATCGGGGCGCGCGCAGCCGGGCATCTCGAGGAGGGGCCGCGCACCTTTCACGTGCCGATTTTGACCCCGCCCGTCATGTTTTCGACTGACATCTGCAAAGGGCTGCGCGAAGGCGGCACCGTGACCCATGCCGCGCTTCAAGTGGCCTATTACATGGGCTTCTCAAAGGTTGTGATCATCGGCATGGATCATCGGTTTACCTATCACGGCGCGCCGCACGAGGCGCATGTGATGGAGGGGCCAGATCCCAATCACTTTAGCCCCGAATATTTTCGGGGTCAGGTCTGGGACAATCCGGATCTGGAGCGTTCAGAGGCGTCTTACAAGGTGGCGCGAGAGGTCTTTGAAGCGGCGGGGCGGCAGATTGTCGATGCCACTCTGGATGGTGCTTGCCCGGTGTTTGAAAAGGCCGATTACCGCGCGGTATTTGGGTTACCGCGCGATCACGGGCCTAGAGAATGACCTGATGTTCGGCTTGGCCGTGGCAGGCGTAGGCGCTCAGGTCCACAGCATAGGTCATGCCCGCCTCGGGTGCCTTTGACAGCGCTTCGGTGTCCATCCCTTGTCGCGCGGTGGTGATGTGCAGCACTGACAGGTCGTCACCCCCAAACGCAGGGCAAGAGGCATGGGGCGCGCCCACGGCGACGGCGCCCAAGAATTGCGCCTGCCGATCATAAATCGCCACACGGTGACTTCCCCATTCTGCCAGCCAGAGCCGCCCTTGAGCATCGAGAACCGCACCGTCGGGATTGCGGGCCGCTGCGCGCAGGTCAAGCCAGGGTTCGGGATCTCCGATGGGCCAGCCCTGCGTGGCCTCAAGACGCTGGCGATAGACGATGCGGCCCGGCGTGTCGGTGAAACAGGCAAAGCCCGCGTCAGGCGCAAAACAGATTGCGTTTGGAATGGTGATCTTGTCGAAGAGGCGGCGCATTTCACCCCGGTAATAGCGCCAGATTGCACCGGCTTGCGGTTCGGCGGCATGGCCCATTGTGCCGATCCAGAACCCTCCCCATGGGTCGGCGCGCCCGTCATTGGGGCGCAGCCGTCCATCGGCGCAGTCAAGCGGCGCAATCGGGGTTGTGGTGCCTGTGGCTATGTCGAAGTGCAAAAGGTGATCGCTGGCCGCGATCAAGAGCGTGTCAGCGTCAATCCAGCCCGCCGCAGAGACAGACTGTTCAAATTGCCAATGCTGATTTTCGCCTTGGTCACGCGACATAAGACGCCGCCCCGTGATATCGAACCAGAAAAACTGCCTGCGCTCTGGATGCCAGAACGCACCTTCGCCCAAATCACAGATGCGCCGGTCAAAGACCTGAGCCTGAGGTAGATCGCTCATCCCGTTACAACCACGCCGCCGTCGATGACCAATGCCTGACCGGTCATCATCCGGCTGGCCTCAGAGGCCAGAAAAAGCGTACCGCCACTGATATCCTCGGGGACAAGGTGTTCCTTGAGGCATTGCTTCTCCAGATGCGCGGCAAGGTCCGTGGGCGTAGCCCAAAGGGTGCGTTGGCGTTCTGTCATCACCCATCCGGGCACCAGCGCATTGACCCGAATACGCTCTGGTCCAAATTCGCGCGCAAGAGCGCGGGTCATGCCGGTAATCCCGGCATTCGCGGTCACATAAGCAGGGTAGCCCGCATTTCCCATCATATAGCTGATCGACGAGAAATTGATGATCGAGCCGCCCCCGGCGGTCCGCATCTGGCCAACGACGCCCTGAATGGCAAAGAAATAGGCAGACAGATTCACCGCAAGACTGGCGTTCCATCCGGCTTCGTCCAGATCCTCGGCGCGGTGACGCTGATCGTTGGCGGCATTGTTGACCAAAACCTGCACTGGCCCATGTGCATCGCGCGCAAACTCAAGTGCCTGATGCAGCGCTGTGCGATCCGTAATGTCGCAAGGCAGATACAAGGGGCGGGCCCCGTGACGATCAGCGATTCTGTCACAAAACGCTGTCGCATCCGAACGTTGCACAAAGGCGACTTTGGCCCCTTGAGCGACAAACGCCTCGGTCAGGGCCGCGCCGATCCCAGAACCTCCGCCGGTGACAAAGACAGAGCGACCCTTCAGATCGGGATAGTGGGCGTCGGTCATCGCAAAAGTCCCCTCGATGGCGTCAATTCACCCCTTTTGCTAACGCTCTCAGCCAAGGATGCAAGCCGGAACTTCGCCTATTTTTTGATCAATCCCGCTGGAGTTTCGGCGGATTCCGCCCATTGGCCGCAGTGCTGAGGGTGGACATGCAAGGTTCAACTCGATAGATACGCCAAGTGTCGATAGTGTTCGGTTCGGTTGGTGTTCGTCTCACGCATATTTTAAATGGTACCGGTAACGGTAGGTTGTTGTGCCCAAAGCGACTTGCATAGGATGGTTCAAATGCTTGCAAGCATTGTGATTAGAACATTGAACGAAGCGCAGCACCTCGACGATCTTATGGTGATGATCGGCGCTCAACAGACCAACGGTCTTGACGTTGAGGTGGTCCTGATCGACTCGGGCTCAACAGACGGCACTGTTGAGATTGCAGAGCGCCATGGCTGCCGGGTCACAACCATCAAGAAATCTGAATTCTCTTTCGGGCGCTCGTTGAATCGTGGCTGCGATCACGCAACCGGAGATCTGCTTGTGTTCATCTCTGGCCATTGCGTGCCTGTTGATACGATGTGGCTGCAGAACCTGTGCCAACCGCTGATCGACGGCGTGGCCAGCTATAGTTACGGTCGCCAGATCGGGGATGACGATAGCAATTACAGCGAACGTCGCATCTTTGCCAAATACTTCCCGGATGTCTCGGCCATTCCGCAGGACGGATTCTTTTGCAACAATGCCAACTCTGCACTGCTGCGCAGCGCATGGCAAAAGCATCCCTTTGACGAGGCACTGACGGGTCTTGAGGATATGGAACTTGCCAAACGCTTGGTAAGCGCAGGGCATAAGATCGCCTATGTGGCGGATGCGCCTGTATTCCACCACCATCAAGAGAGCTGGGCACAGGTTCGACGCCGGTTTGAGCGCGAGGCGATTGCGCTGCGCTCGATCATGCCAGAGGTGCATTTGTCGCGCTTTGATGTTCTGCGCTATGTGATCCGCAGTGTGATCGGGGATTGGCGCGCCGCCGCACTCAACAACATTCGCTCGACCTCGCGCATGGATATGCTGCGGTATCGCTGGAACCAATACGTCGGATCGCACAAGGGCAATCACGAACACCGGCTGTTGTCGCAACATGCCAAGGAACGTTTCTTCTTTCCACAAGTCAATGAAAAGGCCGCACAAGATGACTGGCTCAGGCCGCTGCGTCGCACTCCTCCCCATGAAAGCCAACAGTCAAAGAGTTAAGGGCAAGAATTTCCGTCCACTACACGGCAAACCTCTCTTTGCCTGGATTTTGGATTCGCTTCTGGCGCTTGATGAAATTGATGAGGTCGTCATCAATACGGATGCCCGTCACATTCTTGCAGAGAATGGGCTGGTAGAGTCGGACCGCGTGCGAATCCGGGATCGCAAGGCAGAGCTGTGTGGCGATACGGTGTCGATGAATCTGATCTTGGCCGATGATATCGCCGCCGTAGAAGCGGAGACCTATTTGATGACCCATACGACCAACCCGATGCTGCGGCCCGAAACCATCCGGGCGGCTTTGGCCGCCTATCGGGCGGGGGTTGCGGATGGCACGGCGGATTCGCTCTTTACGGTCAACAAAATTCAGACCCGGTTTTACCGCGCCGATGCCAGCCCGGTGAACCATGATCCGGACAACCTCGTTCAGACGCAAGATCTGGAACCGTGGTTCGAAGAGAACTCGAACCTTTTCATTTTCTCACGGGATAGCTTTGCCGCGACCAATGCACGGATCGGGCGCAAGCCGATCCTGCACGAGATGAACAAGATGGAAGCTGTCGACATCGACACTCCCGAAGACTGGGCCCTTGCCGAGGCAGTGGCCAGTCTGCACATGCAACACCAAAAGACGGCGTGACCCAATGAAAGACGTGCTTGTAACCTGCCCTCCGATGCTGGGCCAAATCGACCTGTTCATGGAACCTGCTGCCGAAAAGGGCCTGCGCCTGCACCCGGCCAAGGTGACGCAAGTGATGACCGAGGCAGAGCTGATGGACCTTTTGCCGGGCTTTGACGGCTGGATCATCGGCGACGATCCCGCCACGCGGCAGGTGTTCTCGGCAGGCCGGGTCGGGCGGCTGCGGGCCGCCGTGAAATGGGGCATTGGCGTCGATAACGTCGATTTCGATGCCTGCAAGGATTTGGGCATTCCCATTATCAACACGCCGCAAATGTTTGGGGCAGAGGTGGCCGATGTTGCCACGGGCCTTGTGATTGGGCTTGCCCGTGAGCTTTTCTTGATCGACCGGGGCGTGCGTGCGGGCGGTTGGCCCAAACCTGCGGGCATCAGCCTTGCGGGTCGCACGGTCGGCGTGATCGGATTGGGGGACATCGGGCGCAACACCGTCACGCGGCTTCAGGCGCTTGGGCTCAAGGCGATTGCCTATGATCCCGGCGTTACCGGAGATGCCGGACTTGATGGGCTGACGCGCGCGGCCTGGCCCGACCGGGTCGAGGAGTGCGACTTTCTTGTGTTCACCTGCGCGTTGAACAAGCACAATTTCCACATGCTCAACGCCGATGTTCTGGCGCGCTGCATGCCGGGGGTGCGCATCGTCAACGTCGCGCGCGGCCCGCTGATCGACGAGGCGGCGCTGATCGCGGCACTGCAATCGGGCCATGTGCATTCCGCAGCCCTGGACGTGTTCGAAATCGAGCCGCTTCCGATGGACAGCCCTTTGCGCAGCATGGAACGCTGTATCTTTGGGTCGCACAATGGCTCGAACACCGTCGATGCTGTTATCCGCGCCAGCCACACCGCCATCGAGCGATTAAGCGGCTTTTTTTGAGCCCACCCGCCTTTTGCTATGACTGCAAATTGCCAAAGCAAACGCAACGTGAGATCCAATGTCCAAAGTTTTCATCTATCCAGCCCTGCTCAATCTGGAAGACATTGACAATGTCGTGTGTCGCTTGGCGTGGTATTTCAAACCCTATCTGAGCAAGATTGACAGCATCCATTTCACAAGCCGCCGCGCATTGGTCGACGCGGCAAAATTGGCACCGCAGCTTGATCCGCTGGTGGCGGGTGATCTCGAGGCGGTGAAGGCCAAGATAAAGCTGCTGGATCACGAGGATTTTGCCGCTGCGATATCCGAGGTCGATCTTGCGCGGGACCTCTTGTTGATTTGGGATGAAACGGCAGAGAATAATGCGCCTGCGCCGGTCAAGGCGGCCATCAAGGCCTTGGGTGCGAAACAGGGGCTTTACCGGGTCGATCCTTTGCGGACACGGATGGAGGGCTCCTTTTACCTTTGGGCCGGTCTCAACCGCTACGCCGACCGCGCCGCACTGCTCGAGGTGAACCATGCGCGCATGCGCGCGATGGTGGCTGACATCGGGCAGCACGAGAAAGCCTATGTTTTCGGCAGCGGCCCGACGCTTAGTGATTTTGTTGAGGGGCACGACTTTAGCGATGGTATCTGCGTTATCTCCAACTCCATCGTCAAGAACCGCGATATTATCGCCGCAACACGCCCACGGATCATAACTGCCGCCGATCCGCTCTATCATGCGGGCTGTTCTGGTTATGCGGGGGCCTTTCGCGACGAGCTCATTCAGGCGTTGCGAGAAACGGGCGCATGGTTCGTTTGCCCGATGCGGGATTTCGCGATTTATGACACGTTCCTGCCCGTTGACCTGCGGTCTCGTATCATTGGCGTGCCCTTCGACAAAGAGGGCGCGCCGCCCAGCAATCTCGCAGAGACATTCTATCTAAAACCCTATCCAAACGTCCTGACACTGGCGCTCTTGCCGATCGCGGCCAGTATCGCGCGCAAGATCGAGATCGTTGGCTGCGACGGGCGTAATCTTACGGATGACAGTTTCTTCTGGTCGCATGACAAAAAGGCGCAGTTCAACGACAAGATGTCCGAGATTCAGGCGGCGCATCCGGCGTTTTTTGCGATTGATTACAACGATTACTACACCGATCATTGCCGCGACGTAGAAGAGGTGCTGACCGCTCTCGAAGCTGCGGGAAGGGTGATCGAGACCGCGACACCTTCGATGATTCCAGCCCTGCGCATGCGCGAAGCCCCTAATCCCGATAGCATGGCCGCCGGATCGAAAGTCGCGGTTTTCGCGATGATCGACCCGGATGCCAAGGATGACTGGGGTCATTTTCTGGCCTATGACAAGCGCGTGGCAGAGGGATGTCATGATCTGAACACCGAGTTCGCGCTGATCTGCCGCAAAGAGCTTGATCCCAAGTTCTTCCCGGACAATGCCGAACTCGTTTTGCCGGTCTTTTCGGTTCATAGCTGGACAGTGGGTAAGGACTGGCCACAGACGCGTCGCCGCGACATGATGCAATTTGCAAAGGAGCTTGACGAAGCCTTTTCTACGCTTGATTTGCGCTATCCGGCAGACGCGATCTGTGTGTTCATGTATATCGGCAGTATAGAAGTTGCAGAGACAGTCGAGCATCTCCTAATGAGGAGACCCAGGTTCCGGGCGGTGATCAACTTATTCTGGTCGTACAATTTTGATCAGAACGACCCGACCTACAAATCGCAGTGGTATCGCGTCGCCAAGCGTTTGGAGCGGTCGAACCAAGTCTTCCTTATGCATTCTACCGAGCAGATCGCTGATGAATTCAGCACGGATTGGTCGGTTTCTCTTCCGGTTTTGCCCCATCCCAGCACCACGTTCGACGACAAGACTGTCGTGACGCTGGATGAATTGCCCCTGTCCAAGCCGGGCAAACCGCTTCGGGCTGTATTCCCCGGCGGAACACGCAAGGAAAAAGGGTTTGCTCTTTCCACAGGCGCTTGCGCGTTGTTGGCGAACGACCCAGACCTTAGGCTCCGGTTGCGCGCACGCATAGATCGTGTGTCCGGAAAAGATCTTGAAGACGCCTTGCAGTCAATGACCGCCGAGGTAGGGACAAAGGTCGACATTCTTGGGGATGACATGTCTGATGGTGAGTTCATCGACATGATCCGCACGGCGGATATCGTGGTCATCCCCTACCTGTCCGAGGCCTTTCGGCGGCGAACCTCTGGAATTCTGGTTGATGCCTTTCTTCTGGGCAAGCCTGTGGTAGTGCTCAAGAACACATGGCTTTCCGATATTGTCAAAGCAGGGCATATCGGCCTTTGCGCCGATCCAGATCCGGCGGCATTGGCTTCCGCAGTGCGAGAGGTGGCTAAGCGCTATGATGAATTCCTGCCCGGAGTTGCCAAGGTTCGTAGTGACTACCTCGGTAAGCATTCATGGAAAGCTCTCGTTAAAAGCGTTGTGAAAAGAGCAGACCTTTCACTCCCAGCACCACGAAAGAACCTGACAAAGGCCGAAATGGATGGGTTAAAAAAAGAGCTAAAAGAGCTAATCTCAAAGCTTCCGACGCGCGCACCAATTTACCTACCGACAGAAAAAATTGCTGTCGAGGCCCAGATCAAGGGCCTAAAACGCGTGAAGCATATATATGAGAAAGGTCTGAAAGAGGTCTATTCGCCGCGTCTGCGCGCCTTGCGTGAAAAATACCGTGGCACCAAGCGTTGTTTCATTATCGGCAATGGTCCCAGCTTGAACGAGACAGATCTGAGCTTGCTCAAGGATGAGGTGACCTTTGCGGTAAATGGTTTTTTCCTTAAGGCAAAGGATCTTGATTGGACGCCTACTTTCTATGTGGTTGAAGACCATTTGGTGGCGGAGGATCGGGCCAAATGGATTAAGGCTTTCAAAGGGCCAACCAAGCTGTTCCCAGCGTACCTTGGATACATGTTTCCCGAATCCGAGGATACGATTTTCTACAATCATAGGCCCCGTAAAAGCTATCCCCACGGATTTGATTTCTCTACGCAAGCCGACGAAATTACTTACACAGGCGCGACTGTAACCTTCTCGATGCTTCAATTGGCATACTACATGGGCTTTGAAGAGATTTACATGATTGGTGTCGATGCGAGCTATGCTATTCCCGAGGATGCGCAACAAGCATCATCCTACTCTGTCGGGGTGATCGATATGAAATCCGATGACGTGAATCATTTTCACCCAGATTATTTTGGAAAAGGTTTCCGTTGGCACGACCCTCAGGTCAGTAAGATGGTCGAAGCCTATAAAGAAGCACGCAAAGTTGTCGATCAGAGCAACCAGCGGATCTATAATGCCACTGTTGGCGGACAGCTCGAAGTTTTTGAACGGCGCAATTTTGCTGATCTCTTTCCACCAAAGCGACCTCTGGAACTTAGAGATTATCCGCGACTGCTGCTCCTTGATTTAACCCCGATTGGTAACGGCTCTGCAACAGGTGAACTTAAGCACAACCTTTTAAGAGATTGGCCATCAGAACAGATTTTGCAGGTGTCCTGCAGAAATTCTGAAGACTTGGTTTTGACACGGCAAAGACTGGGACCCGATTCAATTCCCTTTGAAGTTAAACCCAAAGAAGCAGCTGCGTTCGTAGACGCATTTGCGCCTGAAGTTGTACTTTATCGACCAGTACCCGACACTCGAGTCCTTCATGATTTTGCGATGCCGCTCATAGAACGTCTCCAAAAGCCGCTTGTCACTTGGATCATGGACGACTGGCCGCATCACATTAAGATCAGTGACCCAGCCCAGTATAATCGTATCCATGCCGACTTCGAGACATTGTTAAGCCATTCCTCGATGCGACTGTCGATCTGCAATGCGATGTCCGAAGAGATGTTCCGGCGATATAGGCTGCCATTCCGGTCTTTGGCAAATGGTGTAGCTCCCGAAGATTGGCAAACGCCAAAAAAACACACTCCGGGAACCATGGTCGTGCGCTATGCTGGTGGATTAGAGCCGAACATGACGCGAGCGAGCGTTTTGCGTGTTGCACGCGTGATCGAGTCACTCGGTAAGAAGGGGTATGACCTGCGTTTTGAAGTCAATACACGTGCAGCGTACTATAATCGAAACCTGAATGATTTTGGCAAGTTTAAGCATACCCGATTTACCAATAACGTTCTGTCTGCTGAGGGCTACAAAGGTTGGCTTATGCAGGCAGACGTTACCTTGATCGCCTATAATTTTGATCCGGCCACAGCCGATTATGTCAAATTCAGCATGGCCAATAAGATGCCGGAATGTTTGGCGTCGGGCTCGGTTCTGTTGGCGCACGGGCCCAAAGGATTTGCCACAGTTGACTATCTCGCAGGAGTAGATGGGGCCGTTGTTGTTACTGAGGATTCCGATGCGGCAGTTGAGGCGGCACTTTTGGCATTACGGGCTGACCCAGAGTGGCGCGCCGATTTGGCGACAAAAGCTCGTGCCACTGCTTTTGAGCGCCACAACATTCATCGCCTACGTGAGCAAATGTGGCTTATCTTAAGCCAGGCGGCGAAATCGGCAGATTCTGTTGTCGCGCGGCGCGTAGTTCAGCACATGCATCCGATTGCCCTCGCGGCAGAGCTTTTGTGTGCGCCCGCAGACGCCCTGCACCGGATCGACAGGGATGCGGCAGTCAAAGAGACGGTCGCGCGCACGCTTGATCCTGCCTTCCCTGACCGGCAGTTGAGCGCGCATCTTGAGAACTGCATCGCCTTCGCGCGCAAGAAAACGCGCGTATGACCGGGGTGCTTGCGATGGTTTGGCCCATGTGCTGCAATGCCCGAGACAGCCTTGGGGCAGGGCCAATCAAGAACGGAGAGTTGACGGAATGAAGAAAGCGCTCATCACGGGGGTTACGGGGCAGGATGGCTCTTACCTTGCGGAATTCCTGCTCGAAAAGGGCTATGAGGTGCATGGGATCAAGCGCCGCGCCTCGCTCTTCAACACCCAGCGGGTGGATCACATCTACCAGGACCCCCACGGCGGGCGGCAGAATTTCAAGCTGCATTACGGCGATCTGACCGATAGCTCGAACCTCACCCGCATCCTCAGCGAGGTGCAGCCCGACGAGGTCTATAACCTTGGCGCGCAATCCCATGTCGCCGTCAGCTTTGAGGCCCCCGAATATACCGCCGACGTCGATGCCATCGGCACCCTGCGCCTGCTCGAGGCGATCCGCTTTCTGGGGCTCGAGAATAAAACCCGCTTCTATCAGGCCTCCACATCAGAGCTGTATGGCCTTGTGCAGGAAATCCCACAGCGCGAGACAACACCCTTTCACCCGCGCAGCCCCTATGCGGTGGCCAAGATGTATGCCTATTGGATCACGGTCAATTACCGCGAGGCGTATGGCATCTATGCCTGCAACGGCATCCTCTTCAACCACGAGAGCCCCCGGCGCGGCGAGACCTTTGTCACCCGCAAGATCACGCGCGGGCTGGCCAATATCGCGCAGGGGCTAGAGGATTGCCTCTATATGGGCAATATCGACAGCTTGCGCGATTGGGGCCATGCCAAGGATTACGTCCGCATGCAGTGGATGATGCTGCAACAAGAGGTGGCGGATGATTTCGTGATCGCCACGGGCGTGCAATATTCCGTGCGCGAGTTCATCACATGGTCGGCGCAAGAGCTGGGCATCACGCTCGAATTCACCGGCACCGGCGTGGAGGAGATTGCCACCGTGACGGCCGTGACCGGCGATAAGGCCCCCGCCATCGCACCGGGGCAGGTGATCATGCGCATCGACCCCCGCTATTTCCGCCCCGCCGAGGTCGAGACCCTGCTGGGCGACCCCACCAAGGCCAAGGAAAAACTCGGCTGGGTGCCCGAAATCACCGTGCAAGAAATGTGCGCCGAGATGGTGGCCGAAGACTTGAAGACAGCACAGCGGCACGCTTTGCTGAAAGTGCACGGCATGGAGTTGCCGGTGAGTTTGGAAGGTTAATGGCTTTGCTTACCATCTTAGCGAACTGTCAGGCTGGTCCAATGGCGGCCCTGATATCTCAGTTTTGTCCTGATCTAAACGTAATCAGGTCACCACTGGTGCATCAAATAACTGACAAAAATCGCCTAGACGTTATTCAAAATATTCAGAAGTCTGACATCGTTATTCACCAACCTTTGGGCCCGTCTTTCAAAGAATTATCCACTGCGGAATTGAAGTCGAAATTCCCCTCTAAGACCTTTGTTTCATTTCCTTCGATTTTCTTCGGTGGATTATTCCCGCAGCTATCATACCTCAGATTGCCCGAAGGTGGCACGATGAAAGGTCCGCTAAGCGATTACCATGATACACGGATTATAGATTGTTTTCTCAACCGAGAGTCGTCCGAAGTGTGCCTTGGTCGCATGAAGTCGGAAGATCCGTTGGAATTGAAATACTACGATATCTCATTGAAAGAGTCTTTGGGTCGTGACAGGGCAGTCGACATTCCAGTTATGGAAATCATCTTGGATGAAATGTCAAAATCTCCGCCGCTGTTCACATTCAATCATCCCACAAACCGGGTGTTGTGGCGTGTTTTAGAGCGGGTACTTAAACTCCTTGGGCTACAAGCGCCGCAAGCTCTTGATCTGTTGCCAGAAAGAGAATTTCTTGGCAACACGCGGGCAATGATACCGGACAGCATCCCAAAGTCATTAGGCCTCGATTGGAGACAGCCTAAATATTCTATTTGGGAAGACGAGTTACCATTGAGAGAGCTGATTACGTCTTTCTATCAACTCTACAGTGAGATACCGAATTTTCCGGCGATCTGCCGGGACAACGAACAACGCTTCAATCTTCCTGTAAGGCTGGGCCATTATTCTTAATTTTGCGGCCTTCGTTAAATCAGAACAAACTCCGGAGACTCCCATGCATGTAAGCGCTCTACTCGGCAACCTAGATATCAATTGTTTCTCTGATATTCTGGGTCCGTATCGCATTCTGAATCCGGACCTCAAGATTTGTGTGGATGGTGGCGCAGGATTGGGCGAGACGGCAGAGAAGATTTTCAAGAATTTACCGCAAGATGACGTGAAGGTGCTGGCTTTTGAGCCAAACCCCAACAACATTGCCGAGTTCAAGTTTTCCGACCCTCGCTTGACAATAGTAGATGCAGCTCTCGGAGCGCGCCGTGGAACAGCAAGATTTCATGTTGCGGCAACGACCCAGCGGCAATCTGAAACTAATCCTTACCTTGTTCCGGGAACAAGTTTTGTAGGCAAGCTGGTCGATGAAGCTGCCAGCTTTAATAAGGGTGATCAGTACGAGGTTCAGGTTGTCCGAATGGATGACAGTTTACGCGAAAATGGATGTTCCGGGGCACAATTCATCAAGCTTGACCTTCAAGGCGGTGAACTTGACGCTCTTAAGGGACTTGGCGATATGCTTGGGGACGTCCACTGGATGTGGATTGAATATGGTGGTCAGCCAGAGCTTTTGGAACTTTTGATCGAGCGCGGCTTTGTATTGTTTGACACCCAGTACCTCTTTTTTGGCGACATGAAGCCAGAAGTGAAAGAAGCTTTCACCGTTACACGAAAGGGTAAAAACTCCCTCGGTCGAGATATTTTTTTGGGACGCCGAAATCAAATCTGGCGCGACTATAGTTCCCAGTTTTCTTATTGCCGCAAATCCCTTGGCATGGTTCAAACCGACCTCGTTGCTGTCGCACCCGCACATATGAGTTCATTTCTCGACGCATGCCTCTTTAAGTGGAGAAAGACGACAGTCAGATAATCTCACGTTTTTTCCTCTTACAGGGTTGTTGAAATTGGAGTGCGAAAATGCTGATACTTAACAATGGCGTTCCCAAAAGTGGATCGACGTGGATGCAAAGCGTGCTTAGAATTGCACTTGATCCCGCGTTCCCGTCGGACACGTGGAGGAACAAGTGGATTAATCCTTCGGTAGATCCCAAGAAGATGAAAAACTACGTCGCTTCGAAGGAGTGGAGGCACCAGACAACTTTGGTAAAGCTCCACATGGCTTTCACAGAAGACATGAGCTATTTGTTTGATCCGAATATTAAGGTAATTGTAACCTATCGAAACATTCCGGACTCGATACTCTCTTATTTTCATCACCAGATCAGACTTAACGAGACATCAATTGAAGAAAAGGAGAACTGGTTTCAATCGGTTGGCGTGGAATTCGCGTATCGGTTGGCAAATCACAGATTGTCATGGTTGCCTGTGAGTAATGCACACTGTGTTAGGTATGAAAATATGCTGGCGCAGCCAAAACAGAGCATTCTCGAAACCATGCGGTTTCTTGAAGTGCCTATTTCAAGCGACAAGCTAGAGAAAGTTCTAGAAGGTACAAAAGTGAAGCGGAAAAAACCGGTAGAAGGTAGTCACATCCGTACCGCTGGTCAAAGTCGAGCGGAAATAGAGATACCTGCCAACACGCTCCAGATACTCAAGGACATTGATGCGACCTTGGAACGAAGTACCTCCGAGATTCTTTCTGCCAAGCATTGAGGCGCTTTGTGGTCGTTCAACAAAGGTGGCAATAACTCCAGAAGTGTTCGAGTGGATTAGGAAAAATATTCCTGAGCCGGTAATTGGTACAAATACCAGAGTGCACTCGTTGAATTTTGCGCTAAAGTTTTGTTTTTTGGCAAAAATTGTGGCAACTGTGATGGGCGAGGGACTCGCTCTTGTGTGGAACGTTTTCCCGCTTTTGATCAGGCCGACTGAGATGTGCAGCATAAGGGATTTACGGATCCCAATTCAGCAGAAAATCTCCAATAAAATCTGGACGATCTTACCGAAGTGCAAGAGAATTTGACTCCCGCTTAAATGAGAGTGGTGTGACTGCTCTCGTCGCATGATACCCTGTTCGCTCAGGTCTAACATCCAGGAGACACCCATGAAAATCCACATTGCAGGCCATCGGGGGATGGTTGGGGCGGCTATTTTGCGGCGGCTTGAGGCGCGCAGGGGCGCGGGCGAGGACCTGACGCTGATCACCCGCACCCATGCGGAATTGGACCTGACCAGTCAGGCCGCCGTGCGCGATTTCATGCAATCCGAGCGGCCAGATGTGGTGATCCTTGCCGCCGCCAAGGTGGGTGGCATCCATGCCAACAACACCTATCCGGCTGATTTCATTTATGAAAACCTGATGATCGAATGTAACGTGATCCATCAGGCCTTTGACGCGGGCGTGCGGCGGCTTTTGCAATTGGGGTCAAGCTGCATCTACCCCCGCGCCGTGCCCCAGCCCATGCGCGAGGACGCGCTTTTGACCGGCGTGCTCGAACCCACCAACGAGCCCTATGCCGTCGCCAAGATCGCGGGCATCAAGCTCTGCGAAAGCTACAATCGCCAGCACGGCACCGATTACCGCTCGGTCATGCCCACCAATCTCTACGGCCCCGGCGACAACTTTCACCCGGAAAATTCCCATGTTTTACCGGCACTTATCCGCCGCTTTCATGAGGCCGCGCAAGAGGGGCGCGACGAGGTGACGATCTGGGGCTCCGGCACACCGCGCCGCGAATTCCTGCATGTCGACGACATGGCCGAGGCCAGCCTCTTCGTGCTCGACCTGCCACGGGATGTCTATGCGGCCAATACCCAAGACATGCTAAGCCATATCAACGTGGGCTCTGGCACCGATATCTCGATCCTGGAGTTGGCGCAGATGGTGGCTGAAGTGACTGGATTCCAAGGCAAAATAACAACCGACCCCAGCAAACCCGACGGCACGATGCGCAAGCTGATGGATGTCAGCCGTTTGGCCACCATGGGCTGGCGCGCGCGCATCAGCCTGCGCGAGGGGATCGAGGATGCCTATCGCTGGTACCTCGCCCAAACCCCAGGCAGCGTGCGCGGGTAGGTGCTCAATTCTGGATAGAACACTTGGAGAGCGGATTGACACGATGGCTGCAGAACCAAATCGGGAGCGCAGCGAACTCGTCCGCTGGGTGAACTGCCTCCGAGATTATTTGTGTGCGCAGGCGGGAGGGTCGTAACCGCCTCATGGATACCGCGGCCTACGCGGCTTGACTTTGCGTCACGAATACCAGCGGCACCCAGTTCCAAGGGAGCAATTCGTCCAGCCTGTTGATCTTGTGATCGGTAACCGCGCTATTTGCACCGCCTGCCTGACGTTCGGACAATTATTTAAGCCAGGTGTTTAACGACGTCTCTTATGCGGGGTCTGCGATGCGGGGCGAAATTGTGGTGATTATCCCCTAGCAGGCGTTTGTAACAAATTTCGCGCGAGCCGCTATCCGCCGTTTTACGTTTTGTTCGATGCCATCATCCTTCGTTGATTTGACACTTTCGGACAGAACAGGCGTTGCTCAGGCAAAGGCATCAATGCAGTTTTTCTCGGACAATTTGATTGATCCCCTCTCTACCCAGAGTTGCAAGGATGTTATGTAAGCATCTGAAATAGTTAACAAGGTTTCGTTTGCTCGATTTTGTTTCATCCTGTTATCATTCTTTTGAATTTAAGTTTTCTAGGTTCGGATCGCAAAAGACATTGATGATTGGTCCATGTTGATAATCACGTTTTAGAATATGGGGGTATTCTATGTTGATTAACATTAGCTCGGCATCGGTCGAGGAACGGGTAGCCTTTGGGAGTGGAGTTCTCGAATTCATCGTAACGCTGGATGCGCCTTCGGCAGGCACAGTGACAGTTGATTACCGCACGCGTCAAGGGACGGCTTCCGAGTTTCTGGATTTTACAGGGGAGAGCGGAACTCTTGTCTTCGCCGCTGGCGAAACCGTAAAAACGATCACCATTCAAACCGCAAGCGACAGCCTTGACGAGGTGGATGAGTTTCTCGAGGTTGAACTGTTCGATCCGACTGGTGGTGGCACCTTCGCAAATGACGTGGATGTCGTGCGCGCTATTGGCTGGATTGAGGACAACGATGGCACGCTTGATGATCGCGCGTTAGCCGTTTCGGATCCCGTAATCGAAGAAGGTGACAATGGCACCACCACAGCGCGCTTCACCCTATCAGTCTCGGAAGCGTTCGGCGTGTCGACGAATATGGGCTGGGCTACCGTCAGCGGGACGGCTACAGCCGGGTCGGACTTCACCGCTGCGTCGGGCATAGCGACTTTTCTGCCTGGCCAGACAAGCACCATCGTGAATGTGGATGTAACTGGCGATAACGCCGTAGAGTTGGCGGAGACTTTCGGTGTAAGCGTAACGCCATCTGCGAGTGTCTTTTCCGGATCAAGTGGCGCAGTCGGGTCGGCGACGATCCTTGACGACGATGCAGGCCCGCGCACGATCTCGATTGCGGATGCTGCGATTGATGAGCGAACGTTCTTCGGCAGCGGGGTCTTGCGATTTGCCGTGACCCTTTCGCAGCCCTCGACCGGGACCGTGACCGTAGACTATCGAACGGTGCAGGGCACGGCGTCAGAGTTTTTGGATTTCACTGGCGCAACCGGCACACTGACTTTTGCAGCAGGCGAAACGACAAAGTGGATCAATATCAGCACCGCAAGCGACGATATTGATGAAGTAGACGAGTTCCTCGAAATCGAGCTCTTCGACGCAACTGGCGCTGTGTTGGCAGGCGGTGTGGATCAGGTCCGGGCCACCGGCTGGATCCTCGACGACGACGGCACGGCGGATGATCGTGCGATGCAGATTTCCGATCCGATTCTGACTGAAGGGCAGGAGGCACAATTCATCGCCCGTCTGTCGCGTCCGGCCGATGACGAGGTGACGGTGGCCTATGCGACGTCGGGGGGCACCGCTCAATCGGGGGAGGATTTTACTGCGGCCAATGGTAATTTTACCTTTGCGCCGGGGCAGACGCTTACCGCGACGACGGTGGCGACGACAGCTGATGCCGTTGCTGAACCCGCCGAGACCTTCGATTTAATCGCTGTTGCGCCATCTGCGAGTGTCTTTTCCGGCTCGAGTGGCGCAGTTGGGTCGGCGACGATCCTTGACGACGATGCAGGTCCGCGCACGATCTCGATTGCGGATGCTGCGATTGAGGAGCGAACGTTCTTTGGTAGCGGGGTCTTGCGTTTTGCCGTGACCCTTTCGCAGCCCTCGACCGGGACCGTGACCGTAGACTATCGAACGGTGCAGGGCACGGCGTCAGAGTTTTTGGATTTCACTGGCGCAAGCGGCACACTGACTTTTGCAGCGGGCGAAACGACAAAGTGGATCAACATCAGCACCGCAAGCGACGATATTGATGAAGTAGACGAGTTCCTCGAAGTCGAGCTCTTCGACGCCACTGGCGCTGTGTTGGCAGGCGGTGTGGATCAGGTGCGGGCCACCGGCTGGATCCTCGACGACGACGGCACGGCGGATGATCGTGCGATGCAGATTTCCGATCCAATTTTGACTGAAGGGCAGGAGGCACAATTCATCGCCCGTCTGTCGCGTCCGGCCGATGACGAGGTGACGGTGGCCTATGCGACGTCGGGGGGCACCGCTCAATCGGGGGAGGGTTTTACTGCGGCCAATGGTAATTTTACCTTTGCGCCGGGGCAGACGCTTACCGCGACGACGGTGGCGACGACAGCTGATGCCGTTGCTGAACCCGCCGAGACCTTCGATTTAATCGCTGTTGCGCCATCTGCGAGTGTCTTTTCCGGCTCGAGTGGCGCAGTTGGGTCGGCGACGATCCTTGACGACGATGCAGGTCCGCGCACGATCTCGATTGCGGATGCTGCGATTGAGGAGCGAACGTTCTTTGGTAGCGGGGTCTTGCGTTTTGCCGTGACCCTTTCGCAGCCCTCGACCGGGACCGTGACCGTAGACTATCGAACGGTGCAGGGCACGGCGTCTACATCCACGGATTTTACCGGTGTCGCTGGAACACTGACCTTTGCAGCAGGCGAAACGACAAAGTGGATCAACGTAAACACGACTGGTGATACACTCGACGAGATCGATGAAGCCCTTGAGTTGATCTTGTCAGATCCATCGGGTGCGGTGCTTGCGGGGGGAGTTTCGGAACTGGCCGCTGTGGGCTGGATACTTGACGATGATGGAGCACCAGAGGATCGGGCGCTCTATGTGCCTGATACGAGGGTAATAGAAGGAGATTCAGGGACAGCCCAAGCGGTGTTTCAACCGAGGCTATCGCGTTCTTCTGACAGTGCCATTGAAGTAGATTACACCACGATCAGCCAAAGCGCTGCCGCAGGTTCGGATTTCGCGTCGAGGACTGGGATACTCACCTTTGCAGCGGGTCAGACAACTGGTGCGGTGTTCGTGCCTATCTTCGGAGACCTCGTTCAAGAAGACGCTGTTGAAGAGTTCCAGATGAATTTTGCCCCGGCCACAAACCAAGTGTTCAGCGGGCCAGGCTTCAACGCGACAGGCACAATCCTGGATAACGATTTCTCAAATTCTTTACCAACCGGGGCAGTTACATTGAGCGGCTCTGCGGTTGAGGGTAGCACGCTTACGGCTGACACATCGGCGGTTGCGGACGCGGATGGCTTAGGGGCCTTTAGCTATCAGTGGTTTCGCAACGGCCTTGCCATCGCTGCGGCAAACGATATCAGTTACACGCTTTTACCGCCAGACATAGGTTCAGAGATCACTGTCCGGGTCAACTATTCAGATGGCAATGGGGCAAACGAAACACTCTTGTCCCAAGGGTCATTGGTTGCCCCAAGACCGGGAACAAGTGCTGGCGAGTTGATCGTCGGAGGACCGTTGGGTAGCCTTTTGGAGGGATTGGGCGGAAACGATACACTTATTGGTGGCGGAGGAAACGACACGATCGCTGGCGGCGATGGTAATGACAGCATCGAGGCAGGCGGCGGTAATGACAATGTCTCGGCTTCAGAAGGCAACGATTTCGTGGATGCGGGCGCTGGCGATGACAGTGTTGGCGGTGGCGTGGACAATGACACGCTGATTGGCGGTGTTGGAAATGACGTCATGGGCGGTGGTTTTGGCGATGATTTCATGTCCGGCGGCGCTGGTAACGATGTAGTTGCTGGCGGCGCTGGCGATGACACGCTCGAAGGCGGCGAAGGCAACGACAGCATGTCGGGCAGCTTTGGCAACGATCTGATCTTTGGCAATGGCGGCGCGGATGATATCGGCGGCGGCACCGGGCGCGATACGATTGATGCCGGTGCAGGCAATGATAGCGTTGGCGGCGGTGAAGGAGACGACAGCATCTCGGGCGGTGACGGCAACGACTTCCTCGCTGGTGGCGGCCGTAACGATGTGGTCGACGGCGGCGCAGGCAATGACACGATCAATGCGGGCGCTGGAAATGACACGATCACCGGCGGAACCGGCGCCGATCAATTCGTCTTTTCGTCCTTCTTCGACGGCGAGGCGGATGTCGTCACCGATTTCGAAGATGGGTTGGACAGTTTCTTCATCCGCCGCGTGGACCCGGATACCGGCGAGACCAATATCACCAATGGCGGCAATGGTCTGGCGGGGTTCGTCGCGGCGATGAACATCGTCGATGTCGAGGGCGGGGCGCAAATGACGGTGAATGGCAACACAATTTTGGTTGAAGGCATCACGGCGGCGCAACTTGCCGTAGAAGATTTCCAGTTCCTTTGAAGAGTTCTGTCGCAAACTTACCGGTTCCATGACGATGGTTGATCTGTCAGCGTTGTCAGATGGTTGGAAGGGAGCTTGTGGCCCGATCGATTCCTAGGCGTACATTATCCTAAGTCGGCGATCCTGCATGCGGTGTTTTTCTATGTCCACTACGCAGTGTCCTACCGAGACCTCAAGGAGATCCTGGCGGAGCGCGGCGTTACGGTTGACCACGCCACGCTGAACCGCTGGGTGGTGAAGTTCGCGCCGCTCATTGCCGATCGGGCCCAGGCGAGGAATGAGGTGCCCCTAGTTTCCTAGACACCTGCTTCGTTTAGTTTCTGCTGTCTGGTTTCGAAGTCAACGGGTGACAGCATGCCGTTGTTCGTGTGCTTGCGCTTTGGGTTGTAGAACATCTCAATGTAGTCGAAAACGTCCTGCCTTGCAGCTTCGCGTGTCGGGTAGGTGCGGCGACGGATCCGTTCCCGCTTCAAGAGTTGGAAGAAGCTTTCGGCGACAGCGTTATCGTGGCAATTCCCACGCCGGCTCATACTGGCTTGCAGGTTGTGCTGGCTGAGAAATACTTGCCACTCACGGCTGGTGAACTGCGACCCCTGATCTGAATGAATCATCACCTTCGTCTTGGGTTTGCGTCGCCAGACCGCTGCAAGCAAGGCCTGCAGCGCCAGGTCGGTCGTCATGCGGGGTTGCGCGGACCAGCCTACCACACGCCGTGAGAAGAGGTCGATAACGACAGACAGATACAGCCAGCCCTCGTGGGTCTTGATGTAGGTGATGTCCGTGACCCAGACCTTGTCGGGCGCATCTACTTCGAACTGCCGATCCAGAGTGTTGAACGCGACGACAGCAGGCTTCCCGCCATATCGTCCCGGGCGGCGCTTGTAGCCAATCTGGGCCAAGATGCCCGCAAGGCTGGCCAGCCGGGCGACCCTGTTCTCAGAAACCTGCTCGCCGAGATCGCGCAGATCATCGGCCAGCTTGCGGTAGCCATAGATCTTGCCGCTCTCGCACCAAGCCTGTCGGATCAACTCTGTCTGCCGTTCATCGTCCTGCGCACGCTGGCTTAACGGTTCTTTAAGCCATGCATAAAATCCGCTGACGTGGACCATAAGCACACGGCACATTGACCGAACCGAAAACTCGGATCGATGAGCCCGGATGAAACCATACTTCAACGGGACTCTCGCGCGAAGTATGTGGCGGCCTTCCTAAGAAACAGCCGCGGTCTCGTGAATAGGCGCCAATACAAACCCGAGGGTCTTGGCGCGCCGTTGAAGGTTTGACAGCAGACGTTTCCGATGCCGCTCTTCATAAGCCGCCGCGCCCTGATCTTTATATGACATGCCATGCCGCACGGCATTGTAAAACAGCACCGCGATCTTTCGCGCTGTCGCCGTAACAGCCTTCTGCTTGCCGATGCGCGAGGACAGCCGCCGATAGAACGCACCCAAGGCCGTGTCGCTCCGGCCGATTGTCGTCGCGGCCAATCTGAGCAAGGCCGCAGCGCGGCTGGAGGACCGGCGTGTCCGCGAGGACAGCAGCTTGCCACCAGAGATCTTGTTGTCCGGGGCGAGGCAGAGCCAAGACGTGAAGTGCTTGGCACTCTTCCAGGCGCGCAGGTCCGTGCCGCATTCGGCCACCAGCTTCAGCGCCAGCGATGGCCCAAGGCCATGGATCTGAGTCAGGTCTGTGCCTAACACCCCGTAGAGCGCAGCCCGCACATCGAAGGACGGCGCATTGTGCTGCCTCCCCTTGATCCGCGCCTTGGGCAGTGGGGCCAGTTCTCCGTCTGCACGGGCCGTCAGCGCCCCAACCGCGGCCTCCAGCCTGCGGTCGCACGCCTCGATCTGCTCTTGATAGAAATCGTAAAGTTCCAGCGACTGTGTCAGGGCAAAGACATGTTCCTCGCGGTCGTTGCCGACCAGCGCGCCTTTGATCGTGTCCAGCGATGAATGGCAGCGGATATCCCGGAATGCGGCGAGAACTTCAGGATCGCGCTCGCCATCGACAATGGCGCGGATAATCCGCATGCCCGTTGCGCCGGTGATGTCGGAGACGACATGATGGAGTTGCAGGTTCATCTCCATCAGCGCCTTCTGCATGTGTTGGATGTGAGCGGCGGCATATTCGGTGAGCCGTTCGCGCTGGCGCATGTAGGCGCGCAGGGTGGCTATCTCCGCCTCAGGGCGGAAACTGCCGCGGAGCAACCCATAAGAATGTAACTGACGCAGCCACCCCGCATCGCTGACATCGGTTTTGCGGCCTGGCACATTCTTGGCGTAGCGGGCATTCACAAGGATAACCTCGAACCCATGCGCCTCCAGGATCTCGAAGGCCGGTATCCAGTAAACGCCGGTCGACTCCATGGCCACGCTGGTGACACCGCACGACTGGAGCCAGTCGGCTAGATCGTGCAGGTCTTGAGTGAACGTCCCGAAAGCTCGCACCGGCATAGCGGCGGTGTCAGGGTTCACAGCAGCCATATGCATGGTCGAGCCAATGTCGATCGCAGCCGCATTGGGGTTGACCACGTTCAAATCCGGGTGGCCGCCGGTCTTACGCTTCGTCATGGCATCTCCTCCGTTCAAGTCGAAGAGCGGGGGCCATGCAAGTTCGTCATCTTCCTAACCGGGATCGCCGCGATGGCGGCGTCACCACTCTCAAGTGCGCATCGACCCATGTGCCACGTTTTTTAACGGGGTCTGACCCTCCAATAAGCCATCGGCAACTGCCCTTCGGGCACAGCATAGCACAGGCTGTTACTACCGCGCACAGGCGGGCTGCGGCCCGGAACGGTTTTTTAATATATCGCGCTCCTCGGTCACACGGGCCAGTTCCTTCTTCACCCGACGGAGCTCGACGGCCAGATCTGACTCCGCCTCTCGACCCTTGGCAGGCCTCGCAAACTGAGCCTTCCATGTGTAGAGCGACTTCGTGCTGACCCCCAGTCGCTCAGCCACTTCGCTGACCGCATAGCCGCGATCAACAACCTGCGCCACAGCGTCCCTTTTGAACTCGTCCGTAAACCGTTTCTGCGATGACATCCGCGCTTCTCCTTGGTTCCAAAATTACCAAGCAAAGCGTCTACAAATCTAGGGGCACCTCAGTTGCCGCTCGCCACAACGGCGGTCGGCCCCAAGTTGCCGCATCGTTGGCGGTAACTCATACTCGAAGAACTAAGTGTTCTGCCTCTGAAACTAAACAACTTCCCGTTTTACACCGCGACTTCACGTTCAATTTTCAGTAGTTCCTGTTGCAGACTGTGCTCTTCTTCTTGGGTGAGGCCACAGTAAGACAACCTATGCTTGCCATCAAGAATATCTGAGAAAAGGTTTTCACCCTCAAATCCGAGACTGGCCCCATCAAAGTAACCGTCCAGCCATTCCCACGCAGTGTCAATAATTTGGCGCTTGGTTCGGCGCCAGCGATAGCTCTCCTTTTCGATCAACTCAATGCTGACAAACATTTCGCCAACGTCTTCGTCCTGCTGATCGCTGAGTCGGAATCTCAGCCTTACCCGTGCTGAGAGACGATCGCTTTTTTCGCGACGTGTTACAGTGACAATATCTGCTTCTATTTTGTCGAACGTTTTCAACACGGTCATTTGCCGCTGCTGGCACGCTTGCAAGTTGCGACGATCCGCTGAGATTTCATCGACGATCTGTTCTTCAGCAACCACACCCATACCAAAACACCGACCGCGCACACCGCAATTTGAATGGTCACCTCATCGGTTAACCTTATCGAGAGAATAAACGCGCAGATGATGATCAACCACCATATCCGGACCCATCTATTGCGTGCGGACAGAACGCGCACAGTTTCCGTTGTTTCACATTCCACGAGGTCCAGCGCATTCTCTGCGATGCTTAAGCTGCCCATTGGCCGCGCGGCAAAGTAAGCAAGGCCAAGTAATGCCGTGAAAAGCAAAATAGAAACAACAAGATATACAAAGAAACTCATCAGGAGACTGCTGCCGAGAATTGCAGAAACAACCGCCAGGCCAAATCCAATCACGCTGCTGACAGCAATCAGGATCACGGCGTTAACCGTGGTCACTTCGTGCAAATCGCCCATATCCCTGCTGTCTTCACATGGCGCAGCACGCAGTTTCTCACGTGGTTCGAACCCGGCCTCGCAGCTCTTCACGGTGTTCTGCGCATCCGGCACCTCCCCCCTCAAACAGGTCTTGTTTTCTCTTTGCATCAACACAGCGTCCGCTTATTGGTTCGATTGCCGCCGTTGCGCATCGCCTGTAACGACACGGCCGCCTCCTTGCGGTTCACCACGTAACGCGCGGTGATCATGTCTGAATTACCGGTGAGGGCATCGAGGCAGGGAAAGAGATGGAGTATCTCTGCCCGCACCTCTTCGCAGAGAGTTGACCAGCCGACACAGCCAGGATGAAAGCTCTCGGTCCAACACTGCTCGGAAAGAACGAGCTCGTGGCAGTCAAAGAGAATGTGGAAGTATTCCACATCACCCGGCAACTCGCGCAGGATCGTTTCTCCGTCGACGAGGTATTTGGCCGGAACCAGCACTTCCGTATGCCCCAGCAACAGCTCCAACATCGGTCCCTTCAGGAGAACGCGATGATTGGGTGAAATGCGCAGATCACGAACGTTCTGCAGAACGCCCTTGCGTATCCGGATCGGCGCGATCTCGACATGTGCCTTGACCGTTGTGCGCCCGATCCAGCGGATTTTCTGATAGCCGTGATCACGTGTGATCACGCGATCTCCAACGTTCAGATCCTCGACTGCTATCTCGCCATTGGCGCCTGTGATGCGCGTTCCCCGGCAAAAGCAAATGACATTCGTTGTATCAAAGTTCAGCGTTTGTGGATCGACCGTGGCGCCCCTGTTGGTTAGGGTCAGGCTGTTGCCAGCTGTCCATCCCGCCGCGCGCTCATTAAGGATCCCGTCATCATCGTAATCGGCACGCAGCCATTCCAGCGGATTGCGGATGACCGCGGGATCGATATCACCCGTCAGGACGGCGGCGTCGTAATTGGCCTGATTGTAAAAACCCGACAGATTCACAAAGTCGTTGTTCGACTGATCACCGTCCCGGACAGCATTCGTGTCGTCACTTCCAAAGTCCGAAATCGTGTCGTGCCCAGTTCCCGGCACGAAACGATCATTCCCCGTGCCTCCAGCAATAAGATCATCACCGTCCCGCCCCAGCAACAGATCGTCACCGGCATCACCAAACAAGGTGTCATTCGCAGAGGTGGTAATATTGGGAACGAGGGGGTTGGTATCGACAAAGAGCTCATAGATTGCCCCATCGATCGATCCAAACGTCGCCGTAGAGATGAAAACATCAAGGCGCGAATGCGGAATTCTGATCGTCAGCTCGAGGAATGCCTGTTCACTGTCCACCGGGTCGGCCAACAATCCGGTCAGCCTGCCGGCCGAGTCGATGGTGAAGGCACCGTTGCCTTCGAATGATACATTTCCCGACGCGATGGCGGCATTCAGATTGAGCGCAGTTCCGTCGAGGCTCAGGGTGACGACCTCCAAACTCTCTAGACGGCTCATGAGAATCCGCACACCGGGAATCTGGGTCGGAGACAGACCTTCGGTGTATCGGTGCGTATGCGTCTCGCTTTCAACAGCTGGGTTGGGAAGTGCTATATCCCCCACGAAAAAGCCGGACAAATCAGCCGTAGACCCGAATGCGACGGTTTCATTGGACGTTGTCGTGACGGTGAAAGCCCCACGTCCGTTAGCGCCGGCAACGGCCTGCGCACCGGCTGTCGAAATCTCCTGATAAATGGGTCCTAAGGCGGTATCACTGGCGTCGGTGCCCGTACCCCCGTCTAGGGTGTCATTCCCCATCCCGCCGAAAATCAGGTCAGCTCCGGTTCCACCATCGAGGCTGTCATTCCCATCGCCCCCGAGAATTGTGTCATTCCCGAACCCGGCCAGAACCGTGTCATTACCGCCAGACGCATTGACGAAATCCGCGTTGCTATTGACGAGCTCGCCATTCGTTCCCGCAGCGTCCAGATTATCAATTCGGTCGCCGTTAGGGTCCCCAACGTAATCCTGATTGATCAGATCATTGCCGAGCGTGCCGGTAATCAGCCCATCCCCAGCACTCAACAGAATATCGATGTTCGAAACATCACCACCCAGTGACATCACTCCAAAGCTCTGTGGAAAGCTCTGTGCCGATAAATCGATGTCCTCGCTTCTGACTTGGCCCGAAACACGTAGCGTCGCGACATCCCGTTCGGTGCCATCATTTTCCGAAAAGAGTGCGACCGCCCCCAAATCCTCCGCCGAAACGCTGAAAAAGAGATCGCCGTTCGACATCTGCACGACCGCCCCGGCCGGGACACGCTGAACATCTCCATCCATGAATGTTACTTGGAACGACGAGGTATAAACCTGTCCAATGGATGCACTCGCCAAGCCGCCCTCGACATAAAGGTAGCTTAAGTTCAGGGTACTTCCTTCTTTGCTGTACGCCCCGTCCAAAGCGACCCTGAGGTAGTCAACAGGTTCGAATAAATCCCCCCTCGACAGCTCGAAGACCTGCGCCCCGGTGGGCGTAGCCTCGGTCGAAGGATCGGCAGCAATTTTTCCAAGGAAAAGCCACGTTAGTTTTTTCATGGGTGGGTGGCCTTCTTACTTCAGCGGCACGCGAGCACATGCTCGGCACTGCACGCGTGCAACCTCGGCGCGGTGTTGCGATCGTGGCCTTCGGCAAAGCCGACGATCAGCAAGAGGCACAGCAGACAGCTCAGCATCACAGCTGCGCCGCGCAGGGCGTGGCGTTTGTGGCGGCGAAGGGCGTGCTGGCGCGGACCGGTGTTAGAGACTGATTGGTTGGGCCGCCCCCTCTTGCTGGGCAGACCAGAAAATTCAGAAGCATCGTGCATCATCGCATCAGCGCGCAATGCCTCGGGGGCGCGTAGCATTTCACTCTCTCCGTGCAGTAGAGCAATTCGTTTCGAAAACGACGATTGGCCGTGAGACCACGTTACGTCTGGTAGAAAAGCCGATGAATGTCGGGGGGTCCGAGATATATGCGCAAACGTCCAGTTCTGTGGTCGACAGATCTTAGGTCACGAGTGAATCACGGCAGTGGTAGAAATCATGGCGGCAGCGAGGCGCTCATGCGGGGTTTGACGAGCACATCCCCGGGGACGCAGATGATTTTCTACAGATAAAAGAACACGATACATGCTCAGCGTGGCCACTTAACGTGGCCTTGCGGGAACAGGCCCGCCGAAGTTTCGGCGGGCCTGCTTGTTTATGCTGCGACCTGACCCGTAGTGACGACCGGAAAGTCGATATCGGTGTCCGCCACGTGATTCAGATAGTTGGTAAAGATGTTCGCCACCACATTGGCGAGCGTCTCTACGATGTCGGCCTCGCTCAGCCCTGCGGCACGCGCGGAGACAAGATCGGCATCCGACACTTTGCCCTTAGCCGACACGATACTCACCGACAGTTTCAGGATCGCTGCCGTGCGCGGATCGTCGGAACGTCCGACAAGATGGTCCTTGACCGCCTCGGGTGCAACCTTGAGCCCAGCCGAGATCGCGGAATGGGCCGAGGCGCAGTAATCACAAGTATTGGCGCCGGCCACGGCGAGCGCGATTGCTTCACGGGTGCGGCCATCAAAGGTGCCGCCCGCCAGCGTCTCATTCAGGCCGAGCATTGCCGCCAGAACCGATGGCTGGTTCGCAGCAACGCGATAGAGATTAGGCACCATGCCGATCTTGCCCTTGATCGCGGAAAACAGGGCGCTTGCCTCGGGGGTGGCGGCGGTGTCGGAGACTTGGTTGATGCGTGCCATGGAATCTTGTCCTTTTGTTGGCAGGTGGGAAAGTGGGGAGTCAGGCCGCAGGCATCTGCGGTTCGGGCTTCGACAGCCCGATGACGGTGACGACCGCCGCGCCGTTAAGCCAGTAATAGGCGGCGTCCAAACCAGAGAAGCCAAGAGCGAAGGGCAGCACCAGAAACAGCAGCCCGACCGCAAGATCGACTGCAAGATGCAGCTTGTAGGGCAGCACCCGGATCATCCCGAGATGGTGATCCGTAAAGACCGTGAGCACGAAAGCCGCCAGCCCGACAACGGGAGAGATCTTCAGCGCCAGCGGATTGGACGCACCGAGCCCCAACAGGAACGGCAAGCCCATAAGTGAGATGGCAACCGGGTAATCGAGATAGGCGTGGATGTTTTTGGTAACGAAGCGCATGGCGCAGGGACCTTTCTTAATGATTTCGAGAACGGCGGCTCGCCGTATTCCCGACATAGGTCCACTGACACGGACGGTGAATGTTCAGAAATCCGGTAAAACTGCGTGATCGTCCGGATTTCGACCGACTATTGCCTATTCCCGACGAACCTCCGCCACGGCGAGGGTCGTCACACCGACGGCAGGTCGATCACCCGAATTTCGATATCGCTCACTTTGCGCGCTCCGGCATGGTCGTAAAATACGCGGGCTGCGATGTTACAGACCCAAAGATCCGCCACGATGGCGACACATCCCAGATCCAGCGCCCGGCGTTTGACCGCCTGCAACAGCAAACCGCCGATCCCCAGCCCTCGGAGGCCCTCGTCCACGACAAGATCGGCCAGCCAGAGGGTCTTTTGTCGAGTGTGAAGTTCGAAACGTCGGCCATAGGCGGCAAGGCCGAGGATAACGCCACCCTGCTCCGCCACAAGAACGTCGAGCCATCGCTCCGTCCCGAAACAGGCCGCTACAATCAGCGACGTGTCATCGCCGGGATCGGGGTCTGCGACATGCACCGCCAGCGCCCGAGACAGGCGCGCTAGTTCGGCGGCATCATCGGGCTGCGCCTCGCGGATCTTCACCGGAGGCACTGTATTCACGCCGCATTCAATGCGTCACGCCCAGCTTTGGCAAGCAGTCGGACGGCTGCCGGGGTGACGCCGATCTCTTTCTTGAACACCCGGCTAAACGCTGATTCCGACGCATATCCCGAAACCTCGGCGGCCTCGGCCACCGACAGGCCGCGCTCGGCCAATGCCTCACGTGCAATCTGCATCCGCCATGCGGTCACGTAGCTCATTGGGGTCACCCCAAGCCGCGCCGTGAATCGTTCAGCAAAACCGGTGCGCGACAGACCCGCGATCCGCGCAAGGCCAGCCACCGTCCATTCGGCAGCAGGGTTGCGATGAAACATACTCAGCGCGCGTGCGATCTGCGGGTCAGCAAAGCCAGCGATCCCCGGAATGCCCTCGGGCGATTGTTCGATAAAGGCTCGGATGGCTTGGGCAAAGATTGCCTCGGACATCTTGAGCGCAATCAGATCGCCACCAAGCCGCGCGCCGCCCGCCTCAGCTCCGATAACCTTGAGCGTTGCATTGAGCCACCCCCCGGCCTCTTCACCATATCCTCGGAGATGAATGTACGGCGGCAGCCGATCAAAGAGCAGGTGGCGCGACCCCTCGGCTAGCGCAAAATGCCCGCAGATGAGCTGAGTATCTCGCGGGCTTTCCTCTCCACCCCATACAAGCGTGCCATATCCCGGAAACCCCGAGCGGGACAGCACATCATCAAGCGGCAAGGCCTCCTCTGGTCCGGTATGCCGGCATGATAAAACATGCGGCTCACCATGCGGAATGATCACAAGATCGCCCTGCGCAAGGGTCACCGGTGCCTGTTGCCCCGCAACACGCACCAACGCCTCACCGCGATGAGCATAATGGAAGCGCGCCACATCGCGATAAGCTGGCACACGCACTCCCCATGGTTCTGTAAAACTCGTGCGGAAGTAGAGCGTGCCGCGAAACGACAGGCGGGTAAGGATATCGCTGAGAA
Organism: Roseovarius mucosus; assembly: GCF_002080415.1. NCBI lineage: Bacteria > Pseudomonadati > Pseudomonadota > Alphaproteobacteria > Rhodobacterales > Roseobacteraceae > Roseovarius > Roseovarius mucosus. The sequence continues at coordinate 487,679 of NZ_CP020474.1, read as the reverse complement.
GGTCCAACATGCGGTACAGCTTACAGGTTAGGCGCGTAGAATCCAGAGCCGTGGACGATCGAGCAATAATTTCGGACGAGGCGCCATTCATCGCGCCGGAATTTTGCGGTGAACAGGCGCAGCCGCGTGACGACGGCCGACCGCATGGCGACGGTCTCGTCCGTCGACGCGGCTTTACTTAACCGTACCACGAGGAGACGCCTAAATGAGATCCAAAACCCTTGCCATGATCCTGTCCATCACAAGCCTGCCCGCTTTCGCTCAGATGGCGACAGAGGCAGGGCAAATCACCGTAGAACCCGTGCTCGAAGTGCCGTCCGAGGAATATCGCACCGGGTGGGTGCAGATCGGGGCGTTTTCGGTGCTCGCAGAGAACCCCGCTGAAGGTGCGCATGAAATTCACGCTGTCTTCATCGACGAAGACGCGCTCAAGGCCTATCTCGCCGAGGGTCGGTTTGTCGAGGGGACGAAGATCGTCAAAGAGGTCTGGGACACCCAAACCGAGGACCTGACAACCGGGCGCGCCAGCTATGCCGACACGCTCAAGGGCCGTTTCGTCATGGTCGCCGACCCCGACGGCAAGCTGGGTGCAGGCCCGCGGTTTGGCGACGGTTGGGGCTGGGCTTTTTTCCCAGGACAGGAAACCCGGATTACCGATACCGAAGACTACCGTGATGCCTGCCTGGCCTGCCATGAACCGGCCCGCGATCATGGGTTAATCTACCTTCAGGGCTATCCGGCCCTGCGCAGATAATACAGAGGCACACCACCTCCGCAACTGGACGATTGAGCATAATATTAGGTCGAGCCAGCATTAATAATACGAAAGCCTCTAGGTAACGTGTCCCCACATCGCCAAAATGTACCGCAACTCACGCGGCGACATGGTGATGCCCCGTCCCAGCCGGGGTGGGGATTTCCATGACAAAGAAAGGACAACGAATGAAACGGAAACTGACACTTACCGCTGCAACCCTGTCAGCGCTTCTCGCCTTCGGGCCGGCAATGGCCGCAGACGAATTCAACGTCGTATCGGGTCTGACTGCGGCAGGTGCTCCGCTTGGGGTGCATGGCGTCGACGTGGTTTCGCTGATCGAGTACAACAAAGAGCAGGCCGGAAGCGCGAAATTTACCACGGTCTACGACGGGGTTTCGTACTACTTTACTAGCGAGAAGCACCAGAAATCCTTTGAAGCCAATCCGTCGAAATATATCCCGCAGAACGGCGGATTCTGCACTTTCGGGGTTTCTGTGGGCAAGAAGTTCGATGGCGACCCGAGCTTTGCGTCGGTGGTCGATGGAAAACTCTACGTCTTCCTGAACGAGGATATCTACAACCTTTACCTCAAGGATCAGGCCGGAACGATCCACAAGGCCGAAGAGAACTGGAAGAAAATCCAGCACACCGCCGCCAAGGATCTCTGACACAGAGATCTCGCAGAGCCGGCCGCACAAGCCGGCTCTGCGTCTTCCGCGTGATCTGACAAACGAATGGTGGCTTGGCCGCTTCCTGTCGTCAGCAAGCAGGTCATCCCCGGCGTCCGGCATATTCTAAGGATTCCGGACGATCACACAGAAATCTCGAACGCAATCGCATTCAGACGCAAGCAAAATTAAGGCAATTTCAGTCGCGAATATCTGAGCGAGAGAATAACCGATGAACCCTCACTGTTCTTAGGCGCCAATGCCCAATTTGATGCCACTCACACGCCGCCGCTTCGGTATCGGTCTTGGCGCGTTCCTGGGGTGCGCCGGAACGCTGCGCCGTTCACACGCGCACGATCGGGTGCAAGAGACAATGGTGCGAATCGACAATTCCACCTTCGAACCCTTGGTCGTTGAAATCTTTGCCGGGGATAGCGTGACCTGGGAGAACAACGATCTCGCGTCCCATACCGCGACGGCTCTGGACGGAAGCTGGGATACCGGGCCACTCGAGCGGGGGACGCAGGGCAGGATCATCTTCACCGAACCCGGCGAGTATCCCTATGTCAGCACTTTTCGTTCGCACATGAAAGCAACCGTTCTGGTGCGCAACCGCGATGGCGGATGAGCGAACTCGTAAATGCGAAATGCCATGGCGGGGATCTGCCGATGGCGTCAGGAGAATACCATGAACAAGCCGATCACCCTCAACAGCCACGCGCTCTGCCCCTATGTGCAACGCATCGCCATAGCCCTTGTCGAAAAAGGTGTTGCGCATGAGCGACGCGTTGTTGATCTCGGCAACAAGCCGCAGTGGTTTCTGGAAATTTCTCCGCTGGGACGCACGCCTGTACTGACGGTCGGAGACGCGTCGCTCTTCGAGTCTACCGCAATCCTTGAGTATCTCGAGGATACGCAGCCCAATCCATTACATCCCGCTGACCCGGTTGAGCGCGCGCGCCACCGCGCCTGGATCGTTTTCGGCGCAGAGGTGCTCGACACGATCGCAGGATTCTATTCCGCGCGAGATGCCGTGACATTCGAGGCGAAGACGGCCGCACTCCGCCGTCACTTCACACTCCTGGAGGATCATCTTAGCGAAGGACCGTGGTTTTCCGGCGCAGACTTCAGCCTGGTAGACGTGGCTTTTGGCCCGGTCTTCCGCTATTTCGACGTCTTTAACGTGATTGACAACTTCGAATTCTTCGAAGGGCTGACCAAGGTTCAAGCCTGGTCACTGCTTCTTGCGGCCCGTCCCTCGGTGCGAGATGCCGTTAGCAGGGATTACAATGCTCTGTTGCGCGCCTTTTTGCTTCGCCGCGAAGGGGTACTTGCCGCGCGTATCCTAATTTCGGGCGCCGCCTGAGCGAAGGCGCAGAATGATGCAGTCGCGCTCACATCATAATTTGACCTTCTCACGCCTTACGGAGGTGCCGCTCGAAACGCTTGTCGAGCATATGTCCGACCCCCGCGTCGCACGGCATATGCCGCTCTTGTCGCAACCTTGGGATGTCGATGCAGCGAAACACTTTGTCGCCGCCAAAGAAGCGTGGTGGCAGCGTGACGGGTTAGGGCATTGGGCGTTTCTGCAAGACGGCCACTACGTCGGTTGGGGCGGTTTCCAAAAGGAAGGAGCGGAGTGGGATTTTGGCCTTGTCCTACGTGGAGAGGCCTTTGGCCTTGGCCTCGCGATCACACATGCGGCATTGAACTTCGCCCATGCGGACGCACGCATTCCTTTCGTCACATTTCTGCTGCCCCCTTCGCGTCGTCACCTTGGGGCTCTTGCTCGGATAGGCGCAGAGCTGGTGGGCGAGGTGCCTTATGAAACGGCACGATTTCTCAAATTTCGTCTTGATACCCCTTGCCCTGCCACAGCCCCCACTTTGCGAAACTGAAAGGACAATCCATGACAATGATCGACCACCTAAGCCTCGGTGTTGCCGATATCTCTGCCGCTTGCGGTTTCTATGCCCGCCTGTTCGAACCGCTCGGAATCAACTGTCTGGCCGCAGGCGACGGCTTTGCCGCCTTCGGTCGTGACCGGATCGCGTTTCTGTTGCTGCCACCCTTCGACGGCAAACCGGCAAGCGCTGGCAATGGCGCGCATGTCGCATTCGCAGCACCGTCGCGCGAGGCGGTCGATGCCGCACATGCTGCGGGGATTTCCGCCGGGGCTGGTGATGAAGGAGCGCCGGGTGTGCGCGCGGCCTATCCCATGCCGAATGTCTACGCCGCCTATCTGCGCGATCCTTGGGGCAACAAGCTGGAAATCGTCCATGCCGGATTCTCGGCCTCACAAGACCCGGCCTGAGATCGCGCAGCTGCGGGCCGAAATCACGGCCTGCAGCGCCTGCTCAGACTTGCCGTTCAGACCTCGTCCGCTTTTTCAGATCGGCGCGGGTGCGCGCATCCTCATCGTTGGACAGGCACCAGGTCGTAGAACACACCTTGCAGGACGGCTCTTCGACGATGCCTCTGGCGTGCGGCTGCGCAACTGGCTTGGCCTAGACGAAGCGACGTTTCGTGATCCGGAAAAGATCGCGATCCTGCCCATGGGCTTCTGTTTTCCTGGCACTGGCCGTTCGGGAGATCTGCCTCCGCGCCCAGAATGCGCCCCTCTGTGGCGTACCCGCGCGATGGCACTGTTGCCCGACATCATGCTGACGGTCGTGATCGGTCGCCACGCCCAAAGGTGGCATTTGCCCGAAACCTCACGCCTACCCCTTGCCGAGGCGATGCGGGATTGGCCCGCACGTTGGCCGGCCAGCATCCTTCTCCCGCATCCAAGCCCGCGCAATATGGCATGGTTTCAACGCAATAACTGGTTCGAAACGGATCTGCTCCCCGTATTACAGGCGCGAGTCATCGAACTTGTCGGAAAATGTGTCGAGCAGCGCACTTTGGGTCACTAACCCGAGATCGGACAGCGAGAGCCCGGTTTGAAATCACAACCGCGCTCTTTGAAACATCCGGGCCAGCATGCGACAGGCTGGCCCGGTGTCGGTTGCCCTCGTCAGAGGTCCGTTGCGGCAGTGTGTTTGATCTTGCCCCAGTTGGCCTCAGCCTTTGCGACAGTGCCCGCCTGATCCTTGAGGTATGCCTTGTAAACATCCTCGTTGAGGAAAACGTAGAGTTTGTCGTGCATCACGGCTGCAAAGCTCGGGTCGCCGTCAAACTTTTTCCCGACCGAGACACCAAAGGCGCAGAACCCGCCATATTGCGGCATGTATCGCTCCGGGTTCGCCTTGAACGCCTTCATGTTCTGTTCCGAGGCAAAGTAATAGGCGACCCCGTCATGAGCGGCAACATAAGCGGCGCTGCCTTCGGTGTTTTCGCCATGATCGATTAGTGAAACCGGGTCGGCACCATGCAGGCCGAGCGGCGCACCGCTATAGGTAAGACCCGGAGTGACGTTGGCTTCGTCGGCAGCCATTGCAGGTCCGAAAGCAAAGAGCGCGGTCAGCGCGGTGGCCGCGAAGATCAACTTGCGAGACATTGGATTTCCTCTTTTCATAGGTGATTACATCCCGTACCGAACGGCACAGTCCGCCAAAGCCCGCGGGAAAAGGATTGCTTCCCGCCAACGAAGGCGCGGCGCCAAACTATCCAAACTAGGCGTTTCTTTAATGCCGGTTAGTCCGCATTATATGTCTGTTCGTCCCTTTCGATGAACGATGCTGACTTGGCGGTCAAACAGTGTTTCCAAGTTAACGGACTTGAGGTTACTGGTTTACTGATTTGGACATATGCGGTGTCTATGCGGACACAGACGATCAGCTGCAAACGACACCAGTTTCGGCCTCAGATCATCGCTCATGTTGTCTGGCCCTACGTACGGTTCAACTTGAGCCTGCGCGAAGGTCGAGGAACTGATGATGGAACCCGGCATAGACGTTTCGCATCAGGCGATCCGGCGCTGGAGCGTCAAGTTCGGTCCGCTGATCACCCACGTTCTACGGCGACAGCAGCCGCGCCCCGGCAATGTCTGGTATCTGGACGAAGTCGTTGGAAAGATCGCAGGCCGGTCATATTGGCTCTGGCGCGCGGTCTACCATCACGGAGTTATGCTCCAGGAAAACCTCCAATCGAGTAAAGACAAGCGCGCCACAAAGTGGCTTCTAGTCAAGCTGATGAAACGTGGGGGCTTAATGCTAAAAAGGATTATTATGGACAAACTGTGCTCCTATTGCACAGCGAAGCGCGAGGTTGCGCCTGGCCTTGATCATTGGTCACAAAAGGGGTTCAATAACCGCTCAGACTCGTTTCGCTTTTGCTGCTTGCCAGCGAACTCGACAATGACGCCCTCGATGAGCTCTTATTCATGGTAGAAGACCTCTCTACGTAAGCGCAGGGCAAACTGGTCAGCAAATGACCTTCATCCAATGATACCTACCCGTGAGGTCCACGTCTGCTTACGTCGGGATGTAGTAAGCCGTTATGCCTTCGGCACCCGATCGTCCACCTCGACGAGACACCAATAAAACTCTTCAGTGACCAAGCAGGCTGTAGAAGCCAGGATGTGGGTTCTGCCCCACATCCTTGTTTCTCAGTTTCGGTGGTTTGATAAGTTTAGTGGCTCATTCACACAAACTAGGTGCCTCAATACTCTCATTTGGTCCCAAGAGTATTAAGAATAAATAAATTATATCAATAATTTGCACTCTTAAACCACTTTCATGTGTGGCTTTTGGACTTAGTAGCGCAATCAGACCGAGAGCCGCGCAGCCTGGGGGCACATGAAGATTAAAATCCTAAATATTTCCTTTGTAAACATTAAGATAAGATAAATCCTGTTTTGGCAGTCTCTATCTCGGGTGAGAGATGAGTAACCGAAGGGCTGAGGCATCAGCACTTCGGGTCGTCGACTGCAAAAATTGAGAATGACCGAGATTTCAGGGACGCCTGAAGGACCAAAGCGGTCATCTGAAGAACCTGCTCCTCTCTCTGAGTTGCCCGATGGGCATTTGTGAGCTGTGGGAGCGTTTCATGAGAAATAACCTGTCTATCGCGCTTGGTTCGGAACACTTCGCAAATGAAGGACGACAGATTTCCTCCTCAGCGCTTGGTGCAGAATTTCTGGGCTGGGAGTTCTTTTCTGGATTCGAGAACAGACAGCAACAAGTCGGATTTGATCATGTACGTTGGGCTGGTGGGCTGCCCGTCGAAGAGGGGATCAATACAGACGAAAGCCCGGATGGATCCCGCGAAGTCGTATTTGACCTGACCTTCGAAAACATTGTCGACTGGGACCGCAATGTCTCAAATGGCTATTCTGATGATCCGGTTCCGCGCGAAGGCATTCGGGAGATGATGCAATTCGCGGTCGAGCATAATGCCAGTTTCGCAATGATCGCGCCCACGGTGCGTTACATCGATGTGGCCTTCGACGACCCTGTATCGGCCTTGGAGCAGGCGCGCAACGACATTCGCGTCTTTGCAACCCGCCTCTTGAACGGTGAGTTTGGTGATTTGCCCAAGGAGTTCATCCTTGAGGTTGGAACCGAGTACTACTCCGTAGCCACCCTTTGGCGCGAACATTTCTCAAGACCCGGTATCGATATTGCGAGAACGGCGGGCGAGGTTTTTGCCGCCATGGTGGATGAGCTTGACAAAGTGCTGCGCGATCCGGCCCTGAACCCGACGGGCTATGACATCAATATTGCTGTGCAACTCGGGCGTTCCTTTTCCAGAGATGACGATCCCAGCCGGGGGTTCGATGCCAACGGCGACATCAACGGCGGCTGGGGCGAACACGCGGACAATCAGGACTTCATCACGGCTTTGCAGGACATCGGCGCGCTGGATGCGGTGGATTCGGTCATCTTCCACCGCTATGTGCCAAACTTCTGGGGAATCGAACGCGGCCTCTGGACACCTGTGGGCGGTGTCACGCTTGAGACGGTGATCGATCAATGGGAAAGTGCTGCAGGCCGTGACCTTGGGCTGGTCGGGGGACATCTTGCGCCTGCAGCACAGGGTGACGACGATATTGAATTCCATGCCCCCAGCCTCACCAGCATTCTCCAGCTCACGACCGCCTTACTTGCCAATGGCATGGATCATGGCACCATCTTCGGTCTGGGCTTTGGCACGGATGGATCATTGGGATTTCGGAGCGAGGTTTTTCTAGGCGGGCAACTCTACGGGATGATGGTGGAGAGCCTACCGGGACTGGCTGTCCATGATGGGTTTCAAAACAATACCTCGCCGGTCGACTCTGTCTGGCAAGATGGGCGGATCGTGGACGAGTTTCTGCGCGTCGACGATAGCGTCAATTCCTATGTGTTCGAGAACGAAGATCTGGTTGTCATCTTTTTGGTCGCGAAGGATTTCGCGGCCGAGACGCTTGAGTATTCCCTCCACTTTAAAGAGGCCTTCGAGACTGTCAGTATTTCAAGGCTGTGGGACGATGATAATCAATTCTTAAATCCCCGCACTGACGAACGGATCGGTCATATTGGGCAAATGGCCCATGAGGCAGATGTCCCTTTGAGCGTGACCGGAAGCGGGTCCCGCCTGGACCTCTCCTTCCACCATGATTTCGAGGTTATCCGTGTCACGCTGGACCGGCGCGTTGTTGACGCGTTCCAGGGTACGGATGGTGATGATCTCTTCCGCATAAATCATCGTGAGGATCAAGTGTTTGACGCCGGCTTGGGAAATGACACTGTACAAAGTTCCGTTGACTTTGTGCTCCGCCATGCTTCGGCTGGACGAGACATCGAGAACCTGCACTTTGTCGGCTCTGATGATCTCACCGGAATCGGCAATGCGGCGGATAATACCCTTCTGGGCAACTCCGGAAACAATCATCTCAGTGGTGTCTGGGGTGACGATACCGTGAGCGGGGAGGACGGCAATGATACGCTGGTCGGGGAGGTGGGCGATGATCTCTTGATTGGGGGGCGCGGGTTCGATCACCTTTTTGGTGGGGATGGGCATGACACTCTGCGCGGTGGCGACCAGGCAGATTACCTGTCCGGAGGGAGCGCCGATGATGTGCTGCACGGTGGTGAGGGGGCCGACACGCTTATTGGGGGTGACGGCGCAGATATCTTCGTAATCGACCCCGCATCGATGAGCAGTGATATCATCGCGGATTTCACCATTGGTGTAGATAGGATCGATGTGTCGCGCTGGCAGTTAGAAGCCTTCTCAGAAATCATCATTTCCTGGATTGATGGTCAGACCTTTGTTCAGGACGCCGTCGGCAGTTTCTTCTTCATTGACAACTTGAGCCGGGGCGAAGGAGAGTCACTTTCCGTCGACAACTTCATTCTTAATGCCGATGACGAGCACATTGGTTCTGTTGAAAACAACACCCTTGCGCCTTCTGTTTCGCCGCCTGCAGCATCACTCCATCCGCCGACACCCATTATGCCTGGGGTCGCACCGGTTTTGCAGGTGGGCGGCACAGAAGATGACCTGCTTGAGGGTGGAACCGGAGCAGACGCGCTTGCGGGCAACACTGGTGCTGACACGCTACTCGGCCACTCGGGCAACGACCGTCTGGCCGGGGGAGATGGAGATGATCTGATCGAGGGGGGGGAGGGGGATGATAATCTTGGTGGCGGGTTAGGGGCTGATCATCTTGAGGGGCAGGCCGGGAATGATACAATTGGCGGCGGCGGCGGCAATGACATCCTTTTTGGCGGTAACGGTGCGGATGTGTTGAGTGGTGGGGAAGGCAACGACCTGCTCGCAGGAGGCGAGGGCAATGACCGGCTTGCAGGCAGCTTCGGCCATGACACGTTGCGTGGCGGAAACGGCAATGACCGCATCGGAGGCGGGCCGGGGCGTGATATTCTTGAAGGAGGAGAGGGCAATGATGAACTTGGTGGAGGAGAGGGCGACGATATCGTTACAGGCGGTGCCGGGGATGATTTTCTGGCCGGCGGCGGGCGCGAGGACCTGTTGGATGGCGGCACGGGCGACGACACCCTAAATGGCGGCCTAGGTAATGACCGTCTGATCGGCAGAGAGGGGGCTGACGTCTTCATATTCAACGAATTTACTGCAGGTGAGCGCGACGTGATTGTTGATTTTCAGGTCGGAGAGGATCACCTGCGATTGGCTGGGATCGAGGGGCAGGGGTTGAACGGGCGCTTTCTAGCGCTCACCATTCAGGATACGGACGAAGGCGCGCTCCTGCGCCATGCGGGCCATGAGATCCTGCTCGATGATGTGACGGCAGCCAGCCTGTCGCATTACGATTTCATCTTCTTGTGAAGTGGCACAAGGCGGGAAGGTTTTGATTAACATGGCCACCAAGCCGAAAACTCCATGCCTACTGTCCTAATCTGGCGCACACCAAAAAACAAGACGTCTCCAAGCATTCACGGATCAGGACACCCATGCTCAACGCAATTGACGGGTTGGGAACCGAACTACATTCTTCGGTTTCATCGCTTCCACTTCTTGCTCAAGCTCTGGATAAATTGCAATAAGAGCCTCACTGGACCGGTGCAGCCCATTCACCCCCGCGTAGATGATCATATCCAAAACGGTATCCAAAACCCAAACGTGCGCGTCCAGCTTGTCCATGTTTCCCCCAGAATCTAAAAGTAGAATTTTATCTCTCTTTTAATTGTTAGGGTTGTGTTTGCTAACAAAGGGTTAAGACTGCACTCCGTAGTTTCTTTTTGATGCACCAGCGCATTTTCATTTGGCTTTACGCCGATCCTTGGCACTATTGCTCCGCGAACCTCGCCCAAAAATGCAATGTAACATCGCCTAAAACAGCGCCTCGGCAGCCCTGTCGTTGAACGTCGTCTCATCCCGTACATAGCTGACGCGTGACAGATCTGAGGCATATACAGTCTGTGCTCTTACCGTATGGGTCGGCAAACCCCGGCCTTGATTATTGTTTGCAAGGATTGCCCGCAGGGAATGGCCAGTGTGCCATTCAGGTTCGATCGCCGCTCCGGTGAAGCGGTCTTGCAGGATGGTGGAAACGCCATCGGCCCGCAGGCTTTGATGCTGGCAATCGCCGTGGCAATCTAATAGGCGGAAGATCGTGCCGCATTCGCAATAGTTGGGTTTCTGAAACTCAGCCAGCGCGGCAACTGGACAGCATGGGTTTATGACCAATGGGGACGTCGATGTTTCAGCCTTTGCCTGTCTGGCCGGTTTTAGACTGTGACAATTGCAGGACCCGCACCTCATGGACTTTCCCGACATCTGACCACTCTAGCCCAACCAGTTCCGACGCCTAGAAGCAATGAAACGCTAAATCACTCCAATTTTTAATTTTCCATAAGGCTCCTGCCATAAGTAACTTTTATTAACAGGAGAAAGTTATGGACGAACATAGGAATTTTGCACGCAAGCAACATGTGGGCCACGGCACCAAACTTAGGGCGCAGTTCACAGAATACGCCGTCGCAGGACTTCGAAAATCTGATTACGCGGGCGTGTTTCAGAAAACCAAGGACCGCGGCCGACCTGCATGGCTTGCAGAGATAAACCTGGACGGTTTTCAACGGAGCCTTTTTATCAAGTTATGGAGTGCCGTTGACAAGGCTGGCAATATCCGCCGTCTTGGATTGCTGCAGGGTCTGCCATTGACCTTCGAGAAACGGTCGTTTGATCTGATCGTCATCCCCGAAGGCGTCGACCGGTTCCACGGGATAGTCGAGCTGCAAGACGCCCGCTTGATTATCAATGTGTTTCCTGCTCCAGCCCGCGGGAAACGCAGAGTTTATTTGTGTCATCTCGAGGTGGCCCGAAGCGACGGTTCGGTCGAGGCCTAGGGGTGCGCTGATGTTTCAACAAATCTGTTACTGCTTTTTACATTTCTGCGACCACGTTGCGGAGTTTCGTTACCACGGTGCTTCCATCAGCGGTCGCATGACAGGTCAAATTCAAGACTGCTCAAAGGCTTGGCTTAACCATCCTCCCCGCTACGGAGTGGGGGAACACTACGTGCGCCTATGGGATATTCAATTTCGAACCCACTGGTCGCAAGCGGTATCTGAACACAAATTTTTAAAAAGAGAGAGATTTCTATAATGACATATTTTGAAGGCAGCTTTTCCAAACTAAAAATGACAGACCAATTGGCAGACTTGCAGAAGGCATCTGACAATGACCTGTTTGAAACCGAGTTTCTCAAGAAGAGTATAGAGGCCTATCGCTTGGCCCTGCTTTCGAACGTAAAGTATTCTTTTTCAGAGCTTTATCACTCGGGGACTTGGCAAAAATATGAAAAGCGAGTGGCAGCGTTGGCGCGTAAGCATCCCTCGAGGGATCCCTTTGCGGCCTATCTATCTCGAACTCGGAATGACGATTGGAGGGGCGCAAACAGTCGCCAAAGTTATCGGTCCGCACTTGTGCGTTTAGCCGCTCAGATGGTACTTGAGGTGGCCCCGTCATTCTGGCGGTATGTCCTCGTTAAGACCACCGACACTGAGGCTCGTTACCAGCTCGTTCGTCAACTTAAGCGGCATCTTGATGAGGAGGCGTGGTGTCAGGTCAAGACGGTCACTGCTGCATTTTCTGGTGATGACCTCAAGAAGCTACGGGGTGCTGTCGCGTTCTTGATTCAAGTGCCGCCGGACCCTGAGCACACGGCGGTGCGGCGGCTTTCGACCAACGGCCCCAAAAAATCGTCTAAACCTCGGACAGAAAACTCAAAGAAACAAACACTCTACGCGCTGAATCAACATCAGCGACGCCGCACCAAGGAGAACCCTCGGTACGATTGGCGGGATCACTTTTGGCAAAGGGCAGTGCTGGCAGATCGATATATTGACGATTACCGGCGGGCCTGTATCGCGGTGTTGATGCTGACCGGATGCCGCCCGTCCGAGGTTTCCGATGACCTGGGCGTCGTTATCCGGGCCTTTGAGCGCGACGGCGAAAACCGCCTCGCATTTGAGATTTCCGGTGCGAAACTCGCCAAGGCGGATGCCGAGGGGCATGGGAAAGGGCAGGAGCGCCGCTGGATCGAGGTTTGCTGTCAAACCCCGGAAGCACACTGGCTCTTTGCGCATGTCTCAGATCACTGCGATGATCAAATGAACATCAGGCTGGTAGCGCCGACGCATAGCCAGACGGGACTCGCGCTCATGCCGACTGAGCGGCAGCGTCGCGTGACCAACAGTCTTGGCAAACTGCTTGAGAGGCTCGGCCGCGTAGCGTTTCCGCGACTGCAACACCGATTATCGCCTTACGTGTTTCGGCATGCGCTCTCGTCTGACTTCCGATCTGGGGGAGGCCGGTGGAGCAGCGAGGAGATCGCTACCGTCCTCGGTCATCAAAGCACGCGCACTCAATCCAACTACGGCAGTGCGAACACGTCTCGCGGTCTCGCGGGCAGCCGGGCAGTGCAAATCGTGCAGGTGTCAGCACTCAATCCGGTGCGCAGTTCCGAATGCGGTCCTCCAGGCGGGCCTGACAGGCCGCGCCCGGCATAAGGCGAATGGGGGACTTCAGACCTGGTGTCATCGCGCAAGTTCAACGGAAAAATTGATCCGCCACTGCTGTGCTGACATTGCACCTATCGGCTTGCGGACCGCTAACTTGCGAGCCGGAGAGCGCAGGTGCAGGGCAGACAAAGGCATGTTGTCACCGTTAAGCGGGCGCACCGATGATACGCCAAGGGCCAGGGGGCAGTATCTGGTTTCTAAGCCCTTGGGAGTCGTGCAAATATTCAGGCAAGGGGAAATATTCGCTCCAAATACCTGTTGCCCTTGGTTTCGCCAATTGGGTCGACAATTCTAACCTCAGGATTGCGATTTCTGTTCAAGCCAGTCTGCCAGGATGCGGCGGATCATTTCTTGGCGCGTTGGAATATCGCCTTGGCATCTGCGTTCACTGTCAATTTGTTCAAGCAGATCATTCGATAAACGTAAAGTAACCGCGCTTGTATCGGTTTTTGGCCGCCCGATCTTTTTCATTGCAGAATTCCAGAATCAGTTATTGACTTTAAGAATTAATAATGTCATAAATTATCGAGCGAGGCAAGAGGTGGTGCTCTTATCTCGCTCTAAACACAAAGATCTAATGAGGAGATCATCATGTCTAAAAACATCACTACCACTCGATCCCGCGCGGCGAAAGCAGCAGCAAAACAAGAAGACAATTCGTTCGATCATTTTTGCGAAATGATGGTCCGTGTGCTGCTTGCGCTGGAAGAGGAAGAACTCGCTGCAGATGCAGGTTGGCATATGATTTGCCACCAGCCTTACTGCGCAGAAGTCGACGCAGCTTGGAAGCTGGTCAAAATCCAGGCAGACAAGGTTTCGGAACTAAAGCCTCGTTCTGCAAATGAAAAGCTGCTGCATCGGATGGCCGTGCTTATGTCATGTGCCGTCTCTGCAGACTGCATCAAGGTGCTCGAGGCTGCGCGGTCTCATGCAGTACGGTGCATGCTAAAAGCGGATAAAGACATTTCACCGGAGGTACGTGACCTCGCAGATGAAGCGCGCGACGGCATTGAACAAATGCTCGAGCATACGTCTGCTCGTTCTTGCGACAATAATTCGACGCGTCACTTGCCGCTCGCGGCCTGATTTTCAGCGATTTTCAACAACGTCATTTCTCTGGTCGGCGCGCCCGCGCCGGCTGGTTCAACTCATAACTCAAAAAGGAATAAAGCATGAGTAAACAACTACTTCTGAGTGGATTCGAAACGCTGTGCGCGTCTCAAATCGACAGCACCCACACCAACGATATTCGCGATTTTCCGAACCTGTCGCGGGACACTATGACCCGAAACGCAAAATGGTTTGGCCTTTCTGGCGAATTTTTCGTCGACAGCATTCTCTTGCGTTTCGGTATTTACACATCGCAGTTGCCTGAGGTGCTGCCAGCAGATCGGATCGTCTATCATCCAAGAGCTGATCTGCGGATGCAGATCAAGACCTGCTGCCGCGCGCGTGACGGATATTTTCATTTCAACTTAAGCAGGGGCTATCACCGTTCCCCGACCGGTGTGAAACCCTATGAGACGAATGATTTTGATCTCGTGGCACTGGTCGCATTGTCGGAAAACGCCGTGAAATTCTCCGCGGATCGGCAGGGGTCGCAGAGGATTGCAATCTCCGAAATTGAAACTTTGCGCGCAGACCCGTGCGCTAGTCTCGAGCAGGCGATTGATGACCTAGGCTTTGCCGGGGGGAAAGCCCCCGGTTCCAGCCTTTCGCCGACGTTGGGCGGAGGAGGTTGCCGATGAGCTCACAACCAATCTGCAAGACGGCTAAAGCGAGTAACTTTGCTGCTGCGCTCGCCAGCGCCACAGCCCGCAGTCTCTTCAACTCGACTTGGAACGGGACTATCGAAATCCGCCAGGACTATGACGAGCCAGACGACGCGGATTTTGATGCAGGCGTTTTGATTGATGCGCCATCACCTCCCCGACAGATGTCAGAGGTTGGGCCGCAGCCGCCGATGGCCGAGAGCATGGAGGCCGCCGAAATCGCGGCCTCTATCCGAGATGGCGTCGATCCTTGGGCGCAGTCGTCCCCAGATGAAGGTTCTTCATGGCGCAGAGGTAACCCAACGCCGTCACTCATCGTCTCTGCCTTTGCCATGGCGCAGATCGTTGAAAGCGAGGAACAACTGAAAGCTCTTTTCCGCTCGGGACAGATCACGCATTTTTGCTGTCACTCCCTGGCGTTCCTGCACGTGATGGAACAGATATTACCGAACGTCATCTCATATTGGCGTCGTCTCCTGCCGACTTCCGACACGGCACCGCTCGAGAGTATCGCTTTCGGCGCGGATGCCGGGACAGCGGGTAAATCCGCGCGGCAGAAGCTTAGCCCTTTGGACGCAAAGATCGAACGCAGCTTGTCGCTTGGAGCTTCGGTCTTGCTCGTAACGACGGCAGAAACTCAGCTATCCGCCGAAACGCGCGCACTCGTTACGCGCCGGGTTGGCTGCTGGGGACCAACACAGGATAACGTGATCGAGACCCTGAGGTTGACGCACAGCACAACCGGTCTGCTTGCGGAGAGTGAAATTCGCAACCGATTGACGTCTGAACAGCTACTGAAAAGGGTGACACCGGCGCAGATTGATGCAGCCTTCGCGGCACCAACAAGCTTGAACGTCGCAGATCGGCTCGCTGAAATCGCCCAGAAAATGACGCAAGGGCAGCCAGACCTGACCCTCGATGCGGTGCATGGCTTGGGCGAGGTGCGAACATATCTGAGCCGAATGCTCAACGATCTGAACGCGTGGCGAACAGGGGCACTTGCATGGGCTGAAGTGACGTCAAGCGCCGTACTCTATGGCCCACCGGGGACCGGTAAAACAACGCTCGCGAACGCCTTTGCGGGCTCTGCTGGTATCCCAATTATCTCCACCTCCTACGCGGATTGCCAGAAGCACGGCCACCAAGGCGATATGCTGCGCGCGTTGGACGACGCCTTTGCTACGGCGAAAGAGGCTGCGCCAGCAGTGTTATTCATCGACGAGTTGGACAGCTTCACCCAACGAGACACACCGGATTATAACGGGGGCTATATGCGCGGTGTCGTCAATGGCTTGCTCGAACAGATCAACCGCGCGAAGGATGTTGAGGGGCTGGTTCTGCTTGGGGCAACAAACGAGCTGGAAGCGGTCGATCCTGCCGTGATCCGCAGCGGTCGGTTCGATCTTAAGTTGCATGTGCCGCTCCCTGACAAGAAGGGGCTTGAGGCAATTCTGACGGCAAAACTCGGATCCAAGACTGCCATAAGGCTCGATCTCGCCAATCTTGCCGCCAGACTACTGGGGCAGTCCGGAGCCGTGGCGGAGGCAATCGTTCGTGATGCTTTGGGACGCGCACGGGAAGACCGAACGACCATTCGACAAAACCACCTCGAAAGCGCAGCAGACCAGATTGTGCCCAAATTGGACCAGGAAATTCTGCGTCGGACGGCAATACACGAAGCTGGACATGTGGTCGCCATGACACAGCTCGGATGGCCCTTGCCAAAACGTGTGTGTCTGACCGGCGAGGGGGGAAAAGTTGAGCACGAACCGTTTAACTTCCTGACGCCCTGTAAAGCTCGAGAACGATTGGTCGTCCTCTTGGCGGGAAGGGCGGCAGAAATATGTGTGCTTGGGGCACCGAGCTCGGGCGCTGGTATTGGTGAGAAAAGTGATTTGGCGAAAGCTACTTCTGTCGCAATGTTCATAGAGCGACAATGGGGCTTTGGGGAAACAGGCCTGCTTTGGGACGGAGAAGCTGCAACAAATATCTGGAGCGTACCCGAGTATGTGAGACGGCGTGCAGAACAGCATCTGATGGAAGCTGAACGAAACGCTCTTGCTCTGATGAAAGAGCACAAGGCACAGCTTATCACGTTAGCAAAGCATCTCCTACGCGTCAGGGATATGACCGCGCATGATGTCGAGCTTTTCAACTATTATCATGCTTCGCAAGGCTCTGAACGAATGTCTTTGAGGTGAAAGCACTGCGCATAGGAAAAGAAACATCATGAACTTATTCTGCCCGGCTGAACTGGCCCCTTTTTCGACCGGACACCTGGGCAAAATAAAGCGCGTCAGGCAACGCCCAAAACCTAAACCTCAATTAGCACAGATTTGCCCTGACAGGCCAAAGCATCCGGGCAACCACCAGCTCTGTGATAAGAGCGGTCGCCCGGATGGTGGCGCACGCTTATGCCGCAATCTCGCACGCCCAAAAGTGGCAACATTTTCCGCTGCCTTTGGCCCACTTTTGTTCTGCCGTTGATATGTTGCCACGACATTTATGCCGCAGCTGTCCAAGACATTTAGTCGCAAGGAAGTCACATGAATTCGGTTCGAGGCAACAATCAGAGCGGCAAGGCACCGACGGCACCCCACGCCGGCCTCCCTGACCATTTCCGATCAGCAGACTGCAGCCCTGAGGGGTTTGCTTGCCCGAAAGGGTGCAAAATGCTATTCTCAGTCATTATTATCTGCGCCTTTCTTCAATGATATCAGTTTCTGCCGGGATGAATTTCTCTCGGCTCTGAGACAAAAGGATCGTTTTCATGGGCTTGGAACTTGACGCCTATAAGGCGCGTACGGATCAGACAATCCTAAGATTACAAGCGCTTCAGGATGTGACGTTCCGCATTGGCACGCTGATATCCGCAGCCCAGTTCGGCGTCACGAAATACAAGACTGCGGACAAGACAGCAGAGAATATCGACGATTCCCTTTTCACGGTGAACAATCTTTTGACCGTCGCCGGGTTCGTTTCTCCGCTCAAAACGCCGGTGACGGCCCTCAAGACAGTGCTGAATCGCATCGAACCGGTCGTTGACAGGATCGACGACAAATTCGATCAAATCAGCGGCAAGGATAATACGGCCACCCCAGAGACCGAAGCGGATGGCCAGTTTGTCGAGACCATCGAGACCGGGCTGACAGGTGCTGCGGTCACGTTCAGCATCGTGGCAGATTTACTGACCCTGCGCGTGCGGCAACTTGAAATCGCCTCTGCCGCGACGGGAAACTTTTCAGACGCGCTTGACGCGGCCACCCGCGGCTCCGAAGGCTGGAGCGGTAATTTTACGGCATTGAACGCGGCAGTCGAAGCACAAATGGCCGCGCGGAACGACCTGATCCAAGGTGTCCAGACCCTCTACACCAACGTCAAGGCCGAGGTGGACGCGTTTCTTGCTGTCTTGGTGGACATTGATTTTGAAAGCATTCTTGGCGAGCTTGTCGATCTTGAAGAAATCGGAAAGGTGTTTGATTTCCTCAAGGCCCCTCTCAGCGCCGCCGAAACCCTTCTCGCCCCCATTCAACCGCTGTTGAACGCGGTCGATTTTCTGGTTGGGCTGATCGTCAATCCGATCATTGATTTCGTCATCGATACCCTGAACCTCGACAGCATCCTCGAGGCCACCGAAGCGGCGATTGATGCGCTTATTCCCTCGATCAACCTGTTGGATGCCTTCGAACAACTGATCCAGCCCCTTCAGGATTTCCTGTTGGAATACATCGTTGACGGGCTGGGCACGATCCCCTTGTTGGACACGGTGGAGGATGCCTTTTTTGGTGGCGTCGTGGGGAATGCCGATCAGGGGCCAACCGGTTGGGGTAATGATGTTGCGAACCTGCTCGCCGGAGACAGCGGCGATGACATCCTTGATGGCCTCGACGGAAGCGATACGATCTTGGGCGGCGGCGGCAATGACGTGCTTATCGCCGGGGCTGGCTCTGACCTGCTTGAGGGGGGCGCGGGCAACGATCTGTTCTATTTCGGGGCAAGTTTCACCGAGTATGAATTGGCCCGTGATCCCGATACCGGCGATATCATCGTAAGCCATCTTGCGCCGCAAACTGCGGTCAACACCGGCATCGACGTTCTTGTCGCCCTTCAGGATGGCGACCACGTGGTGTTTACGGATATCTCCTTTAGCGGGGCCGACCTTAATAATGCGCTCATCGGCGGTTCGGTCCTGAATGGTGACCGAAATGGGTTTGCCGAGGATGATCTTCTGTTTCTCAATTCAACGGGAACTCCGGTAAACGGATTTCATGTGGCGAATGGCCTTGGTGGCAATGATCGGATCTTTGGCTCGACCCTCAACGATCAGCTCAACGGCGGTTCGGGCGACGATGTGCTGGTGCCGGGGCGTGGCGATGACCAAGCCAATGGCGGCACTGGCACGGATACGTTTCAGGTGCTCAGAGGGGCCAATTCCAGACTGACAGTCGATCTTATTGCGGGGACTTCGTTTGGGCAGGGGCAGGACACGCTGAGTTCGGTGGAAAATGTCATTGCCTCTCCGGATCAGGATCACAAGATCCGCGGGACCGATGGGGCTAACGTGATCTACACAGGCGATGGGATCGACGTGATCACGGGTCTGGACGGCAATGACACGATCGACGCTGGCGGCGAGGATGATTACATCATCGGTGGGCGCGGTGCGGATGTGATCAATGCTGGCGCAGGCAATACCGATGTGATGATTTCGGGCAGCGCGGCACAGGCTGGGATCAGCGATCACTATATAGGCGGCGACGGCTTTGACGTGGTGTCCTACACCAGCTCGTCGAATACGATCCGTTTCGATATCAATGATCAGACTGATGATCCGTCGATCCTTCAACAACTTCTTAGCTACATGGATGGGATCGAGGCCAGCGGCCCGGTGCGGATTGATGCGGGCACCGGTCGCATCAGCCGGTTTGATCTGGCGGGAAATCTCGTCACCACGGATACGACTGACGGTGTCGAAGGGTTCATGGGGTCGGATCTTGCGGATACGCTCTTTGGTGCGCCGACCGCCCGTCTGCTGCATGGTGCGGGCGGCGATGACGTGATCCACACAGGGGGCACGGAAAACATCGACGGCGGAGAAGGCGATGACCTCATCCTGATCGAAGAGGTTGAGGGCGGATCGACGGCACTTCAGGTCAAGGGGGGCAGTGGCTTTGACCGCTTGCAACTTGATGGTGTTGGTGATGCGCGTTGGTTTTACCGCGTGGAAAGCGCGATTTCCCTTACCCTACGGGCCCATAAAACCACCGTTCAAGGCGAAGACCTGCGCAATGCAGGGGATGTTTTCTTTTCCCTGCGCCCCAGAGAGGTTGAGGAAATCTCGCTCGGTAATTTCGACGACCACGCCATTTATGCCCCGGGGGGCAGTGCGACGGCGTTCTTTTTCTTGCAAGACGGGAACGATCGGTTCGACGGGCAAAATGGCTTTGCCGATGTGCATGCCGGGCTTGGCAATGACATTGGCAATTTCAACACTGGTGGTGGCGGTATTTTCCGGGGTGGCGCGGGGGATGACTTTGCCGTGTTTGACGACGCAGGCAGGGACAATGCGGCGATCATGGGCGCGGATAACGATGTGGTCCGGATCGAGCGGTTTCGCGGCACTGCTGACGGTGGCACGGGCTATGACACGATTGCCTTCGATGTGAATTTCAACTCGCGGATCGTTGCCAATCTCGCGGCGGGTACGGTTGTTTCGTTCAATGGTCTGCCTGTCAACAACTCGGAACAGGTCGATATGACCTTGGAAAACTTCGAGGTGGTCATCGCGACAGAGTTCAACGACCTGATAGACGGCAGCAGCCGATCCGAGCAGATCCTCGGGCGTGGCGGCAATGACACGTTGCGCGGCGCAGAGGGCCGGGACAAGCTTTATGGCGGTGCGGGCAATGACACGCTCGAAGGTGGCGCTGACGAGGATTTGCTGCATGGCGGTCCCGGGAATGACCGTCTCGACGGGGGCGCAGGCAATGACACCGCGTCTTACACATGGGCCCGTCCCGGCGGTCTGGACGGCGCGATTATTGCGGATAGTTTCGGGGCTGTGACGGTCAATCTGGAAACCGGCAGCGCAACAGGTGCCTTTGGCACTGATGTTTTGATTTCCATAGAGAATGTGATCGGCACCGGCGCGGATGACCGTCTGATCGGCAACGCGCTGAACAACATGCTGTCGGGCGGTGCGGGCCATGACAGCCTTGAGGGCGGAGGTGGTGACGATATTCTCATCACGGGTGCAGGGGATGATACCGTCGATGCAGGGGCAGGGGATGATACGGTCGTCGTCGGACTTGGCACCAAGACCCTTGATGGGGGTTCTGGCTTTGACACGCTGGACTTTGGCACATCATCCGGCGCGATCAACCTGAACCTCGCCACCGGTATCTATAGCGGCACGCTGATTGACCGCGCCCCACGTTGGGCAGAGCTAGACCCGAATGGCGATGGCATCGCCGAGAGCGATGGCACCGAGGCCCGTATCTTTGGTGGTGTCGCCCTGACGCCTTTGGACGTGTTCGAGGCCAACCCGAGCCAAGCCAATAGCGCCGATGACCTGAGCAGGGTCTTGCCCACGCTGCAAGACAGCAGCTTTGCGGCGTTTCAGATCGCCTTGGTGGACGTTGCGGTTGCCACATCGGGCAGTTTTGCGGGGTTTGAACGCGTGATCGGCGGGGATGGGAACGACACCGTTTCGGGCACATCCGAAGGCGATCAAATCTTGGGTGGGGCCGGGCGTGACAGCCTTTCAGGTTTAGCCGGGAACGACGTGCTGAGCGGTGGAGAGGGCGATGATACGCTGAGCGCGGGGGAGGGCAATGATACGTTGGAGGGCGGCCTTGGCAATGACCGCCTTATTGGGGGCGCAGGCTTTGATGTGGCGGTGTTCACAATCGCCTCAACCGAGGTCAGGATAGCTCAAGAGGGCACCTCTTTGTCGCTTGTGTCTTCCGAAGGCCGGGACACGGTCGATGGCATCGAGCAGTTCCGCTTTTCGGATGGCACGCTCACCCTTGCGCAAGTGTTAACCTTACCGCCCGCCGGACGGCTAGAGACGGGAACAGTGGGTGACGATACGATCATCGGCAGCTCTGGTGACGATACGTTGAGCGCACAGGGCGGCAACGACTCGATCAATGGACTTGGCGGAAATGACGGCGTCTTTGGCGAAGATGGAAACGACACTCTGTCGGGGGGTGAGGGCAATGACACGCTCGCCGGTGCGGATGGTGACGACGACGTAAGCGGCGGCCCCGGTGATGACAGTATGGGCGGTGGGCTGGGCAATGATACGCTTCGCGGCGGTGAAGGCGATGACATCATCGGGGCCGGGTTCGGAGACGACTCCGTGTCCGGTGGCACTGGCAATGACGTGGTGGCTGGTGGCGCAGGAAATGACACCCTGTCCGGCGGCGATGGCAATGACAGCATGTCGGGCAGCTTTGGCAACGACCTGATTGACGCAGGCAACGGCGCGGATGACATCGGCGGCGGCACCGGGCGCGACACGATTGATGCCGGTGCGGGGGATGACCGCGTCGGCGGCGGTGAAGGTGATGACAGTATCCTTGGCGGCGAGGGCAATGATTTCCTTGCTGGTGGCGGCCGTAACGACACCATCAACGGCGGCGCGGGCAATGACACGATCAACGCAGGTGCAGGAAATGACGTGATCACCGGCGGAACCGGCGCAGATCAGTTCGTCTTTTCGTCCTTTTTCGACGGCGAGGCGGATGTCATCACAGATTTCGAAAATGGGATCGACAGCTTCCTGATCCGCCGCTTTGATCCTGATACTGGCGTCGAGAATATCAACAACGGTGGCAATGGGCTTGCCGGGTTCGTGGTGGCGATGAATATCGTCAATTCAGCCGCGGGCGCGCAGATGACGGTAAATGGCAATACCATTCTCGTCGAGGGGATCACCGCCGCGCAGCTTACCGTGGATGATTTCACCTTTATCTGAGCGCTGAAAAGCGGCTTGGCCCAGACATTCACAAGCAAGTTCTTTGCGCTTAATGCGAGGCCCGACCTCGCGCGTGGCGTGCCGTATTGGATATGGGCAGAGCACGCGACGCTACGCGCCTCCGAGGGCATCCGATTGTTTCGCCGGGCTAATCCCGGTTAAACCACCGGCCAAGGCATAAGATGGTCGCGATGGATTTGCATATGCGTCTTGATGAACTCCATCACTGCACGCTCGCGCAGCATGGCGCGCACATCCCGGTGACAGGTCAGCCAATAGCTGCGCAGGATGGTGATCTCTGACGGCAGGACCGGCACCAGATCGTCATAATGCCGCGCGATATAGCAGGGCAGCACGCAGAGGCAGAGACCCGCCCGCACGGCCGCCAGTTGATTGAATATCGAAGAGCTTTTGAACACTGGCCTGATCTTGGGGTGGACATCCCCCAGATAATCGAGACCGCGGGCAAAGATCATATCCTCGATATATCCGGCAAAGGGATGGTCGAGCAGATGATCGGGCGTGGTGATCGGGATGTGGTCGCCCAAATACTGGCGGGTGCCATAGACCCTGAGCGCGTAGTCCACGATCTTTTCGGAATGGTAGGGCGACGCCTTTGTCGGATCCAGTGTGACCGACAGATCAGCCTCGCGGCGCGACAGGGACATGACCTGCGGAAGTGTGATCAACTCTAGCGCGATGTTGGGAAATTTGTCCATGAACCCCGGCAGCAGGCTTTCGCTGAAGAAGCTGGCGAAGCCCTCGGGCATGGCCACACGCAGCAGGCCCCTCTGCGCGCTGATGTCTCCGGTAAGATCCAGCAAAAGACGCTCCGCTTCTTCCTCCATGCGCTCTGCGGTTTCAACCAGCCGCCGCCCATTGCTGGTCAGTTCATAACCGCGTGGATTTCGTTCAAAGAGGCGCAGGTCAAGACCCGCCTCTAGCCGGTCTATCCGGCGGGAAACGGTCACATGGCTGGTTTGCAATTGCCGCGCTGCGCGCGAGAGCTGACCTTCGCGCGCAACTGCCAAAAAGAATTGCAGATCATCCCATGTCAGATGCGCCATATCGCCAGCCTGTTCATTTTCGTACAGATAGTGTATGAAATTAGATAAAAGTGAACTGTTGTGTCAAACTTTAAAACCTGTATCACTAGGGCACCGATGCGTCTGGGGAGGCGGTCGGGGACTAGAATTGAAATGATGATACAACCTTTGGGCGCCCGCTGAGCGGGAGTTGCAGCCGAAGGTTGGTTTGGGAGGATACTCATGCGTAAACTGCTTACATCCGTGGCGGCCATTGGCCTATTGGCCGCGCCTGCGCTGGCACAGGTCAGCGACGACAAGGTCAAGATCGGCATCCTGAACGATCAGTCCGGCGTCTATGCGAACTTTGGCGGCCGCTATTCCTATGAAGCC
Source organism: Roseovarius mucosus (assembly GCF_002080415.1). Classification (NCBI taxonomy): domain Bacteria; kingdom Pseudomonadati; phylum Pseudomonadota; class Alphaproteobacteria; order Rhodobacterales; family Roseobacteraceae; genus Roseovarius; species Roseovarius mucosus. Next base: position 463,651 of record NZ_CP020474.1, on the reverse strand, counting down.
GCCCTGATGGCGGTTGAAGATTTTGGTGGCACCGTTTTGGGCGCGCCGGTCGAAGTGACCACCGCCGACCACCAGAACAAGGCCGATATCGCCTCGAACATCGCGCGTCAGTGGTATGACACTGAGCAGGTCGACAGCATAATGGAGCTGACCACATCTTCGGTCGCTCTTGCTGTTCAGGCGCTCTCGAAAGAGGCCAACAAGATCACCATCACAACTGGCGCTGCCACCACCGAACTGACCGGCGCTCAGTGTTCGCCTTACGGCTTTCATTGGGCTTATGACACCCACGCTCTGGCTGTGGGGACCGGCGGCGCACTGGTCGAGCAGGGCGGCGATACCTGGTATTTCCTGACTGCTGACTATGCCTTTGGCTATTCGCTGGAAGAGAACACCGGCAATTTCGTGAAGGCGAACGGCGGTGAAGTTGTCGGCGCAGTCCGCCACCCGCTGGCGTCTACAGATTTCTCGTCCTTCCTGCTTCAGGCGCAGGCCTCTGGTGCCAAGGTGATCGGTCTGGCGAATGCCGGGGCCGATACGCAGAACGCCATCAAGCAAGCTGCTGAATTCGGGATCGTGCAAGGGGGTCAGCGTCTCGCGGCGCTGTTGTTCACGCTGTCCGAGGTGAATGGTCTGGGTGCAGAGGCTGCACAGGGCCTGACCCTGACCGAGAGCTTCTACTGGAACCGCACCGACGCCTCGCGCGAATTCGGCAAGCGTTTCCTTGAGCGCACGCAGGCGATGCCCAACATGATCCATGCCGCGACCTATTCGGCCGTGACATCGTATCTCAAGGCGATTGAAGCTGCCGGTACGGATGAGACCGAAGCGGTCGCCGCCAAGCTGAAAGAACTGCCCGTGCAGGACCTTTTTGCTGAGAACGGTGTTGTCGCTGCGAACGGTCGCATGATCAAGGACGTCTACCTGATGGAAGTCAAAGCGCCCGATCAGATCACCGAGCCGTGGGATTACTATAACGTCCTCTCCACGATCCCCGGCGATGTGGCCTATATCAAACCTGCCGAGAGCGGTTGCCCGCTCGTGACGCAGTAAGGCATCTCAGGCTGATGACCGCACATCCTGTGAGCAAGCAGGACCAACCGCGGGTGGTACTTTCCGCCCGCGGTCTTGGTAAGGACTTCTCGGGTTTCACCGCTGTGAACAACGTCGATCTTGACGTGCAGCACGCGCGCATCCACGCGCTGATCGGCCCGAATGGCGCGGGCAAGACGACGGTGTTCAACCTGCTGACCAAGTTCCTGCAACCCACCCGGGGCAAGATCACCTTGCTTGGGGCGGATATAACGAAAATGAAGCCTGACCGTGTCGCCCGGATGGGCCTTGTCCGGTCTTTTCAGATTTCCGCCGTGTTCCCGCATCTGACGGTGCTGGAAAACGTGCGCGTTGCGCTGCAACGGCCCAACAATCTGGCAACCCAATTCTGGCTGCCGATGTCGGCACTGGACCGTCTGAATGCGCGGGCGGATGTTTTGATTGATGATCTGGGGCTACGCGAATACCGCGATACGCGCGCGTCTGATCTGTCTTATGGCCGCAAACGTGTGCTGGAAATCGCAACCACGCTGGCCCTTGACCCCGAAGTCCTGTTGCTGGACGAGCCGATGGCGGGGATGGGGCGCGAGGATGTGAAGCTTGTGGCGAATATCATACGCGATGTCGCGCAGCACCGTGCCGTGCTGATGGTTGAGCATAACCTGTCCGTCGTGGCCGACATTTGCCACCATGTCACCGTGCTGCAACGGGGCGAAATCATCGCTGAGGGCGATTACGATAGCGTCTCGAAAGACCCGGTCGTGCGCAGTGCGTATATGGGGAGCGAGGCATGAGCGAACCGCTTTTGAAGGTCACGGACCTGCATGCGTGGTATGGCGAAAGCCATATTCTGCATGGCGTCAACCTGCATGTGAACGAAGGCGAGACCATCTGTATTCTCGGCCGCAATGGCATGGGCAAGACCACGACGCTGCGCACCATCATGGGTATCCTGCGCAAGCGCACGGGCCAGATGCGGTTTGCCGGACAGGATCTGATGACCATGCCCCTGCATCGCACAGCGCATACCGGATTGGGATTTGTCCCCGAAGAACGCGGGATATTTGCGACGCTCAACGTCGAGGAAAACCTTATGCTACCGCCAAAGGTGGCCGAAGGTGGCATGTCGGTCGAGGAGATCTTTCGCCTCTTCCCCAATCTCAAAGAGCGGCGCAACAGCCCCGGCACCAAACTCTCGGGTGGCGAACAGCAGATGTTGGCGATGGCCCGGATCCTGCGCACCGGCGCGCGCTGTCTGCTTTTGGACGAGCCGACAGAGGGCCTTGCCCCGGTCATCATCGACGCCATTGGCGAGGTGCTGACCGAACTCAAGAGCCGGGGTATGACGGTTGTACTGGTCGAGCAGAATTTTCGCTTTGCCAGCCGGGTAGCGGACCGTTTTTACCTGATGGATCACGGACAGATGGCGATGGAATTCCCGGTGGGCGACCTTGAGGCGCGCCGTGAAGACCTGAACCAAGCTCTGGGAGTGTGAGATGATAACGATATTCGGAGTGCCCACAGCCGCCCTCTTTGGGCAGCTTCTGGTTGGGCTCATCAATGGCTCGTTCTACGCGCTGCTCAGCCTGGGCCTTGCGGTGATCTTTGGTCTCTTGCGGGTGATCAACTTTGCCCATGGGGCGCAATATATGCTGGGTGCCTTTGCGGCCTATCTGCTGTCGCTCTGGCTTGGTCTGGGTTATTGGTCGGCGCTGATCCTTGCCCCCGTGATCGTGGGCCTGTTGGGGGCTCTGGTCGAGCGTACGATGCTGTCGCGCCTTTACAAGCTGGATCACCTTTATGGCCTGCTCTTTACGTTTGGCCTTGCCCTGACGATCGAAGGCACGTTCCGCTATTTCTATGGGGCTGCGGGCCAGCCCTATGCCACCCCGGCGGCCCTTTCGGGCGGCGTGAACCTCGGGTTCATGTTCCTGCCGATCTATCGCGGCTGGGTCGTTGTCGCCTCGCTGATCGTCTGTATCGCTGTCTGGCTCTTGATCGAAAAGACGAAACTCGGCTCTTACCTGAGGGCGGCGACAGAGAATCCGACGCTTGTTCAGAGCTTTGGGGTCAATGTGCCGCTGTTGCTGACATTCACCTATGGTCTGGGCGCGAGCCTTGCAGCTTTTGCCGGGGTTCTGGCGGCGCCCATCTATCAGGTCAGCCCGCTGATGGGGTCCAACATCATCATCATCGTCTTTGCGGTCGTGGTTGTGGGCGGTATGGGGTCCATCCTCGGCGCTATTGTGACGGGCTATATGCTGGGCATCGCTGAGGGCTTGACCAAGGTCTTTTACCCCGAGGCTTCAAACATCGTGGTTTTCGTCATCATGGCGATTGTCCTCATCCTGCGGCCCGCAGGTCTGTTCGGAAAGGATGCGTGACATGGCAGGCAAATCTGAACCCGTTGCAAGCGAAACCATTGCCACCTTGCCCAATGCAGGGACGGTGCGGATCGTGCTGCTTTTGATTGCCTTGGCCTTTCTGCTGGTGGCTCCGTTTTATCTCTACCCGATCTTCGTGATGAAACTCCTGTGTTTCGCTCTCTTCGCAGCTGCCTTCAACCTGCTCTTGGGCTACACCGGGCTGCTCAGCTTTGGGCATTCCGCGTTTTTCGGCGGGGCTGCGTATTTCACCGCCCATGCGGTCAAGGAATGGGGCTGGTCGCCGGAGTTTGGCATCCTTCTGGGCGTTGTGGGGGCTGCGGTTCTTGGGCTGATTATGGGTGCCATCGCCATTCGTCGTCAGGGTATCTATTTCGCGATGATCACGCTTGCCCTCAGTCAAATGTTCTTTTTCTTCTGCTTGCAGGCGGGCTTTACCAAGGGTGAGGACGGTATCCAATCCGTACCACGCGGAGTGCTGTTTGGCTTCATCGACCTCTCAGAGGCCACCAACATGTATTACTTTGTGTTGGGTGTGTTCCTCTTGGGCATGTTGATCATCTGGCGGATCGTCAATTCACCGTTTGGCATGATCCTCAAGTCGATCCGCGAGAACGAGAGCCGCGCAACCTCGCTTGGCTATTCGGTGGCGCGTTACAAACTGGCGGCCTTTGTGATGTCAGCGGCATTGACCGGCCTTGCCGGTGGGATCAAGGCGCTGGTGTTTCAATTCGCCACGCTGACCGATGTCACATGGCAAATGTCGGGCGAAGTCATCCTGATGACCTTGCTGGGCGGCATCGGCACGCTGATCGGGCCGATCTTTGGCGCGGGCATTGTCGTCACCTTGCAGAACTATCTCGCCACCTCTGACTTCCCGGTGACGATTATCACGGGCGTCGTGTTCATGGTCTGCGTGCTGCTGTTCCGCCGGGGTCTTGTGGGTGAATTCTACGCCTCGCGTCTGGGGCGGCGTTTGGGATTCAATCCTGAAAACTGACCCATTGGCCGGGCTGCGTTGAACAGCCCGGCCCATTTCTGATCTAAGAACGACCGGTCATGTCCGGTTCGGTGACTCGTGTCGTCATGCGGCAGGGAATGGAGTAGGCGTATGGATCAATATGATTACATCGTGATTGGGGCGGGCAGTGCGGGCTGCGTGCTTGCCAACCGGCTATCGGCAGACCCGGCAACCCGTGTGCTCTTGCTCGAGGCAGGAGGGAGCGACAATTACCACTGGATTCATATCCCGGTCGGATACCTCTATTGTATCGACAATCCCCGCACCGACTGGCGGTTTCGCACTCAGCCAGAGCCGGGTTTGAATGGCCGCTCGCTTCTCTATCCGCGCGGCAAAGTGTTGGGGGGCTGCTCGTCGATCAACGGCATGATCTACATGCGCGGTCAGGCGCGCGACTATGACCAATGGGCGCAGATGGGCTGCACCGGCTGGGGATGGGACGATGTGCTGCCGCTTTTTCGCTGCGCCGAGGATCATCACGCAGGTGACAGCGATTTGCACGGGGCAGGGGGCGAATGGCGGGTGGAAAAGACCCGCGTGCGTTGGCAGGTGCTGGATAGTTTCCTTGAGGCGGCCGAACAGGCGGGCATCCCGCGTACCGACGATTTCAATTCCGGCGATAATGAGGGCGGCGGCTATTTCGAGGTCAATCAACGGGCTGGCATTCGCTGGAACACGTCCAAGGCTTTTCTTCGCCCGGCCAAGGCGCGCAAGAACCTGCATATTTTAACCGGCGCACAGGCAGAACGGCTGATCATTGCAGAGGGCGAGGTCAAGGGCGTGGTCTATCACCACGAGGGCCGCAGCATCACCGCCCACGCCGCCCGCGAAACCGTGCTATGCGCGGGCGCTATCGGCTCTCCGGCCTTGTTGGAGCTGTCGGGCATCGGTGATGGCGCGGTGCTGCAGAACGCAGGTATCGCGCCCGTGGTCGAGGTGCCGCAGGTGGGGGGCAATCTGCAGGACCATCTGCAATTGCGTCTTGTCTACAAGGTTCACGGAGTGCCGACATTGAACGAAAAGGCCAGCAGCCTGCGCGGCAAGCTGGGGATCGGGTTGCAGTATCTTCTGTCCCGCTCGGGGCCAATGTCGATGGCTCCCAGCCAATTGGGTATCTTTACCCGATCGGGTCCGGAAAAAGAAACGCCAGACCTGCAATACCATGTGCAACCCGTCAGCCTTGATAAGTTCGGCGATCCGGTACACCCCTTTCCCGCGATGACGGCCAGCGTCTGCAACCTGCGCCCCGAGAGCCGAGGCAGTGTGCATGTGACCGGCCCTGATTTCCGTGCGGCCCCCTCTATTCGCCCAAATTACCTGTCTGCAGAGGCAGACCGCGATGTCGCGGCCCGCGCCATCCAATTGACGCGCAGGATTGTCGCGCAACCCGCCTTCGCGCAGTATCACCCCGAGGAATATCGGCCCGGCCCCACGTATCAGAGCCGCGATGACCTAATCCGCGCCGCAGGTGAGATCGGCACCACGATCTTTCACCCGGTCGGCACCTGCCGGATGGGGGCGGATGAGGCGGCGGTGGTCGATCCACGCCTGCGGCTGAAACAGCTCAGGCGCCTGCGCATCGCCGACGCGTCGATCATGCCCACCATCACCTCTGGCAATACAAATTCGCCGACCGTGATGATCGCCGAAAAGGCAGCACAGATGATTCTCGAGGATGCCCGCGCCTGACATCACAAAGGGTGGGACGCCAGCCGCGCCACGCTCAAGGCAGCTTTGGCGCGCTAAGGCCTTGTGACCAGAAGGGCATTGACCGCCCTATGATGCGGGCCGCATAAGCAATCTGTGCTCCCTAACCTGTGACACGGCGGGGCACAGTCTGCGACTGCCATAGTATCTGGACCCAAGCATGATCTTGCCCCAACTTGCGATTGGAATGTTGGCGATTTCGGTCACTGTCGCCATTCATGCAGGGTTTATGGTGGTGGCGGCGCGGTTCGGGCGCAGGGCGTCGGGTATGCCAAAGAGAGCCGTGACCAAGGCCTTGGCCGTGATCTCTGTTGTGATGTGGTTCTTTCTGTCCATCTGCGCGCAGTGCTGGTTCTGGGCCATGTTGCTGATCGGATTGGGCGCTCTTGGCGGTGTCGAAGAGGCGCTTTATTTCACAACCGTCACATTCACCACGCTTGGCTATGGCGATATGGTTCTGGGACCGGATTGGCGATTGCTTGGTGCCTTTGCGGCGACCAATGGCACGATTATCGTTGGTTGGACGACGGCAATGATCTTTGTTGCGGTCCAGCGGGTCTATGGCACCGCAGGCCGGTGACGACTGCGTCGCTGGTCGGCAAAGATCGTTGCATAGAGGCAAGGCACGACGAAAAGGGTCAAGAGCGTGCCCACGCCCAGACCGAACATCATCACGATGGTCATGCCGCGCCATAGTTCCCCACCAAAGAGATGCAGCGGCAGCAGTCCGAGGATGGTGGTGAGCGTTGTCATCACGATAGGGCGCAGGCGCGCCGCACAGGCCGTGACCAATGCTTGCCCAAGGTCATCATTGTGGGCCCGCTCGGCATCTATGCGCTCGATCAGGACAATGCCGTTATTGATGATGATCCCCGCAAGTGACAGCACACCAAGAAGCGCATTGAAATCCAAGGTGCCCTTCATCAGCAACATGCCGGGGGCCACCCCCACCAGCACCAGCGGAATCGTGGCAAAGATGATCGCCGGGCGGCGGAAGCTGTCGAACTGCCAGATCAACAACAAAACGATGCCCAGCAGGCACTGTGGCAGTGTCGCAAAAAGCGCGGCATTGGCGTCCGCCTTGGCGACGACTTCGCCATCGGGCTCCCAGCGGATGCCCTGTGGCAGGTCCAGCGCCTCAAGCCTTGGCGCGACCTCGGCGAGCAACTCTGCGGCGGATAGGCCGGGGCGGAGGGCCGAGATGGTCAGGGCGCGCTCTTGTTGCACACGTCGGATCACCCAAGGCTGCAACTCTCCGCCGTAGTCGGCGATCTGCAATAGGGGCACCGCCACGCCATCCCCTGACAACACCGTCACATCCGCGAGCGCATCCAGACTGTTGCGCGCCTCTTGTTCAGCGCGGATCACCACTGGAATTACACGGTCGCCTTCGCGGTAATCCGTTACATGCGCCCCGTCAAAACGCGCCGCGAGGGTGCGGGCAACGGCCGACGGTGCGACGCCCGCGCGCCGGGCACGCGCCTCGTCGATCAGGACCGTCAGTTGCAGAACGGGATTGGCCCAGTCACCACGGATCTGCCGCGTGCCGTCTATGTCGCGAAAGACCCCCTCGACCACCCGACCCGTCGAGAACAAGGCGTCGGCATCGCCGCCGATAAGGCGTATTTCGACCGTTCCGGGCGGTGTTTTTCCAAGGAATAGCAACTCTGTCCAGCCACGCGCTTCGGGTAGATTGGCGGCCATCCAGTTCTCGACACGTTCACGCACGACAGGCACGGATGTGGCATCAGCAAGATTCACAACGGCAAAGGCAATATGTGGCGCAGGGTCAAGGGGGGAGAGCGCGAGAAAGAAGCGCGGTCCACCAGCCCCCACATAGACCACATTGCCAACGATTTCGGGGTTGGCGGTGGTGTCGCCAAGAAAGCCTGCGAGGCGGCGCGCGACACGCGCGGTTTCGTCTTCGGAGATGCCAGCGGGCAATTCAAGGCTCAGCACGAATTGTGCCCGTTCCGAGGGGGGCAAAAGGCCGGTGGGCACACGACCTAGCGCCGCAAGCGCCACGGCAAAGGCGAAAATCGTGGCAAGAAGCACAAGTGCCCGCGCCCCCAAGGCCCGGCGCAGCGCCGCCTGATAAAGCCGCGCACCGCGACCCGGCGCCGTTTCTGTTGGGCCCTGCGTGGATCGCAAAAAGCGCACGCATAAAAGGGGCGTGACCGTCACCGACAAAAGCCAGCTTGCCATCAATGTCAGTGCCAGCACTTGTGCCAAGGCGCGCAGGAATTCGCCCGTCGCGTCGCTGGCCAGCATCAAGGGAAGAAAGGCAAGGATCGTGGTCAATGACGAGGTCAAAAGCGGAATCGCAAGCGTGCGGCTGGCCTCGAGCGCGGCGTCGCGCGGTGTGGTGCCGCCGTCGATGCGCCGCTTTATATCCTCGGCCATGACCACGCCGTTATCCACCAAAAGGCCAAGCGCGATGATCACCGCCGCAATCGAAATGCGGTGCAGCGGAATACCCCAGAGCGCCATGCCCACCAGCGCCAGCACGATACTGAGCGGCACGATTGCCCCGACGATCAGCCCGGCGCGCATCCCCAGAAAGAGGATCACCACCGCCATCACAGTGGCGATGGTTTGCAACAGGTTCTCGGTGGCATCGGCAACAGAGGCGGCCACAATGGGCGGCTGATGGGTCATAAGATCAAGGGAAAGGCCAAGGGGCAGGGCGCTGCGCAGGTCTGTGAGCGCGGCATCAAGGCCCGCACCGAAGGTTTGGATTGCGCCACCTTCCACCATCGACACCCCAAGCGTCACCGCTGGATTGCCGTTGAAGAACACCGGATTGCGCGCCGGCTCGATATAGCCGCGCGAAATCTGCGCAAGGTCGCGCAAGACTGTGGTGCCGCCTGAAGGCAGAGGCACTGGCACGTCACCAATGGCACGCCAATCCTCAAAGGCCCCATCGGTGCTCAGCGCATAGCGAAACCCTGCCTCGGTCTGAAGCGCGCCCGCCGAGAGGATGAGGTTCTGATCTGCTACAGCATCGAGCATACGCTCAACCGTTAGTCCGGCCTGATCGAGACGGGCGCGGTCGAACTCGATCCAGATCCGCTCGTCCTGCACGCCGTAAAGGTCAATGCGCCCAATCAGGGGCACTGTCGCCAGACGATCACGCAGCCAGCGGGCCGTTGCGCGTAATTCAGCTGCAGAGAAATCCGCACCATGCAGCGCGAGCGTGGTCACGGCCACGCGCCCATAGTCATCATTGACCTGCGGGCCCACCGTCCCCTCGGGCAAAGAGGGGGCGAGATCGTCCATCCGGTTGCGCAGCGTGGTCCAGACCGGCTTGACCAGCGTCACCTCAGATCGCAGCTCGACCTTGACGGTCGCAAAGCCGGTCTGTGCGGCACTCTCGATGGTGTCGACCTCGGCAATCTGGCGCGCGGCCTCTTCGATCGGTTTGACCAAAAGCTGTTCGACGCGCTCTGCTGACATACCGGGAAAGCGGGCCGTCACCACCGCGGTGCGAATGGTGATTTCTGGGTCTTCTTGGCTGGGATGGGTGAAATAGGTCATCACCCCGGTCACAACCAGCACCAGCGTCACCGCCAGCACCAGCCGCCAGCGATCCAGCGCGGCGCGGGTCAAGCCTGTCATTCCGGCAGACTCCAGAGGCGCACGGGTTCACCATCGCTCAAAAGAGCAACTCCGGCGGTCACGACGTGTTCGCCGGGCGATAGCCCCTCTGTCACCAGCAGGTCAGTGCCGACCACCCCGTCGATGCGCACTTGGCGCGCGCGCACGGTGCCGGTGGCCTCGTCAAAGACGTAGACGGTTGCGCTGTCGCCCGCTGTCGGTTCGGATCGCGTGTCTGCAAAGATCAGTGCGGACAAGGGTATGTCGATGGCACCGGCCGCGCGCGGCAGCGTGAATGAGACGGCCGCCGAAAACCCGGTCTTTGCGCCTTCGGGCGGATCAGCCAGTCGCGCCTTGACGCGGTAAGCGACACCCGCCTCTGCGTCAGCGGCGATTTCTGTCACTTCGGCGGCAAAGCTTTGGTCGGGGAAAGCGGGCAGCCGCACCGCGACCGGCGTTCCCGGCGCGATCAGGGCCAAGAGCGCCTCGGGGGCGAGCACCTCGGCCTGAAGCGCCGCCGTCACGGCAACCTCATAGACAGGCTGGCCCGCTGCAAGCTCCTCGAACCGATTGGCCAGCAGGGCCGTCACCACGCCCTCGCGTGGGGCGCGCAGCGTGATGCGGTCCAGCCGGTCGCGCGCGGCGGCAAGGTCTGTCTCTGCCACACGGCGGTCGGCCAAGGCGGCGGAAAGATCCGCTGAGATGCGTTCAAACCCGGCGCGTGCGACAAGGCCGCGCTCAAAGAGCGTGCGCTGGCGCTGAAATTCGGCGTCCGTGGCATCAAGGCGCGCAAGCGCTGCCGCAAGTTTTGCCTCAGCAGCCGTGATTTCCCGCTCGATGTCGGCGGGATCAAGGCGGGCGACCGCCTCTCCTTGGGTCATCCGATCGCCTGCGCGCAGCGGCACGTCGATCAACCTACCCGCCACGGGAAACGCAAGGCGCATCGTCTCGGCTGCGGTCAGCACGCCGGGTAGGGTTCGATACGCGTCCTCGCCCCCTTGGGCGACGATCATGGTGCGGACAGCGCGTGGCGGCGTGGGGTCTCCTGGGCCTTCGTCGTCGTCGCAGGTCGTCAACGAGAAAGCGGCCAGGAAAACCATCAGGCGGAGGCTCATTGCCGGGTCTCCGTCACGGGGCCAAAGTGGAAAGGGCGCAAGCCTTGCACCGGCAAGGCCCATCGCGGAATGCGCGCGTGGCGGAATAAGAGGCTCTGGGTGGCATTGCAGGCGCTCGCGTTTGGTACCGTGCCAGAAATGCTATGTGCCCTTTGAATTTAGAGCAAGCGATGAGGCGCTCGAAATGGCCAGTCACCCCGGGCGCATCGCGGCTCTATTCCCTCAACATCTGGTCATCAGGAATGTGCCCGTCAGCGGCACGTATTCACCAGCGCCTCAAGGTCGGTGAAGAGGCGCGCGACCCGGTCAATCGCGCGCTGATCCACCTCATTCAGATCTACCCTTGCCCCGGATATCCCGTCCCGGTGGCACATTGTCCAACTGTTGTTTGGCAACTGCGTGATCCATCCCTTTTGCCGCAGAAGTTCAAGTTTGCGGCGCACGGTCTGGCGGGGAATGGCGGTCACATCGGCGATACGGGACGCGCTGATGCCCGGCCGCTCGAGGTTTGACAGGCGCGGGTCTTGGTCGCGAATACCCGCATCGCGGACCGCCCTGAGCGTGACCTGACCGATGATGGCCAGAATAAGCATCTGCTGTAGGTCCCCACGAAAGGCGCGGCTAACGTCTTCTAGATGTTCGACGAAAAACTCGACAAAGCGATACTGGTAGTCGAGGTAATTCTCGGCGAAAACATCACGTATCTCGGTTGCGCGTCTGGATTTTGCCGTGGCCGCCCCGATTGTGCCTTTGGGTTCGGGCGATGTGCCCATGGTGAACGCTTTTCCTGACATCGGCTTTGTCGGCTCCCACGCTGCAAAGGTCTAAAAAATCGCTTCGGTTCTGTCATCGCCCCTAAGGACATGCTCGTTTTGAGCAGGACGCCGCTATCGGTGGCTCCGGTCCTGCTATAACCCTTCTGGCTGAAGCTTGCGAAGTCAATCCTCAACCAAGGGTGTGTTCCGTCAGGGCCTTTGGGTGTCGTCGGAAGAAGAGTGCCCTTATGCCCACACGCACAGCCATTACCATCTTTCAGGCCCATAGGATGGACCGCTGGCTTTGCTTCGGGGTGGTCTTGATCTGGCTTGCCGGATGCGCGCCGCGTGCGGATATGGTTCCCGATACCGCCGCTCTGACGGGAGAGACCATCGTTCCGGTCTATGTCGGCACCACCCGCGCGCAAGAGGCGGCAGGGGTGTGGTCGTCCAAGTTTGCGGGGCCTCTGACCTATGCAAGGGTGGACGTCAGCGTTCCAAAAACGCGCAGGCCCGGGATTGTGATGCTACCGGGTATGCACCCGGACCCTGACAGGCATTTTTTGACGCGCGAGGTGGCCTCTTTCTCTGGTCGGGCTGCATTCCGCGAGGAGGTCGCGCGCACCTTGGCCTCGGACCGGATCACCGACAAGGAAGTGGTGGTCACAATTCATGGGTTCAACAATACCTTGGGGGACGGGGTATTTCGAACTGCGCAGATGATCCGCGACTTTGATATCGACGCGTTGACCGTTCACTATGCTTGGCCGTCGCGGGGGGCGCCTCTGGGCTATGCCGCAGATCGGGATGCAGTTCTCATTGCGCGGGACGGGCTTGAACAGATGCTCGAGGATCTTGGGCGTGCGGGCGCGCGCGACATTGTCCTTGTCGCGCATTCGATGGGGGCCCAGTTGACGATGGAGGTGCTGCGCCAAATGGCGATCCGCAAAGACCAGACAATGCTGTCGCGGATATCTGCGGTGGTCCTGCTCTCGCCAGACATTGCCCCGTCGGTGTTTCGCGCTCAGGCAAAGGCCATCGGTGACCTGCCTGATCCGTTTGTCATTTTCACCTCGCAAAACGATCCCGCCTTGCGACTGTCTGCACGGTTGACGGGCGTTCCCAGACGTCTTGGAAATATAACGGGCGTTGAGGAGGTGGCCGGGTTGAATGTGACAGTCATCAACCTGTCGTCCGCCCAAGACGCGGCTTCGAACCATCTTGCTGCGCTGACATCGCCCTCAGTTATCAGCTTTCTCAAGCAAACCGAAGCCGTGCGACGTAACCTTGAGACAGATCCCTCTGGGCGGGCGGGGCTTCTTCCGGGGACAATGCTGCTGGCCCAAGAGGCCACAGCGATCATGCTTGCGCCTGTCGCATTGGCGGAACGCGCAGGCAACTGACAGCGATGGGTTGTTCAATTTGCGTGGTCGCGGAAGTCTTGAACCATCTGCCACTTGTTTGCCGCGCGGCTGTCAGATTGATCAAAAACTGCAAGCCGCCCCTTGATACGTGCAACAGCAATTCTTTGCGTCAAGTGATGGGTGTGAGGGCCGGGGATGGGCCCCTGTTTGCAGCGGTGTTGACAAAGAGGCGGCACTCGTAAGGTCAGGGACGATAGTCGTCTCTATACTTGTTGTGGTCGGCTTCTTTTCCAAACGCGGGCGCGATCCGGTTTCGCCAAGGTAGCCTGATCCATCTTTGAAAGCACGCGACCTTAAGTTTTTTCTGCCGTGTCTGAAACTTTGGGCGGCGGTGCCCCGTGACTGCTCTGTGATGCATGCAAACGGGAGGTCAAACCATGGCACATCTAGCGACGAACTATTCCTCTTTTGAAACCTTTCTGCGGGGCGCTGAGTCTACCTATACGGTAGATTTCATTGCTCTCAACGGCTCGGGTGTCAGTGGAACAGCGATCCTTGCGATTGGCGCGCCTGAAGCCACCGGCGAACAATATCTGAACGTCTCCATCACCGTAGAGGGCATGGAGCCTAACCAACCTGTCCCCCAGCATATTCACGGTCTTTTTGATCTGGAGGGAAATCCTGCAAACTCACAAACCCCGGATATCAACAGTGATACTGACCGGGATGGATTGGTGGAAGTGCTGGAAGGGGTAAGCCAATATGGCGACGTGCTCTTGACTCTGACCGAAGACGGCGCTGCTCCCATGACCAATGCGGATGGTTCTTTCACATATATTCGGGCCTTTGACCTGAACGATGCGGCAAATTTCTTTAGCCCTGTCACAATGAATGATTACGTGGGCGCGGATATTCTTCCACTCACCTTGCGGGAAATCGTCCTGCATGGGGTGTCGGTGCCGAATGGCATAGGGGCAGGGACACCGGGCGAGGTAAATGGCCTTCAGGATGGTTTTGTTCCTATTCTGCCTGCGGCGGCGGGTGAGATCGAGGAGATCACGCTAGAACAAGCGTTGTCGCTTCTTGACGATCAGCGGGCCATGGGCGGTGTCACCCTCGCCTTGGGCGATGCTGGCGAGACCGTGACAGGCACGGAAGGCGACGATGTCATCAACGGCGGGGCAGGCGATGACGTGCTCATCGGACTTGGCGGCAAGGACACCCTGACAGGCAACGGCGGCAGTGACGACATTAACGGCGGCCAAGGGGATGACGTGATCATGGCGGGCAGCGATGCCAATATCCCGAATGGCGCTGATGCCGGGGCCTCGGGTGCATTGCCGCGCACGGAATACGACAACGGCTATGCCGGAGGTGACGGAGACGACCTGATTATCGGTGGCGCGGGGGATGACATCATCACCGGCGATGACGATAGCCGCGTTTCGACCGCCACAGGGGGCGTGTTTGATGCGGGTGCTGACGGATCGGATACGATCTTTGGCGGCGCGGGCAATGACGAGATTCACACAGGCAGTTGGTCGGATGGCGATGAGGGTCTGAGCAATGTCTCGACCGGCGTCATGGGAGATGTGGCCCACGGCGGGGACGGCGATGACATCCTGCGCGGTGCGGGTGGCGACGATATCCTCAACGGCGATGCTGGCAATGACGATGTCGGTGGCGGCGGCGGTGCAGATAGCATCACAGGCGGCGCGGGCGATGATGTGCTGTTCGGCAATGCAGGTGCAGATGTGCTTGATGGCGGCGCGGGCAATGACACGCTGAGGGCTGGGCCGGGCGACGATGACGACCCGTTCAATGCCGCCAGCTTTGGGGCTTCGGGGGCGCTTCCCCTGTCGGAATACGACAATGGCTATGCTGGCGGTGCGGGTGATGACCTGATCGAAGGTGGCGCGGGGGATGACATCATCACCGGCGATGATGATAGCCGCGTTTCGACCGCCACAGGGGGCGTGTTTGATGCAGGTGCCGACGGATCGGATACGATCTTTGGCGGCGCGGGCAATGACGAGATTCACACTGGAAGCTGGTCGGATGGCGATGAGGGTCTGAGCAATATCTCGACCGGCGTCATGGGGGATATGGCCTTTGGCGGTGAAGGTGACGATATTCTGCGTGGTGCGGGTGGCAATGATTTCCTAGCTGGTGAGGCAGGGAACGATGACATTGGCGGCGGCGGCGGCGCGGACAGCATCGTTGGAGGTGACGGCAATGATGTGCTCTCTGGCAATGGCGGCGATGACATCATTTCCTCAGGGAATGGTGATGACGTGGCCATGGGCGGCGACGGGGATGATCGGATCGGTGGGGGGCTTGGAAATGACCAGCTGTCCGGCGATGCGGGCGACGATGTCATTGGCGCAGGCCTTGGTGACGACACCGCAGATGGCGGCGACGGGAATGATCTCGTCAATGGTGGCGGCGGTGACGATGTTCTGACGGGCGGGGCCGGGAACGACAGTATGGGCGGCAGCCAAGGAGCGGATACGCTGAGCGGCGGCGATGGCGACGACCTGATGGGGGGCGGCACCGGAATGGACGTCATGAGCGGCGGCGCTGGTAACGATCAAATGGGTGGCGGGTTCGGCAACGACATGGTGGATGGCGGTGTCGGTGATGACTTTGTTGCTGGCGGCAATGGCCGCGACACGCTTCTCGGGGGTGAGGGTAACGATACCATCAACGGCGGCAACGGCGACGATCAGATGCAAGGCGGGGACGGGGCGGATGTCTTTGTCTTCAACAGCTTCAATGCCGGAGAGGTTGATGTGATCTCGGATTTCGACACTGCGGGTGATCTGCTGGATCTGCGTGGAGTGATCGGCGGCTTTGAGGGTCTGAGCATTGCTGCGACAACCTTTGACGGTTCTGGTGCGACACAGGTCAGCTATCTGGACCACACGATCATACTGGTCGATGTAGAGGCGACAACGCTGGATGGTGGTGACTTCATCTTCGGCTGAGCCGGACATGGGGCAGGGCCCCTCGCCATCTGCGGGGGGCCCAACACATTCTGTCTGCGGGAAAGCGCACCTTGTGCCGGAAAACAAATGGATGTGGTGTTAAGATCATCTCGGTTCTATGTGGAACCAGATCACTCGCTTTGGCCTAGGCTGATATCCGCAGTCGCAAGGCATCCTCGGACGACTCGAGGAGGTGCGCCGCGGCTCCGACCTCGTGTTCACTCATTAGAGTAAATGTCCGTCATCGGATCTGCGCCAAGCACCGTCATCAGGCGCAGCACCTCGGCCTTCCATCCGTCTTTTACCCGTCTTGCCAACTGCGACATCGGGCGCAATCTGGGGACAAAAATGGCGCAATCATATCGAAGGTCTTGAGCGAGCGGACGAAATACCAACGCATCCCCGTTCAGCCTTGACTGCTGTTCGCTGGCCACGGTCATCGGATCGACGATGGCGCAGCATTGCCCTTGGGACACAAATTGCAAAAGCGGGATGAAAAACTGGCTTTCGATGATTTGATTGTACCGTGCGCCATGCCCCTGAAATGCCATGTGAATACGTTTTTGAAGCCAATGCGCGCTGTGCAAGCCGCCCATCGGTTGATCATGCAAATCTTCCCAAGATAGCGCGGCTTTTTGAGCCAAGGGATGCGCCTGAGGCAAGGCGCAAAAGCAGCGCGCAGAAAAGGTTTCTGCCGTCAAAAGACCTTTGCGCTTTTCAAGCTGAAAATCCAGATCCGCAAAGCCGAAATCAATGCTTTGGGTGGCCACCAACTCGAGGATCTGTTGCGAACTGCGCATCGTCAAGGTCAGCTTGATATCCCTGAAATCGCCGAGAACCCGACTGATATATCCGGGGAAAAGATAACTGGATGGTCCGGGCATCGCGGCAACCTTCAGATTGCCGCTCGCGGCATCCCCGAGGCTTTTCATGGTGCGAGACACTGTAGACAGTCGGTCTAGCACTTCATCCGCCTCTGCCAACAGGTAATAGGCCTCTGGCACCGGGATAAGGCGGCGCCCCTCACGTTCAAAAAGAGTGATACCGAGCGACGCTTCGAGTTCTCGCAAGGAAAGGCTGATCGCAGGCTGCGTGCGCCCCAAACGCCTCGCTGCCTGCGAGACGGACCCGGTAGCCATGACTTCACGAAAAACAGAGAGTTGCTGGAGCTTCACTATATAAGTTTTTCCTTGTTTTTTAGAGTTATAACAAATTTGTCTTTATCAACGCTACCATTAAGCTCGCGACCACGACAAGCCTTCGCATCGCGGAGGTAAAGCCTATAAAAACGGGGAGTTTAGAATGGCATTGATGAAGAAAATGGCAGTGGCAGCTTTGGCAACGGCGTTGATGGCCGGCACGGCAATGGCCCAAAGCCCAACTTTTTTTCGCATTGGAACCGGCGGTGCAGGCGGAACCTACTTCCCGATTGGCGGAACGATCGCCAATGGGATTTCCTCTCCTCCCGGATCTCGACCCTGCGAAGAGGGGGGACAGTGCGGCGTTCCCGGACTGATTGCGATTGCGCAGTCCACAACCGCCTCAGTTTTTAACAACGCGGCTGTGCAGAACGGCGAATTGGAAGCCGGCCTTGCTGCTGCCGACGTTACGCGTGAGATGTACCTTGGTGTTGGCACATTTGAGGGCAAAAAGCATGACAAGCTGCGACTTGTCGCCAACCTCTTTCCAGAAGACCTGCATCTTGTGATGCCCGCCGGGGCAACCTTGGACGGGTTGGGTGATCTGGCAGGCAAAAGGGTTGGTATTGCGCAGGCGGGGTCCGGTACCCAAGTGGCTGTGCTGAAAATGCTCGAAGAATGGGGTGTGAACCGCGACAACATGGAAGAGGCCGAGTTGAACAATTCGCAATCGGCTGAACGTCTGGCGGATGGGCAATTGGACGCCTTCTTTTATGCGGCGGGTTGGCCTGTGGCGGCGATGGTTCAGCTTGCCTCGACCAAGGGCATGACGCTGTATTCCTTCAGCGACGAAGAAATGCAGAAAATCAACGATGTGGTGCCTGCCTACATTCCCTCAAAAATTCCCGGTGGCGTATATGAGGGTATTGATAACGATACGATGACCCCTGCGGTTTCGGCATATCTTGTTGTTTCCTCGGATCTTTCGGACGATCTTGTTTACGGGATCACCAAGGCGCTCTGGAATGACAATACCCGCAACTTGCTCGACAATGGGCATGCGAAAGGCAAGCTGATCCGGCCGGAAACGGCGTTGAACGGGGTGGATAGCCTTGGGGTGCCGCTGCATCCCGGTGCAGAGCGCTTTTATCGCGAAGCAGGGCTGCTCAAATAAGCCGTCTTCATTCTAGGAAACATTCCAAGCGATGCCCCCAGTGGGCATCGCAACCTCTTTTCATGAATGACAAGGTAGGCCCGTGACCAACAGCAGCAATGACCTGAGCGCCGAAGAACTGGCCAAGCTGACCCCAGAGCAGTTGGCCGAGATAGAGCGGAAATATGACGAAGGCGCTGCGACGCGCGCAGTAGGCCCGAACGTTGGCATGGTCTTGCGCGCGGTGGCACTGGTCTTTGCGCTTTATCACTTTGTGACTGCGGGGTTTGGTCTTCCGGCCGATCATTGGCACATGGGCTGGCATCTTTCGGGATTATTCATTCTCACCTACGCGCTCTTTCCAATTTTCAAGAGTGACAGCGCATTTGCAATGAAGGTCAGCCGCCTTCGGCTGGGAAATATCCCCCTTTATGATCTGGTCTTCATGGCATTGGGCGTGGCGTCATCGCTGTATGTGGGCCTGGCGTGGCGCGGCATTCCGTCGCTTGGGATTGAGGAACAAACTTTCCGAATGGGTAATCCCAACGGGTATGACGTATTTTTTGGTGTCATTATAATCCTGTTGGTTTTGGATATTGCACGGCGGACCCTCGGTTGGGTTTTGCCGTTCATCATCTGTGTATTCATTTCCTACGCGCTTTTCGGGACCTATTTTCCCGGTTTGTTGCAGCATCCCGGCGTGAACTTCAAAACTTTCGTCTCGTCGATGTATTTCCCACAAGAGGGTATTTTCGGTGTCACCCTTTGGGTCGTTTCAACAATTGTATTTCACTTTGTCCTGTTTGGCGTCATCGCGCAGCGCACCGGTTTGGGGCAATTATTCATAGACAACGCAACCATTCTTGCCGGGCGCTATGTCGGTGGTCCGGCAAAGGTGTCGGTCGTATCCTCAGCATTTTTCGGGACAATTTCCGGCTCTTCCGTTGCGAACACAGTGTCGACGGGGGCCCTCACCATTCCGAATATGAAACGGCTGGGCTACCCCGGACATTTTGCAGGTGGCGTCGAGGCCGCTGCTTCGGCGGGTGGTCAAATTACGCCGCCGATCATGGGGGCCGCAGCCTTCATCATGGCAGAGTTTCTACAGCTACCCTACACCACAATCGTGATTGCAGCGATTGTCCCGGCGGTATTGCATTACGTCGGTGTGTTCGCTGTGGTGCACCTGATGGCCTTGAAACTTGGCTTGAAGGGCATGGCAAAGGACAGCCTGCCCCAATTTGCGGCCGTATGGCGGGAAGGCTGGGCGAATATCATTCCCTTGATCGGTCTGCTGGTTGTACTTTTCTCTGGCTACACGCCTTACATGTCCGCTTTTTGCGGCATCTCTCTGGCAGTGATCGCGGGCATGGCGCGGTTACGTGAACCGACCACTTTGATCTATCCTGCGGCCTTCATTGCCTTTGTTTTGTGGAAATGGATGGGCCAAGGATTTGAGGGGCAAATGGCCCTGCTGCTTGTGATCGGTGCGGTTGTTGCCACCTTGAACCCGCAAGAGCGTATTCGGCTGCCTCAAATGGCAGAGTCGCTAGAAGTGGGTGTAAAATATGCCCTGGCTGTCGGGGCGGCCTCGGCGGCTGTGGGCATTGTTGTCGGTGTCATCAATACCACGGGCATTGGGTTTCGCATGGGCTTTATGGTGACCCAAGGCGCGGGCTCGATGGCCATGAGCTTGAATGATATGTTCACCTTTGGCGGCTGGGAAATGATCTCAACCCCAGATCTGCAATTGTTCCTGTCGCTGGTGTTCATCGCGATTTCTTGCATCTTGATGGGGGCAGGCGTTCCGACGACAGCGCTTTACATCATGCTTGCGTCCGTGGCTCAGCCCGCTCTGGCACAGCTTGGCGTGCCTCCGATCGCCAGCCATATGTTTGTGCTCTACTATGGTGTCGTATCGGAAATTACGCCCCCCGTTTGTACTTCGGCCTATGCGGCGGCGGCCATCGCCAACTCCAATCCTTTCCGGACAGGTGTGTCAGCCTTTACCTTGGGCTTGGGCAAAGTGGTTGCGCCAATGGCCTTTGTGTACGCGCCTGTCCTGCTTATCGTTTCCTCAACGGGATTTGATTTATGGGAGTTCGCCTATACCGCCACGAGCTGCATTTTGGGGGTTCTGGCGCTTTCAATGGCGGTTGTTGGATACTGGAAGGCCCCGATGGGTGCCTTCATGAGAGTATTGCTGGCGGTGTCGGGCATAGTGTTCATTGCACCCTCGCTGCAGGCCGATTTGATTGCCGCTTTGATTGCCGCTCCAGCCATCTTGAGCCAGCTTTTCAAACGGCGTTCAACACCTGCGGCGGTCTGAGGTATGGACGGTCATGTAACCATCATCGGTGCCGGTATTGTCGGGATTTGCACGGCGATTTCCCTTTGTGAACGTGGCTTCTCGGTACGCCTGATTGACAGAGGCATACCCGGACAAGAAACCTCTTTCGGGAATGCCGGTGTTATCTCTCCGTGGTCCATTATCCCGCAATCCATGCCAGGGATATGGAAGACCTTGCCTGGATTGCTATTGGACCGAGATAGCCCACTTTCGGTGCGTCCCCGCTTTTGGCCGCGTATGATCCCTTGGGGGCTGCGCTTCTTACGACACGCAACAGAGGAAAAGGCACGTGCCGCGTCCGATTGTATGGAGTATCTGTGCGGTCCATCCGTGGACCTGTATCGCCGTCTTCTTGCCGGAACTGGCCATGAGGATTTGCTTGCTGAGAACTATTACATCCACGCTTTCCGCACTGCGGACAAAGCCAGTCTGAAGAACCTTGATTATCGCATCCGTGTGGAAAAGGGCGGGGATCTGGCCCTGATCGGTCCAAGGGAATTGCAGACGCTGGAGCCCGGACTTTCGTCTGACTTCAGGGCCGCGGTGGTGATCAAAGGTCAGGCGCGTGCCCGCGCACCCGGTCAGCTTGGTCAGGTCCTGACCGCGAAGGCGCGGGGGCTTGGGATCGAGGTGGTTCAGGCTGAAGTGATCCGTCTGTCGCATCAAAATGGCAGTTGGACGATTTTCGCCAAAGGCCAAAATTTCACAGCGCCGCGCGTTGTTCTGGCCGCGGGGGTTTGGTCAGCAGACTTGCTGCGGGCCCTTGGGATCAACCTGCCTCTGGTGGCAGAGCGCGGGTATCATGTGGAGTTTGCGGCCCCCGGTGTCACTCTCAATCACTCGGTGATGGATGTCGATGGCAAGGCCGTCGCCAGTTCCATGCTTGGCGGATTGCGTTTGGCTGGTACCGCAGAGTTTGCGGCCATTGACGCGCCACCTGATCCCCGGAAACAAGCTATTCTGACACGTCAAGCCAAGGCGATGTGCCCTGATCTGAGCACTGCGCAAGGGTCCTTCTGGATGGGCCGCAGACCTTCATTTCCCGACAGCTTGCCCGCCTTGGGCGCGGTGCGGGGGCAGGATGGTCTCTTTGCTGCTTTCGGCCACAGCCATTATGGGCTGATGATGGCCCCCAAAACCGGCGAAGTTTTGGCGGATATCATATCAGGATGCCCCGCAAATGCCTCGCTTGATGCCCTCAAAATGGATCGGTTTCTCTAGGTCCGTAGTGTTCAGCTCCGCGAAAAGCCACCTGACGCCTTCTGCGAGTTGCGAGAGCGACATGGGGATAGTTTAAATCACTCTATGGTCGAAGGATTTGTGAGCAAAGACCTTGATACGGATGTTCGCATTCGCGATATTCGACGCAATCGCGGTCCAGGCTGAACGCTTAGGTTGCGCAGCCTTGAAGAAGCTTTGGGAGTAACGGCATCAAAGTCCTGTTTCTTGTGTCAAGCGCCTATGGGCACATGGATTTTGGCGGTCTGGGGTTCTTGCGCCTTAGCCAGAAGTTTGAGGCCGCAGGGCACAGCAGCGTGTGGATCACATATGGGGATCAAGTCGCGCGGTTACGCGGACATGGCTGCGACGTGGAGCAAGCGGGCGATCTGAACCGGCTGCGCCTGATGCCCATGCCGCATATCGACGACATAGCGAAAAACCCAGCAGTACATGACGGTAGGGTCGCAAGTTTGCGGCGCGTTATGGAGCGCATTGCGCAGCATCGGCCTGACATGGTCTTTATCGACCGCCTGCTTGTAGGAGCTGGACTTGCTGTCGCTCAGCTTGATCTGCCTTATGCGGCGATGGGAACGCCGGGTGGGTATTGGCGTTTCTTCCCAGACCCGGCCCAAGGGCACCTCAACATTCACCCCTGGCCGGAGCCGGTTCAGGAGTATCATGATCTTGGTGAGCGCTTGAAGGACGAGCTTGGCTGGCAGAAGGGCCGGCTGGACAGTGGATGGCTCCGATCACCGTATCTGAACGCGCAGTTTCTGCCGACGCGGTTCTACGCGCACGTGAACGATCCGGCGAGCATCAGCATCCACAACCATACCTCGCCCGCGCTCGCACCCAATGTCCGCCGTATCGGGGTGTCCTTCGGAAATCAGGGTTCCACAGAACATCTGTTACGCCTCACAGAGGCGCTGATCGCAAACATACCCGAAGGCAACGGTGTAAGCCTTTTTTTAGGCAATCATCCTGACCTTCACGCGCATTTCCACTCGGTCAGTCGTGGCAAGGATGTCGAATTGCACCAGTGGATTGAATTCAATACGGTAATGCCGGGTCTATCGTCGTTTCTGTTTTTGGGTGGTGTTGGCACGATCTGGCACTGTTTGCAAAATGGCGTTCCAATGATCGTAGCCCCCGGATTTATCGGGGATCAGCTGGAAAACGCCCGACGAATTGCGGCACTTGGGCTTGGCGCACATATGGCCGAAGACCAGCCATGCGAGGACATCGCGGCCATTGTTCAACGTGTAACCATGGATGCAGATATTCGAAACCGTCTGGCAGAGGCACGCGAGCCAGCCTCTTTTTCGCATACGATGGACAGCTTTTTCGAACTCATATGCGATTTGACCAGATGATCCTGTTCTGCAAGCTGTGTTTCAGGGTAGCCATTTTAGTGTCAACGAGCAGAGAGACGACATCGACCGGCGTGACGAATTAAACTACATACCAAATCGGACCAACGTGAGCGATGGTTCTTCGGCACAGCAGGGCGGCTTTAGATGGCAAATACCTACGCGGCAAAGACTGTTTGCATCCTTGGGATGCATCGGAGCGGAACGAGCTGTCTGGCTGGATGTCTGGAGGAACGCGGTCTGTTTCTTGGTGATGTGATCAATTTTGCCAAGTTCAATCGACGGGGCAACAAGGAAAACCCCGAGATCATGCAAATCAACAATGACCTTCTGAAGCTGAATGGCGGCACTTGGGACAATCCACCCGAAGAGATGCGATGGAGCGATGAGCTTCGGGCACGTCGGGATGCACATATTGCATCCCTTGCCAGCCGTCCGATTTGGGGATTCAAGGATCCACGCACCGTTTTCACATTGCCATTCTGGCAGGAGGCGGTGCCGGATATGCACTATGTCGCCACCTTTCGTGACCCCTTTGCCGTGGTTCGCTCACTTCAGCGCCGTGGCCCTAACCTACTCCCCGTTATCGCCCCCATTGATTTGTGGATGAAATATAACCTTCGACTGCTGCAGCATATCACGGCCCATGACATCCCGCTGGTCAGTTTTGACTGGCCTGCCGATGTTTATAACAAGGCGGTGGATTATATTGCCGATAGCTTTGGTGTCTCGACGGAAGGCCTGACAGAGGCGCCTTTTTACGAACAGAGCCTGCGCACAAGCGATGAGGACGAAGGGATGACGCAGTCAATGGAGCCTGAAGTTCGCATGGTCTACGAGGCGCTGTTAGAAAGGGCGATGCCCGTCACTGACTTTGTGTAAGCGGCTGTCGCATGTCCACCCAAACGGCCAAGATGACCCCTTCAAGGTTTATCAGTTTGCAGGCAACCCGTCGGTCATATAAACCGCTAAGATGAGATAACGCCCAGGGATATATCAGGTCCATATATCGGGAGGGCCGCACCACGATGCTTTCTAGCTCATTCAATTTTATCTTTATTCACGTGCCAAAGACGGGCGGCAATTCAATTCAAAAGGCTCTCTTACCCTACAGTGATGATCGCATCGCCCTGATTGGACCTCACCACGACGGGATAAATCGATTTGAGATACGTTCTCCTGAATTCCAAATTCACAAGCACGCGACGTTGGAGGATTATCGACGCCAATTGGACCAGGAGCGCTATGCGCGGCTGATCAAAGTTACCTGCGTGCGAAATCCGTGGGACCGCTGCGTCTCGTATTATTTTTCGCCGCACCGCGGAGCTGTGGTGTGGTCAGAGCAGGACTTCGCGCATTTTATCAGCAATACGGTCCATCCTCATGCGCACTATCTTACCCTTGATGATCTGAAGAGCGATCCGTTTGACAACGTCGATGTCATCTTGAAGTACGAAACTCTTGAGATGGATTTCAAGGCACTTTGCGGACGGCTTGGGCTTGGTGACGTCGCTCTTCCGCGCCTCAATGCTTCTGTGCGCGACGCCTATAGATCCTATTTCGTCCGAGACGATGTTATCGAACTCGTGGCCGAAAAATTCGCGCCCGAGATTGATCGTTTCGGTTACTCCTTTTGATCCCTTACGCGGTTCCTGCCCATGCAACCAAATATCGTCATCATCAATCCAGATCAAATGCGGTGGGACTACGCCTCGTGTCAGGGCCATCCGTTCATTGCTACCCGGCACTTGGACCGGCTGGCAGCGATGGGAACGCGGTTCAGCCACGCCTTTGCGGCAAGCCCTATGTGTGGGCCGAGCCGGACGAGTTTTCTAACTGGGAAATATCCTATCGAACACGGCATTCGGCAATATGGTGGCACCTACGATCAGGCGCAGCCCAATGCCCTGCGCGTGCTGGGTGACGCGGGCTATGTGCGAGGGATTTGGGGCAAGGACCACACCTTCAAAGGAAATGTGATTGGTAGCCTGTATGATGAAGGAGAGGACATCTGCATAGGGATCATGGGTGGCCACCCAGACTATATAAATGCATGGGACAGCACGAGCCTTGATGTTGGGTCAAAGTGGAACCTGACCAAACGTCTGACGGATGAGGGGCTCGCGTTTATCCATCGCCAAGCTCGGACAAGCCAGCCATTCTTTTTGACCCTCAATTATCAGGACCCGCATCCATTTTTTGCCTGTCCTGAACCCTACTCGTCCCTGTTTCACCCAGATCAGTTTGAGCTTTCACCGAATTATCGCAAGGCGCCAGTGGACGGAGAAATCATCCGGCTGACAAACTGGCGCATTCACAGCAATGAAATCAACATGCCGGTCGCAGAGCTCAAACAGGCGATGGCGATCTACGCCGGGCAGATCCGGTATGTTGACGATCAGGTTGGGCGTATTCTGAACGAGCTTGAGGCTCTAGACCTGCTTGAAAACACGATCGTCCTCTTCTGGAGCGACCACGGTGAATTCATTGGTGATTTTGGTGTGACCCACAAGATTCCAGCGTTTTACGAGTGCTTGATCCGGGCGCCGATGGTGATTTGGGATCCGACAGGGCGCGTGCCGCGCGGCGTGTGTTCTGGCTTGGTCGAGCTGATGGACGGCATGGCGACAGTTCTCGATCTATGCGGTCTCAAGCAGCCAGAAGGCTCGCATGCCCGGTCGATGGCGGGCAAGGTGGTGGGGCGACGTGACGTTTACGCCGACTCAGGCATGCTTGTGCGACAGCCCCTAGAGCCGATATCCGGCCATGTCATCAAAGGGGCAATGCCACCGACGGCGTTTGGACCTGGATCAATGCTGCGTACGGAGGACTGGAAGCTATGCCTTTACGGTGAGGACAAAGGCGAATTGTTCGATCTGCGGCGGGATCGTTACGAGACGACGAACCTGTTTGGTGTGCCACGACATGCTCAAATCCAGGACGAGCTTATGCTGCGCCTCGCACAGCGCATGATGTGTTTGGGACAGATGCCTGAAGCGCTTCCAACCCTAAAAGTCTGATTGCAAAACAAAATCGGACTTTGGCGATTTATCGAGCTTACGCTGAAGCCGCGTAAGTCATACCGTTCTCTGCCATGTTCCATTGCTCACTCAAGCTACGCAACGCCTTCGCTCACGATATCCATACAACCTTCGACACACCAAGCGTCAAGGACAGATGCGCTACGTTGCGGATGAAGGCAGATGACTGCGACAATGAAGAACTAGGCGAGTTTCGTGTGAATGCCACTGGCCAATTTGAGACCGCCGCAGTGGCTCTCATCATGAATTTGCTGAACCGGCCGCACTACGTTGCGAAGCAGGGCAGGACACCTCAAAAATGGCGCTACTAGGCTGAAATAAGCGACAAAAAAGCGACTAACCCAAGGAAAAGGGGTTAGCAGTTTCCCGCTAACCCCTTGAGATCTTTGGCTCCGGCGGTAGGGATCGAACCTACGACCAATTGATTAACAGTCAACTGCTCTACCGCTGAGCTACGCCGGAACACTTGGGCCGTATAGCAACCGGATTCGGGGAGGTCCAGAGGCTTTGTGACAAAAATTTAGGACGAGGTGCAGGTGGTTTGGAGGCGTGCGAATTTTGCGTCTGCCTGTAGTCCGCCGACTGGCGCGACTTGGGATTTCTGCATCAGGTCGATGAGATGCGCGAGCACGTTGCGGCGGGCCGCGGCGAGAAGGCTTTGTGGGCTGTCGGCATAGACGCGGCTGGTAATCTCGGTGGCGGTCAGCGGTGCCCGCGTGAGGGAATCGAGGATTGCCGCCTCGCGCGCTTTGCGATGCGCGACGAGCCAGTCGACGCGGGCCTTGGGATGTTCGATCACTGCCCCGTGGCCGGGCAGAAAGCGCCGCGCCTTCAGCGCGCCAAGACGCGCGCAAGACCGTAGAAAATCTGTCAGATCGCCGTCTGGTGGCGAGACCAGAGAGCTGGCCCAGCCCATCACCAGATCGCCGGACAGCACGCTGTCTGCGATCTCAAAGCTCATGTGATTGCCGAAATGCCCCGGTGTCCAATGCGCGGTGATCTGCCAGTTGTCCCCCATGATCCGTTCCCCGTCGCAGAGCACCAGATCGGGGGCAAACTCCGTATCCACGCCCTCACCACCGCCCATAAGCCCGCTTTCGGCGAGGCTCTGCATCACGGCGCTGCGCCCGGCGGTGGCATCGCCATAGGCCAGCACCGGTGCGCCGGTTTCAGCCGAGAGGCGCGCGGCAAGAGGGGAATGATCCAGATGCGCATGCGTGACAAGAATATGGCTCACGCTCTGGCCCGGACCCAAGGCCGCAAGGATCGCTGCGAGATGGGCAGGGGTGTCGGGGCCCGGGTCAATCACCGCAAGGCGGCGCGTGCCCACAAGATAGGTGTTGGTCCCCCAAAACGTCATGGGCGAGGGGTTGGGCGCAAGAATGCGACGGATCGCCTGTCCGACATCCTCGGCCATGCCTACAGGGGGGCTTTTTCCTTGGTCGGCTTGCATGGCTCTTCCTTATGGCTGCGCGCGCGGCTAGGTTTAGCCATGTCGTTGCGTTGGCTCAAACCCTATCTTCCGCGAAGTCTCTATGCACGGGCCGTGTTGATCCTGCTTTTGCCGGTGATCACGCTGCTCTTGGTGGTGTCGCTCGTGTTTGCCCAGAGGCTGTTTGACGATGTCACGCAGCAAATGGTTAAGACGGTGGCGCGCGAGGTGCGCTTGGTGCTTGATGAACCCGAAGGCAGCCCGGTGTCAGAAATGCTGGAAATCGAGCGGCGGCGGGTGCCCGCATCCGAGATGCCAGAGGCCGATGACTATGATTGGTTCGACCTTTCGGGAAGCGTGGTCATTCGCGAATTGCGTGGCTATTTCGAGGATCTCGAGCGTGTTTCACTGACCGATAATCAGTTTGTTATGCTTTATTTTCATAGGGATGGCGGGGTGGTCGAGCTTGTGTTTGACCGGCGCCGGGTGTCCGCTCGGCGGCCCTATCAAGTGCTGCTCAATCTGGCGTTCTATGGCATCCTCATGACCGTTGTCTCGTATGTCTACATGCGCAAACAGCTCAAGCCGATTACCCGGCTGGCTGAGGCGGCAGAGGCCTTTGGGCGCGGGCGGCATGTGCCCTATCGGGCCTCTGGTGCCCTAGAGGTGCGGGCTGCGGGCAATGCCTTTCTCGACATGAGAGCGCGGCTTGAACGGCAGATCGAGCAGCGTACGCTGATGCTCTCGGGCGTGAGCCATGATCTGAGAACGCCGCTGACCCGGCTGAGATTGAGCCTTGCGATGCTGGAGGATGAAGAGGCGGCCCCCATGCTGCGGGACGTGCGCGATATGGAGCGTTTGCTGGAAGGGTTTCTGGCCTTTGCGCGCGGGGCGCATGAGGGCGAGCCGGAACCGGTCGATCCGATTGCGCTTGTGACACAGATTGTCGAAGATGCCCAACGTGCACAGAATGACGTGACTTTGGTGGAGGCACGGGGCGTGGGCACGGTGGCTTTGCGGGCGGAGAATATTCGCCGGGCGGTCGAGAACCTGATCAACAACGCGGTGCGCTATGGCTCGCGGGCTGAGGTTTCGGTGGTCATGACCGAAAAATCATTGAGAATCAGGGTTGAGGATGACGGGCCTGGCATTCCGCCTGACAGCAGGGACGATGCAATCAAGCCATTCACCCGGCTGGAACCTGCGCGAAACCAGAATCGCGGCATGGGGGTCGGCTTGGGCTTGTCCATCGTGCTAGATGTGGCGCGGGCGCATGGTGGCACACTACGATTGGGAGAGAGCGCGCGGCTAGGTGGCCTGTGCGCGGATATTGTCATTGCGCGATGATCTCATCTCACCGCGCAACGATTTTTGATAAAATGCTTCGAAAGTAACGGGTTACCCGGTGCGCCTCTCATCAAAGCTGAGCGCGATGAAGCTGGGCAGATGATCCCCAAGACCCATGACACGCGGCCCGCCACCGTGATCCTGACGCCCGCGGCCCTCTCTGTGGCGCGGGGCGTTATCGTCATTGCGGTCGCGATTGCGGTCCTGCCGGGGTTCGGGCGTCCGCTCGGGGCGGCGTTCCTGTGGGCGTTCCTGTGCTGGGGTCGCCTCAACTGCCTGTTCGGAAACGGTTTCCGGGGCCTTGTGGCTGGCGGCGGGACGCGCTTCGGGCTTTCCGCGGCTCACGTTGCGTGCACGGCGCGGTTTGGCGGGGCGCTCCTCGCTGCCCTGCGGCGGTTCGGTTTCTGTGGTCGGAGGGGTGAAGGTTACGGGGCTTTCGACCCGGGGAATTTCCTTTTGAATCAACGCTTCAACCCCGGCGAGGTTCTTTTCGTCGCGCGGGTTGCAGATCATCAGCGCCTTGCCGCTGCGCCCGGCCCGGCCGGTGCGCCCAATGCGGTGAACGTAATCTTCTGCATGGCTGGGCACGTCAAAGTTAAACACATGGCTGACCGCTGGCACGTCAAGGCCACGGGCGGCCACGTCAGAGGCGATCAGAAAGCGCAGCGTGCCTGCGCGAAAGCCGTCGAGTGTGCGCGTGCGCTGGCTTTGGTCCAAGTCACCGTGAATAGGTGCCGCATCATATCCGTATTTTATCAAAGACTTAGCGACCACATCTACATCAATCTTGCGATTGCAAAAGATGATGGCATTGCTACAGGCAGCGCCTTCGCGGTCGATCAGTGCGCGCAGCAACTTGCGTTTTTCGCTATCGGCATTCTCACGGCGGGGCGGTTTGAACATCACCACGCCTTGCTCGATCGTCTCGGAGGCGGTGGCCTGACGGGCAACCTCGACCCGAGCGGGGTTCGACAGGAAGGTATTGGTGATGCGCTCAATCTCGGGTGCCATGGTGGCAGAGAAGAAAAGCGTCTGACGGGTGAAGGGGGTAAGGCTGAAAATCCGTTCAATATCAGGGATAAAGCCCATGTCGAGCATGCGGTCAGCCTCGTCCACGACCATGATCTGAACGCCGGTCAGCAAGAGCTTGCCGCGTTCGAAATGGTCGAGCAGACGACCTGGCGTTGCGATGAGAACATCAACGCCCTTGTCGATCAGCTTGTCCTGTTCCTTGAAGCTGACGCCGCCGATGAGCAGCGCCTTTGTAAGCTTTAAGTGTTTGGAATATGTATCAAAATTCTCGGCCACTTGGGCTGCGAGTTCGCGCGTGGGGCACAGGACCAAGCTGCGCGGCATGCGGGCGCGGGCGCGTCCACGTGACAAAAGCGAGAGCATGGGCAAGGTGAAGCTGGCGGTTTTGCCGGTGCCGGTTTGGGCGATGCCGAGAACGTCGCGGCCGACGAGCGCGTGAGGGATGGCTTCGGCCTGAATGGGGGTGGGCGTTTCGTAACCGGCCTCTTCGATGGCCTTTAACACCTTGGGATTCAGGTTCAGATCGGAAAATTTTGTCATGTGTATCCGTGGTTTACGGACGCAATCATGGCCCGTACGACTGATGCGGGTTCGGGCCCCTCATGGGCCTGTGGTTCTCCACATGGATGCCCCGCTGCGCTGCACTTACCTGAGAACGTCACCAGCGTCAATGCACCGCATAATCCGCGCAACAATCCAAGGGGTGCGGAGCAGGATTATGCAGTAATTGGAAACACTTAGCTATGTTCCGGAAAGTGGCGGGCGCGCTTTGCGTCAAGGTCGAGATTGATGTGATGAAGGTGACCGTAAGACGCAAGGCGTTTTTGCAACTCTGGGGTGGCGGTGCAGACCTCGGAGAAGAAGCGGCGCAGGGCGGGTTCCCCTCCGTCTTCCTCAAGCATGTGAAAAAATTCATGCATATTAAAGGCATAGCCGTCGGAGTGGGGGGCTGGCTTTAATTCGGCGCGGTAGGAACCCAGGCTGAGGCGGTAGCGGTAGGCGGCGAGCCAGTGATCCCAGGTGGCGGCATGATGGTGACAGAGGCGAAGTTCATGTAACTCCTCAGCTTTGTCGTCCATCACTTTGTTTCTAAATGCATTATGTATGCGCAGACTGATATCTGGTTGCCCGGTCCGCACAAAGACCTTGCCTGCCACGTGGCTGAGGAAACCGCCGTTGAGATAGGGGCCGTAGGTGGGATAAATGGCGTTGGTCTGGGCGCGGCGGTCAGCCTGTGAGAGGGCGCAGGATTTGTAAGCTCTGTAAGGTTCGGCCTCGATTTTGTAAGGTCCGGGGTCCAATGCCTCGATGGGGCGAACACGGGCGCTGAGGCGGTCCGGGGCGACGCGCGCGAGACGGTCGGCGATGGGGATTTCGGACCAGAGAAACTCATCCACGTCGATATGTGCCAGCCAATCGACCTGTGGACGTTTGTTGAGGCAGTGGGTGGCATTGAGGCTTTGGCGCGGTTGGTGTTTGTCGGGGCGTCCCTTGCGTGACCGGCGGTTCCAATAGTCGTCGTCACAAAGGATGACACGGCATTTTGGATGGGCGCGCAGGGCGGCTTCGGCCTGCGGGTCGGGGGCGTCGAGATAGACATGAACCCGGTGAGCGCCCAGATCGAGATGATGGGCGGCAAACGTGAGGATGTCGCGGGTGGGGGCCTTGATCGTGGCGACCACGCCCCAGTTGGGTGCTGCGTTCATGGGCGCAGAATGCGGTCAGGCCGCAGCGCGCGCAAGAGCTGTCAGTCGAACTTGCGCGAGGGGGCCAGAACCGTGGCTTCGCCGATCAACACCTTTTTGCCATTCACCAGACAGCGGCAGTCGAGTTGCACGCGGCGCTTGCCGTGGTCGATGCCGATCACCTCGACCTCTGCATGGACCATGTCGCCGGGACGCACGGGGGCGAGGAATTTCAGGGTCTGCCCCATGTAGACGGTGCCATGCCCCGGCAATTGCTCGCCAATCACCGCAGAGATGAGGCCGGCGGTGAGCATGCCATGGGCGATGCGCCCCTCAAAGATGGTGTCTTGCGCATAATCGTCATCGAGATGCACCGGATTGCGGTCGGTCGAGACCTCAGCGAAGAGTTCGATATCGCGGTCGGTTACGACTTTGCGCAGATGGCGGGTCATGCCCATCTCGATGTCTTCGATACAGATCGTGCCGCGTGGCATATTGTCCAACATTCGCCCCTCCAGTAGGTTTGGTGCGCAATTATTGGGCTGTATTTTGGCCCATGTTGGAATTTTATTACTTTGCGGATGCAGAAAAATCAAGCGCTTTCTCTTAGCGCAAGAATCCGATCGTATAGGTGGGCGCAGAGTTTTCCTTGGAAAGATAAGCGGTTAGCGCGGCCTCATCGGGCTGGTGCGACGTTTTGGTCTCGGCCGCGGCCAAGCCGCCGGAAATAAAGAGGGAATCGATATCCTCGCCCATGGCCCCGTCGATATCGGTATGCACCCCGTCGCCGATGGCCAGAATGCGGCCGTTTTCGACATCGCGGCCAAGCGCCAAGAGCCTGCGGCGGGCAAGGTCGTAGATGGGGGGATGCGGTTTGCCGAAATAGAGGCTTGTCCCCCCCATGTCAGTATAGAGGCGGGCAAGAGCGCCTGCGCACCATTCCCGCACCTCGCCGCGATCGACCACGATATCGGGATTGGCGCAGAGGAGTTTGAGCCCCTTTTGCTTGGCATAAAGAAACTGTGGGCGCAGGTCGGCGGGATCGGCCAAAGGATCAAAGGGGCCGATGCAGACGATGCCTTCGGCCTCTTCCAGAGGCACACGGGCGATGGGCACGGGGTTTTCGATCAGGTGGAGTGGGTCAAAGAAGCGGTCATCGAACGGCTGGCCGATGAACCAGACCTTTTCGCCCACCACGCCCTGAAACATGGCGGCGCGCGCGCTGTCGCCGGAGGTGGCGATGCTATCCCAAGCGTCGCGGGGCACGCCAAAGCCGTCGAGTTGTTTTTCCACGCCGCCCCGCGCGCGGGGCGAGTTTGTGACAAGCACCACGGTGCCGCCGCCCGCGCGGTAGGCCTGAAGTGCTGCGACCGCATTGGGCAGGGCGCGCACGCCATCATGCACACAGCCCCAGAGATCGACAAAGAGCGCGTCATATTTGTCGGAAATATCGCTGAGGGCGGTGATGATGCGGGTCATGGGCGGCTCCTGTTCCGGGGTGGGCGCAGATATGGCAGGGGGGCCGCTGTTTGGCCAGCGGTGGAATTGAGTATTTTGACCAAGAAGACGCGGGGGGTGTTCAGTGCCCGTGCGGGCGCACGATGTGGTAATCGCCACTGAGATAGGTCAGCGGTTTTTGCCCGGCATTGGTGAGGGCTGTGACGGTGCCGATGCAGATGGCGTGGCTGCCATGGGTGATCCGGTCTGTGAGCAGGCAGGAAAAGGCGGTTGCGCGCGGCAGCACCGGGCCTTCGGGGCGGGGGGTGATCGTGAGCCCGTCAAAGCGCGCGGCGGGATTTTCCGGCGAGGAACCGGCAAAGGCGCGTGCCACCTCGACGGCATCCTCGGGCAGGACATTGACGCAGAAGGCGCCATTTTCTATCACCGCGCGCGCGATGCGGCTGTCGGTGCGCAGGCAGATGAGCACCGAGGGCGGATCAGCGGAGAGCGAGGAAAAGGCGCTCACCGTGGCCCCGGCGCGGCCTGAGACCCCGTCGGTGGTGACAACCGTCACAGTGGCCGCGACCTGCCGCATGGCGGCCAAGAAGGCGTCGCGGTCTACGCTGAGGGTGTCTGAGGTCACGGGTGGTGCTCCTGTATCGGGGGCGGACCCATTGGGTAGCCCTGAAATGTGGCGGGGTAAAGGAAATCCCGTGCCGGGACCGTAGGTAGTGTGGTTCTGTGGGCTTTCAAACCGTTTGGGTCTCAGACCTGAAAAAACCATTCGGGCCGGGCCTGCGGTGTCAGGGGGCCGGTTGATCCGCCCTTGGTTTTGAGAGAGGAGCGCGGGGGCGCTTGGGCAGTGGCAAAGCCCCAAGGTCAGGCGCGGCCAGCATCCGATGAGAGCATCAGGGGTGAGATGCCAAGACGGGTTAGCGCGGCCTCCCATTTGGCGGGATTTGGGGTGTCGAACACCAGTTCCATATCAGCATCACAGGTGAGCCAGCCGTTTTCCGCAAGTTCTGATTCGAGTTGACCCGGCCCCCAACCGGCATAGCCAAGCGCCAGCAGGGCGCGATCCGGGCCGGTGCCGCGGGCCAGATCCTCGAGAATGTCGAGCGTGGCGGTCATTGCGAAATCCTCATTCACCTCAAGCGATGTGAGAGTGGATTGATAGCCCCGATCATGCAGAACGAATCCGCGCCCGTGTTCGACCGGGCCGCCGAAATGCACTGGCAGATTGCGGGTTTGGCCGGTTGGCGCAATCGAGAGTTGTTCAAGCAAGTCGCGCAGGCGAAGATCGCTGGTTGGTTTGTTGATGATCAGCCCCATGGCCCCATCGGGCGAATGGGCGCAGAGCAGCACGACCGAATGCGCAAAGCGCGGATCGCCCATGCCGGGCATGGCGATGAGCAATTTGCCTGTCAGATCCATATCTTGACTGGTTCGGGTCACGGGCTGTCCCTGTGCTTGTTACCCATGAAAATGGGGCGAGCGGGCCGGGGGTGCAAGCCATCTCTTCATCCTTTGGCAAGAATTCTCGCCGGATTGTGAGTTGGCAATCGGCGCGGAATGGCCCATGTCAGCGGCATGATACAGGTTTGGCGCATCGTTTTTCTGACGGTTCTTTCGGTTCTGGTGCCCCTTTCGGGGGCGCGGGCGCAGGAGGATATGGTCGCGGTCAGCATCGTGAACGGCTGGCAAACGGCCGATGGCAGCCATGTGGCTGCGCTGAAATTCGACCTGGCCGAGGGGTGGAAAACCTATTGGCGCGCGCCCGGCGAGGCAGGGATTCCGCCGCGGTTCGATTGGCGCGGGTCGCGCAATCTGGCGCGGGTCGAGATTGAATGGCCGACACCCAAACAGACCGTGACCAATGGCATGCGCACCATAGGGTATGAGCATGTGTTGGTGTTGCCGCTGCGTTTGACGCCGGAACGTGCCGGACAGCCGATCACCTTGAGTGTGGATATGGAGATCGGCGTGTGCAGTGATATCTGCGTGCCGGTGTCTTTGACGGTGGCGCAGGGCTTGGATAGCGATGCGCGGCGGCCTGATCCGCAGATTGCCGCTGCCTTGGCCGCGCGGCCCTATACGCAGGCAGAGGCCGGTGTGGGGCGGGTGGTGTGCAAGGTGTCGCCCATAGAGGGCGGTGGCGTGCATCTGGTGGCAGAGGTCGATGTGGCGGCAATGGGCGCGCAGGAGATGATGGTGGTCGAGACTGCCAATCCTGCGCTTTGGGTCGCACAATCCAAGAGCGTGCGACAGGGCAACCGTTTGCGCGCTGAAGCCGAGATTTTTCATGCGGAGGGGCGCGGCTTCATGCTTGACCGCAGCGGGCTGCGGCTCACGATCCTGAGCAGCGGCAATGCGGTTGATATTCGCGGCTGTCCGGCGGGCTAAGGGTGGTTTGAGGGGCGATTGACCGGGACAAGGGTGCCTGGACGGCACCGGCCCGCTTTTGGTTTCCACCTAGACAGACCGGGCGCGCAGCGGGCGGCCATCAGGCAATGAGATATTGGCGACCTGTTCGGAAATCGGATCGTTGACGAGGGGATGCGCCTGCGCGCGGAATTCCTCGGGATCACGCATTTTCTGCCAGCGGTTGCCGACATAGACTTCGAGGCCCGAGAAGGCGGCCTTGTACCCCATTTTGGGGCTGCCGGGCACCCAATAGCCCAAGTAGACATAGGGAAGCCCGTTTTCGCGCGCGATGGCGACGTGATCAAGGATCACATAGGTGCCCAGCGATTCGCTGCTGCGATCGGGGTCGTAGAAGGAATAGACCATGCTCACGCCATCATCGAGAATATCGGTGAGGCAGACGGCGGTCAGCGCGCCGGTTTCGGCCTCGGTGTATTCCACGACGCGGGTGCGGATCGGGGTTTCCTCGACCATGGCGGCGAATTCGAACGTATCCATATCGGCCATGCCGCCGGTGGCGTGGCGGCTTTCGAGATAGCGGCGGAAGAGGCTGTATTGTTCCTCGGTGGCCCAAGGCGAGGTGGCGCGGCGCTTGAGGGCCGCGTTGCGGCGCAGAGTGCGGCGCTGACCTTTGGAGGCTGTGAATTCGGCCACGTTGATGCGGGCCGAAAGACAGGCGGCGCAATCGGCGCAGGAGGGGCGGTAGAGCACGTTTTGCGAGCGGCGAAAGCCCTGTTTTGACAATCCGTCATTCAAACGCTGCGCGCCTTCGCCCTGAAGCGCGGTAAAAAGCTTACGCTCCATCCGGCCCGGCAGATAGGGGCAGGGCTGTGGCGCCGTCACGTAGAACTGGGGCGCGATGGGAAGGGTATGCCGCATGGTTGATCCGTTATCTGTCTAAGCGGCACGATAACAACGATAAAGCGCCCCGCCAAGAGGCTTGTCATGGGGGCGTTACATGGCGGCGCGGCGGTTGATTGCGACGCATCCCATCACCCTGTCGGTGAGGCCCTGCGCCCGCTCACCCGTGAGCATGAGCACGATGGAAATGACCTGTAGGATCGGGATGCTCAAAGAAACCGTGAAGCCAAGCGTGTGCAAGACAGCCTGCGACAGGTCAAAGCGCGCGCCCTTGGCATCGCGGAATTCGATGGCTGTCAGGCGCATGCCCCATGTGGCCGAGCCGCGCGCGAGGGTTACGACCCGGTAGGCAAAGCCCACCACTGCCGCGAGCAGGGGAAAGAAGAAAATCCCGGTAAAGGCGGTGAACGGCACGATCAAGAGGCTGATCCCGATGATCACGACCGTATCGACGAGAAAGGCCAAAAGCCGCTTGAGCGGCACATCGGCGTAAAACTCTGGCTGGGTGTCGGGATTGGGCAGGTGCCAGCTTGTATCGGTCATGGGGTCAATCAGTATCCTTGTTGCGCCCTCAAGGTTGGGGGTGCGCAGGGGCATTGCAAGGGTTCAGGCGGTGAAATCCTCGACCGTGGCGCCGGAAATCTGCAAAAGCTGTGCGGGGTCAATGCCGAAGAGATGCCGGGGCGTGCCGGCGGCGGCCCAGACCATTGGGAAGGTCAAAAGATGCGGGTCAAAGAAGGCGCGCGGCGGGGTGAGATGGCCCAAAGGCGCCACGCCGCCAATGGCAAAGCCGGTCTGCGCGCGGATGAGGGCGGCATCGGCCTTGCCCAGAGGTTCGCCTGCAAGGGTAGAGGCGCGGTGATCGCTGACGCGGTTGGCACCGGAGGTGACAAAAAGGAGCGCCGCGCCGCTCGTCTCGCCGCGAAACATGATGGATTTTGCGATTTGCCCGATGGAGCAGCCGATCAGATCAGCCGCCATTTGCGCCGTTGTGGCATCGCCGATCTCTTGGGGGGTGATGTCATGCCCTGCCAATTGCAGGGCCTCGGTCACGCGTCTGAGGCTCTTGCTCATGATCTTCTCCGGTTTTTTCACAGTATTTCAGGCGCGTGGGGCATTGACCAGCCTTGCGCGGGTTGTATCACTCGGGTCATGAATTTTCTTGATCGCCTCACCCGCCTGCCACGCCCCTTTGATCCTGCCGAGGGGGAGGAGGCGCGTGACGCCTTGCCCGGTCTTGACCCCAAGCTATCGGATCTGGTGGCGGGGGCGGCAGGGTGCAGCCCGTTTCTGAAATCGCTGATCTTGCAAGAGGCCGCGTGGCTGGAGGGGGCGTTTGACGATCCTGAGGCGGCGCTGGTCGCGCTTTTTGCGGCGTTGAAGGAGGCCCCGGCGGAGCGTCTGGCCTCTGGCTTGCGCGAGGGCAAGCGGCGGGTGGCGCTGATCACCGGGCTTGCTGATCTGGGGGGCGTTTGGCCGCTGGAGGAGGTGACGGGGCATCTGACGGACTATGCCGATCTGGCCTGCGATCTGGCGCTGAAGGCGGCGCTGGCGGCAGAGATCAAACGCAGCAAGCTGCCCGGTATGACCGAGGCGGATGTGGCCACCGGCGCGGGCATGGTGGTGCTGGCCATGGGCAAGATGGGGGCGCATGAGCTGAACTACAGCTCTGACATTGACCTTATCTGCCTTTTTGATGAGACGCGGCTGGCACGCGAGGATTTTCACGAGGCGCGCGCCGCCTATGTGCGGGCCACGCGCAAGATGTCGGCGATGCTGAATGACCGCACCGCCGAGGGCTATGTGTTTCGCACCGATCTTCGGCTGCGCCCGGATTCGGGGGTTACCCCGGTCTGCATGGCGATGGCAGCGGCAGAGGCCTATTACGAAAGCCTTGGGCGCACATGGGAGCGTGCGGCCTATATCAAGGCGCGGCCCTGTGCGGGGGATATCGCGGCGGGGGAGCGTTTTTTGCGCACGCTCAAGCCCTTTGTCTGGCGCAAGCATCTGGATTTTGCCGCGATCGAGGATGCGCATAACATGCGTCTGGCCATTCGCGAGCATAAGGGGCTGGGGGGTGCGCTGTGTCTTGAAGGGCACAACATGAAGCTGGGCCGGGGTGGGATACGCGAGATCGAGTTTTTCACCCAGACCCGTCAGTTGATCGCGGGTGGGCGGGATGCTGACCTGCGGGTGCGGGGCACGGTTGCGGGGCTGGCGCGGCTGGCCGAGAAAGGCTGGGTGCCGCAGGCGGCGGCCGAGACGCTGACCGGGCATTACCGGTTTCACCGCGAGGTAGAACATAGGGTGCAGATGCTGCGCGATGCGCAGACGCATTTGTTGCCCAATTCGGCAGAGGAGTTTGATCGGCTGGCCGCCTTTATGGGGCGTGACACGGCCGAGTTGCGCGCCGAGATCAAAGCGCGGCTGACCGAGGTGCATGATCTGATCGAAGGATTTTTCCGGCCCGAGGAAGCGCCGGAGACACCTGAGGCGGCGGAGGCGCTGAATGGCGATGTGATCGCGCGTTGGCCGAGTTACCCGGCGTTACGCTCGGATCGGGCGGTGCAGATTTTCAAGCGGCTGAAGCCGGATATTCTGGGGCGGCTGGCGCGCACGGCGCATCCCAATGAGGCGCTTGTGGCGTTTGATGGGTTTCTGGCGGGTTTGCCTGCCGGGGTGCAGGTGTTTTCGCTGTTCGAGGCCAATCCGCAGTTGATTGATCTGCTGGTGGATATTGTTGGCACGGCCCCTGCGCTGGCGGCGCATCTGTCGCGCAATGCGGGCGTGTTCGATGCGGTGATCGCGGGCGATTTCTTTGCCGATTGGCCGGGGCGGGCGGCGCTGGAGGCAGAGCTTGCGGCGCGGCTCGCGGCTGAGTCTGATTATGAGCGGGCACTTGATGCGGCGCGTCGTTGGCGCAAGGAATGGCATTTCCGGATCGGGGTGCATCATCTGCGGGGGTTGACCGGGGCCGACCGTGCGGCGGCGCAATATGCCGATCTGGCGGGCGCGGCGATTGCGGGCGTCTGGCCAATGGTTCTGGCGCAATTTGCCGAAAAGCATGGGACGCCGCCGGGACGGGGTGCGGTGGTGCTGGGGATGGGATCGCTGGGGGCGGGGCGGCTGAATGCCGGGTCTGATCTTGACCTTATTGTGATCTATGATGCGGGCGAGGCCGAAAGCTCGGATGGGCGCAGGCCCTTGGCCGCACGGCCCTATTATGCGCGTCTCACACAGGCGATGATCACGGCGTTGACCGCGCCGATGGCCGAGGGGCGGCTTTATGAGGTGGACATGCGGTTGCGCCCCTCAGGCAATCAGGGGCCGGTGGCGACAAGCTGGCCAAGTTTCCAGAGCTATCAGCAGGAGGAGGCCTGGACCTGGGAGCATCTTGCGCTGACGCGGGCGCGGGTGATCACGGGCGAGCCGGGTTTGGCGCAGGACGTGGAGGCGTTCCGCGAGCGGTTGATCAGGGAAAAGGGTGCGCCCGAGGCGGTGCTGGAGGCGGTGGCCGAAATGCGCGCGCGGGTGGCGAGCGCCAAGGCGCCTGCCGGGCCATGGGATGCCAAGCTGGGGGCGGGGCGGCTCTTGGAGTTGGAGTTGATGGCGCAGGCGGGCAACCTTTTGGCGGGGCAGGCGGCGCGCGATGTTGTCTCTGGCTTTGCGGGGGGTGTCGCAATCGGGTGGCTGAGTGACGGGGATAGCGCAGCGCTGAACGCGGCTTATGCGCTTTGCTGGCGGGTGCAGATGGTGGCGCGGCTGATCAGCGACAAGCCGCTGGAGCCTGAGCGTATGGGCGAGGGTGGTGCCGCGTTTTTGTTACGTGAGACCGGGCAGGAGGGGTTGGCGATGTTGCAAGAGCGGCTGGAAACACTGAGCCGAGAGGCGTCCGAGGTGATGGGTGCGGCGCTTGTGCGTCTGCCCAAGGGGCGCTGAGCCATGGCACGTGATCCCATGGACCCCAAGGGGCTGATCACCGAATCCTACCGCATCGAGGGCATTACCGAGCCGGAATGTCGGTCGGTGTTCCTTGACTGGGCGCTGTCGCTGCCAGTGGGGCAGGAAGTGCCGGGTGCCATTACTGAAATGGTCGCGCGCTACGGTGGTGATAATCCTGATCATCCGATGACGCGGGTTTTGCGCGAGGGCATGGTTAGCGCTGCCCCGGCGCGCAGGCGGGGGGGATGGCGATCCCGACCCCGCGACACAGGGGACCAGTCATAATCCTGCGTGTTTCGCATGGGTTGAGTTCCCGCTTGGGTGGTGAATGACACCGTAATACACCGAGTTTGTCTCAAATGCGCCCTAATCCGGCGTCATCCATAGGTTGCGACAAGGGACACAGCCCATGGAGGAAGACATGAGCTATTTGAGAATCATTACGGTGGCGATGCTGGGATTGACGCTGTCGGCCTGTTCGAGCGTCGAGACGGCAACCCGCAACGCCCCGCTGGAAACCCCAGCCCTGCGGGCAGCCGCTGTGCCATTGGATGTCCAGCAAATTCGGGTGACTGTGCCCAAATCCCTCAAGGTCTCGGAGGCTAACAGCTATTATCCCATGGGCGATATCGTCTGGCGCGAGGATAGGCCGGGGGATCGCCATGCGCAGGTCAAGTCCATCGTTGAGACGGCGCTGGCGCGCGGTGTGGGCGACGGTGTGCCGGGCGGCATGCCTGCGGTGCTTGATGTCCAAGTCACCCGGTTCCATGCGCTGAGTGAAAAGGCGCGCTATACCATCGGCGGCATGCATTCGATCCATTTCACCATCACCCTGCGCAACCCCGAGACGGGTGCACCTTATGGTCCGACGAAACCTGTCAAAGCCAGTTTCAAGGCCTATGGGGGGCAGGCAGCGGTGGCCGCAGAGCAGCGCGGGATCACCCAAAAGGTGCGGATCACCGATCATCTGGCCAAAGTGATCCGAGGCGAATTGGGTCTGCCGCCGCGCGCTGAGACCGATCTGGTCGCGGCCTTGAGCGTGACCGAGTAAATCTGATCTTTTCCATGGGCTACAATCGGCGTAAGGGGGCGGTATGACACCGCCCCCTTATCCTGTGATCCGCCTTCGCCCGAATGTCGAGCCGCGCGCCATCCGTCATGGTGCGCCTTGGGTATTCGATAATGAAATCGTGACCGACCGGCGCACCAAGGCGCTGAGCGCGGGCACTATCGCACTTTTGGAGGATGCGGACCGCGCGCCTCTGGGCCTTGTCGCGGTCAATATGGCGTCAAAGATCATGGCGCGGATGATGGAACGCGATGTCAGCGTGGCCATTGATCGCGCGTGGCTGGTGGCGCGTCTGACCCGCGCCTATGAGATGCGCGCGCGGATGCATGACGCGCCCTATTACCGTTTGGTACATGCCGAGGCCGATGGGCTGCCCGGCGTTGTCATTGACCGCTTTGACGATATTGCCGTGATCCAGCCCAACGCAGCCTGGGCCGAGGCGATGCTGGACGATCTGGTGGCCGCCGTGCAAGAGGTGACAGGCGTGGGCACCGTGCTCAAGAACGCCGGGGGCCGGGCGCGGGGGCTGGAGGGGCTTGACGATCAGAGCGCTGTTCTGGCGGGTGTGGCACCCGAAGGGCCGGTGCCGGTGCCGATGAACGGGGCCATTTACATGGCCGATCTCTTGGGCGGTCAGAAGACCGGGCTTTTCTATGATCAACGCCCCAATCACGCCTTTGCGGCGCGTCTGGCAAAGGGCGCGCGGGTGCTGGATATGTTCAGCCATGTGGGCGGGTTCTCATTGGCCGCTCTGGCCGCGGGGGCAGAGTATGCGCTGGCGGTCGATGGGTCAGACCCTGCGCTGGGCCTTGCAACACAAGGTGCGGCGCGCATGGGGCTGGCCGAGCGTTTCGAGACGCGGCGTGGCGATGCGTTCGACGTGATGGAGGCGTTGGCGGCAGAGGGCGCGCAATTTGATGTGGTCATCTGTGATCCGCCGGCCTTTGCGCCGAGCAAACAGGCGATGGAAAAGGGGCTGCGCGCCTATGAGCGGGTGGCGCGGCTTGCGGCACCTTTGGTGGCACCGGGCGGCTATCTGGCGCTTTGTTCCTGTTCGCATGCGGCGGATTTGAGCAAGTTTCGCGCTGCCTGCACGCGCGGCATTGGGCGCGCGGGGCGGGTGGGGCCGTTGATCCATACCGGCTTTGCCGGGCCGGATCATCCGCTGCATGCCAATCTGGCAGAGTCTGGCTATCTCAAGGCGCTGTTCTATCGGTTATGAAAGTCTTGCTTGACACCTGCGTGATCTATCCCACGGTGATGCGGGAAATGATCCTGGGGGTCGCGGCGGGCGGCGCGTTTGAGCCGCTTTGGTCTGAGCGTATCCTTGGCGAATGGCTGCGCGCGGTGGTCAAGCTGGGACCGGGGGCCGAGGCGCAGGCGGCGGGCGAGGCGGCGCTGATGACTGCGCGCTGGCCGCGGGCGTGCGTGACCTATCCGCCGTCGCTGGAGGCGCGGCTGTGGTTGCCTGATCCGGCGGATCGCCATGTTCTGGCAGCGGCGATTGCTGGCTCTGCGGATGGGATCCTCACGCTGAATGCCCGCGATTTTCCACGCCAAACGCTGGCCGAAGAAGGGGTTTGGCGGGCTGATCCGGATGGGTTTTTGCACGGTATC
Source organism: Roseovarius mucosus (assembly GCF_002080415.1). NCBI lineage: Bacteria > Pseudomonadati > Pseudomonadota > Alphaproteobacteria > Rhodobacterales > Roseobacteraceae > Roseovarius > Roseovarius mucosus. The sequence goes on along the minus strand of NZ_CP020474.1, from coordinate 420,545 downwards.
TGGCAGGCGCAACCGGACCTGGTGGCTGCGGTGGCCGAAACGGTGCTGGACAAGGCGCGGGCGCTGTCGGAGCGCGACTGGGACATGCGCCCGCTTTTGAAAAAGGCCAAGTTGCCGCGTCTGGCCAAGGCGCTTGGGGCTAACTGACGGGCCTTTGCATTTTTTTCCGGCGTGGGTGGAATAATCCTTGCGCCGCGACGTTTCTCTCTTGTCCGCCCCGTTGCCGGGGTGTGGATCACAAGAGGAGAGAACCATGACACAGGACAAGGATACAATGCTGACGCGGCGGCGCGTGCTGGCCCGTTTGGGGCTGGCGAGCGGGCTTGCCTATGTGGCCCCGGTGATGATGCATCTGGGGGCGGCGCATGCGTCGGGCGCAGGCGGTGATGGTGGCGGCGGTGACGGCGGCGGCGGCTCGGGTGGTGGCGGGTCTGGCGGTGGCGGGTCTGGCCCCGGTGGCTCGGGCGGCGGTGGTGGGTCCGGCCCCGGCGGCTCGGGCGGTGGGGCTGGCAATGCGCGCGGCTCGGGTCCTTCGGGGCGCGGATCCAACCGCAGTTCTGGTCCTTCGGGACGCTAGGACCAACGGGCGATCGTGGCGCAGCGGTGCCCTGATCGTCCGCACTCACCGCGCAAGGCGTTGGGCAGGGTCGGCGAAAGCCCGCGCATCAGAGCGCAAATCGGGATTTTCTGTCCAGCCAGATTAGGTTTTGCGACAGGATCCCCTTTTGGGTGGCTCTGCCCATCTGATGAAACAAGCACAGGATGAATGATATGGCACATAAGGACGAGACACATCTCACGCGGCGGCGTTTGCTGATGCGGTTGGGGCTGGCGAGCGGGCTGGCCTATGTGGCCCCGGTGATGGTGCATCTGGGGGCGGCGCATGCCTCTGAGGCCAGCGGGCGCGGATCACGCGGATCACGCGGATCACGGGGATCGCGCGGTTCGGGTGGGGGCTATTCCCGTAGCGGGTATTATTACGGGCGCGGATCAAGCCGGGGGTCCTATGGGTCGGGGCCGTCGGGCCGTGGCAGGCAAGGCTATGTAAGTACGGGTCAGGTGGTCGATGGCATCATCGGCACCTTGAACGATTTGAACAGGCTGCGGTGACATGCGCGCCATGTTGCATCCGGTAAGACAGTTTGCGGCCCGGCTGCGCGCGGCGTCTGACTCCGCAGAATGCCTGTTGCGGTTCGACACCGTGCCGCAGGAGGTGGTGCTAGGCCGCGCCGAGGCGGTGGCCGGGGCGTTGTCAGAGGTGATGCCGGGCTGGGGCTGTCGGAGCCTGCCGGGAGCGCCCTCTGAGGCCGTGCCGGTGACGCGGGTCACAGCAGAGGACAGCGGGCGCTATAGCTATCAGTCGTGGTGGTCGCGCGCGCCGTTGACCGATCTGGGGCTGGCGGGGGCGACCTGTGGCGTGGTGGCCGACCTGGTGCAAAGCTATTGCGATGCGCGCCCTGAAATGATCGGGCTGCATTGTGGCGCGGTCGAGGTGGGGGGACATCTCTTGGCCTTTACCGGGCCATATCGGGCGGGCAAGACGACGCTGGTCACGCGGCTGGCGGCAGAGCCGGGGGTGCGGCTTTATTGCGACGATGTGTTGCCGGTGAACCCAGACGGGCAGGGCGTGGCGCTTGGGGTTCAGCCGCGCCTGCGCCTGCCCTTGCCTGAGGGGGTTTCGGATGGGTTTCGCGTCTATGTTGCGGATCATCTGACGGTGCAGGACCGGCGCTATGGCTATGTGCGGTGTGACGGGCAGGCCCCGCTGGGTACGCAGGCCCCCTTGGCGGGGCTGATCGTGCTGCGGCGTGAAGCCTCTGGTCCGGCGCGGCTGCACCGGATGCGGGTTGCGGATGCGGTGGCCCATATGATCCGCCAGAATATCGCCGATCCCGGCGAGACCGAGGCGCATTATGATCGGCTTGCGGCGCTTGGTGCGCAGCTTTTCTGCGCGACGCTGGTCTATAGCGATCTGGAGGAGGCGGTGCAGGTGGTGCGCGATCTCTGTGCTGCGCCAGAATTGCCGGGGAGCGGCGTGCAGATTGGCCCGATGCTGCCACCTGATCCGGTGGAGGCGGAGACCGTGCCAGCCGATCTGGCGCAGGTGTTTTGCCGCGCCGAAGAGGTCAGCGCGCGCGAGATCGGGCAGGATGTGTTTTTGTGGCAGATGGCGGGGCGCAATTTCTTTCGCCTCAATCCCGTAGCCGGGGCGGTTTGGGCGCTGTTGGAGGAGCCGTGCTATGGCCATGACATTGCCGAAACGCTGGCAGAGGTCTTTGTGGGCACGCCCCAAACGATGATTGCCGACGATCTGTCGGACCTTCTGGGGCAGATGTGCGCGCGCGGGCTGGTGCGCGCCGAGGGTTAACGCAGCAGTGCCCGCATGCCTTGATCGAGCCCGGCGAGGGTCATGGGCACCATGCGGTCCTCGAAAATCTCGCGGATCATGGCGATGGACTGGGTATAGCCCCATTCGCCCTGTGGCACCGGGTTGATCCAGAGGTGATGCGGCCATTGGCTGCGCGCGCGAGAGAGCCAGACCTGTCCGGCTTCGGCGTTCCAGTGTTCATTGGCGCCGCCGGGATAGGCGATTTCATAGGGTGACATGCTGGCGTCGCCGACGAAGATGCATTTGTAATCCGGCCCATAGGTGCGCAGCACCTCTTGGGTTGGGATCTGGGCATTCCAGCGGCGGGCATTGTCGCGCCACACGCCTTCATAGAGGCAATTGTGGAAGTAGTAATATTCAAGATGTTTGAATTCGGCGCGGGCGGCACTGAAAAGTTCCTCGACCACCTTGATATGCGGGTCCATCGAGCCGCCGACATCGAGAAAGAGCAGCACTTTGACCGCATTGCGCCGCTCTGGCCGGGTTTGCACATCAAGATAGCCATGTTCGGCGGTGGCGCGGATGGTGCCGTCAAGATCAAGTTCTTCGGCGGCCCCGTCGCGCGCCCATTTGCGCAGGCGCTTCAGCGCGACCTTGATGTTGCGCGTGCCCAGTTCGACCGAGTCGTCGAGATTGCGGAATTCGCGTTTATCCCAGACCTTGACCGCGCGTCGGTGGCGGCTTTCATCCTGACCAATGCGCACACCCTCGGGATTGTAGCCATAGGCCCCGAAGGGCGATGTGCCAGCGGTGCCGATCCATTTCGAGCCGCCCTGATGGCGACCCTGCTGTTCCTTGAGGCGCTCGCGCAGCGTTTCCATCAGCTTCTCGAACCCGCCAAGCGCCTCGATTTCGGCGCGCTCTTGGGGTGTCAGATGCTTTTCGGCCAGTTTTTGCAGCCATTCGGCGGGCAGGTCGACGGCATCAAGCACGTCTTGGGTGCTGATGGCCTCTAGCCCGGAAAAGCTGGCGGAAAAGGCCTGATCAAAGCGGTCGATATGACGCTCGTCTTTCACCATCGCGGTGCGGGCGAGGTAGTAGAAGCCGTCGACGTCATAGGTGACAAGGCCGCGCCCCATCGCCTCGAGAAAGGTCAGGTATTCGCGCAAGGAAACCGGCAGGCCCGCGCGTCTTAGGTTCTCAAAGAACGGCAGGAACATCGCGGATCAGAGCGCGCTGCGGTGAATGATCAGCGTCGCAAAGAGACCCAGAAGGGCGAAAATAAGGGCATATACAAAGGCGTATTGCAGAATATCCGCCAGCTTGCCCTTGCGCCGCCGTGCCATGAACGCGCCGGTGAGCGCGCCCAGTAGTGCCCCGATGATTACGATCATGCCTTACCCGTTCGGTCCTTTGAGCGGGCTGAGCGCGCCAACTTCGCGCAGTTTGGCACGCACGGCCCAATCCGCGCCATACCCGTAACGCGCCCAGCCCAGACTGTCCAGCCTGACGGCCTGCGCCTCTGAGACGCGGCCCGAGAGATCGAGCGCCTCGGCGCGCAGCATCATCAGCGTGGCCAAGAGGGCCGCGTTTTCGGCGCGCTCAGCCGTGGCCAGATGTGGGCCGATCAGCATCAGCGCATCCTCGCCGCGCCCTTGGGCGATGGCATAGGCGGCCAGTTGGGCGGCGGCAAAGGCACGGTGCAGGTCTGTGCCGGGGTTCGCCTCGTAGAAGCGTTCGGCAAGGACAAATTGTTCCTGTGCGAAATCGGGATCGGAGGCTTGGGTGATCCGGCCTAGCGCGAAATGGCTGAAGGCGCGGCGGTGATCGTTCCAGCCGACGGCCTGCGCGATGCGCACCGCATCTGTTGCGGCGGCGCGGCGTTCCAGCGGGCGCGCGCCCGGCCCAAGAGCCGTCTGGATGGCGTCGATCCAAGCGCGGGGGGTGGATCCGGCAAAACGCGGGGCCAACCCATCCCCGGCGGGATTGAGGCGCGACAGGATCGCGGGCAGACGTTCTTCGACTTCGCGGCGGGTCATGCCGGCGCGCAATTCGGGGGCGTAAAACACCTTGAGCACCAGCATGTCGAATCCGGTGAGCACGGCATGGACGTTGTCATCGTTAAAGACGCTGTCCGAGAGGCGGTAAAGATCGTTGAGGGGGCCAAGGGCCTGCGCGAGTTCCTCGTGCAGGCAATCGCGCACCTCTTGCGGGCTGGTGTCATTGGGAACGAAGATGGCGATTCTCTCGCGTTGGCGCAGCTGGCTCCAATCCGTGGCGCGGGAATTGCGGGCGGCGCGGTATTGCGACAGGCGCGAGATATTGGGCACGACGAAACAGGCGGCCTTGGGCAGGCTGCGCTGGATGGCGTCGCGGCTGACGGCCTCGATGGTGATATTGGCGGGGCCTTCGGAGACGCGGCTGATGTTGATCCCCGCCTCGGTTTGCAGGCGGTGCATCAGGCGGTTGAGGTCTGAAATGAGGGTGATCGGAGGTTCGCCGGTCACGCGCACGGTGATCGGCCCCTCGAAGCGCGAGAAATGTTGCAGCATGCGACCCGACTCAAGCTGAAATCCAAGATCGAGGATGTCGCGCTGAATATCGCGGTTGGAGCGTTGCGGGGGCAGGGGGCGGGGGGCGGAAAACGCCTTCATCGGCGGCATCCCGGCCTCTTCCGGCATCGCGGCGCGGGTGGCCGGTTCGTGATAGCTATAGGTGCCGGGCACACAGGCCCCTAGCAGCAGGCAGATCGGTAGAATGACACGACGCATAAGACCCCCGTAACCTAAATCGAAACCAAGGAGCCCGCAGCCGCCGTGGCGCGGGCCCAGTCGCCGACGGGGGCGGGCAAGGGGCGTGCAAGACCCATCGGCCTTGCGCAGCGTATCCCTGCCACGGCCTTTGCCGGGTCGGGGGTAGAATTCATTTTCATCCTGTCCCGCGTAAGGAGCATTTGCGGCAAAATTGTGGCAACTGCATCTTAGCACGGAACAGGGCGCATGCCATGGTTGAATAGCATTTTAAAACAAGGGTATATCCCTTGAAACTTTTATCTCTGGCGGCGCGCCATGAAGGCGAGACGCTCAAATAGATGCACATCCTGCTCGTTCTTGAGAAGCGCGCCGTGCAGTTTGGGCAGGGCATCTGCCCCGTCGCGGCGCAGATCCTCGGGGGTCAGATCCTCGGCTAGGATCAGTTTGAGCCAATCCAAAACTTCGGAGGTCGAGGGTTTTTTCTTGAGGCCCGGCTGATCGCGGATCTCGAAAAACTGGGTGAGGGCGGTCGACAGGAGCGCGTCCTTGATGCCGGGATGGTGCACCTCGACGATGCGCCGCAGGGTTTCGGGATCGGGAAAGCGGATGTAGTGAAAGAAGCAGCGGCGCAGAAAGGCGTCGGGCAGTTCTTTTTCATTGTTCGAGGTGATGATGATGACGGGGCGGTGGCGGGCGCGGATGGTCTCGCCTGTCTCGTAGACATGGAATTCCATGCGGTCGAGTTCTTGCAGCAAGTCATTGGGAAACTCGATATCGGCCTTGTCGATCTCGTCGATGAGCAGCACGACCTTTTCGTCAGAGGCGAAGGCCTCCCAGAGTTTGCCGCGTTTTATGTAATTGGCCACATCATGCACCCGCGCCTCGCCCAACTGGCTGTCGCGCAGGCGGCTGACGGCGTCGTATTCATAAAGGCCTTGTTGGGCTTTGGTGGTGGATTTGATATTCCACTCGATCAGCCGCAGGCCAAGCGCACCTGCCACCTGCCGGGCCAATTCGGTCTTGCCTGTGCCGGGTTCGCCCTTGACCAGCAGGGGGCGTTCCAATGTCACGGCGGCGTTGACGGCGACGGTCAGGTCTTCGGTGGCGACATAGGCCTCGGTGCCTTGGAATTTCATCGGTTTTTCAATCCTGTCAGAGGTCAGCGGCGCTGTATTCGGTGGCAACCTAGACGGTTAGACAATTCACATCAATGGCGCGTGATTGGCTAGTGACAATCCTGAATGTGGCGTGTAGATCACCGCCCATGGGGCGCCGACTGTCTGAGGAGTTCATTATGCCAGACACTGGCCTTGATGAGGGGATCGAGATGAAAGCGGAAGTATTTCTGCCCGAAGATTACCAGCCAGCGGAAGATGAGCCGTTCATGAATGACCGGCAGCTGGAGTATTTTCGGCGCAAGCTGATTGCCTGGCGGCTGGAGTTGCTGGAGGGCAGCAGGGAGACAATCGAAGGATTGCAGGATGGCACTCGGGCGATTCCGGATGTGGCCGACCGAGCCAGCGAAGAAACGGATCGTGCGCTCGAATTGCGCACCCGCGACCGTCAGCGCAAGCTGGTGGGCAAGATCGACGCCGCGTTGCGGCGGATCGAGGATGGCGAATTTGGCTATTGCGAGATGACCGGCGAGCCGATCAGCCTCAAGCGGCTGGACGCGCGGCCCATCGCCACCATGACGCTGGAGGCGCAGGAGCGCCATGAGCGGCGCGAAAAGGTGCATCGCGACGATTGAGCTCACGGCCCAACAGCGAAATTTAAACGACAGAGCGCGCCGGGACTTTCCTCCCGGCGCGTTTCGTATCAAGAGAGGTGCCATGACACTGGATGGGCTGAACATCGCGGTCATTGGGGCCGGAATTGGCGGGCTGGCCGTCGCGCGCGCGTTGTGCCTGCGCGGGGCGGATGTGACCCTGTTGGAGCAAGCACCCGAGATTTCCGAAGTGGGGGCTGGATTGCAGATCAGCCCCAATGGCTTTGCCGTGCTGCGCGCGCTTGGGCTGGATGTGCCGCTTGTGGCGCGGTCGATGCAGGCGCAAGCTGTCAGTCTGCGCGATTATCAGCGGGGCGAGGTGCTGCGGCTGGATCTGGCGGGGTTACAGGATCGAAATTATCATTTCATCCACCGTGCAGACCTGATCGACGTGTTGGCCGAGGGCGCACGCGAGGTCGGGGTCAAGGTGCGGCTGATGCAAAAGGTCAGTGCGGTCGAGGGCGGCGAGCGTCCCTGCGTGCGGATGGCCAATGACTCGCGGTTTGATGCGGATCTGGTGATCGGGGCGGACGGGCTGCATTCGGTGGTGCGGCGCGCGCTGAATGGCACACTGGCGCCGTTCTTTACCCGGCAAGTGGCATGGCGGGCGGTGGTGCCCAATCTTTGGGGGCGCGGCCCTGAGGCGCAGGTGCATATGGGGCCGATGCGCCATGTGGTGAGCTATCCGTTGCGGGAGGGCACGCTGCTTAATCTGGTGGCGGTGCAAGAGCGCGCCGCCTGGACCGAGGAAAGCTGGAGCCAGAAGGATGATCCGATGGCGCTGCGCGCGGCCTTTGGCGATTTCGGGCCAGAGGTGCAGGCGATGCTGTCGGCGGTCGAGGAGGTGCATCTGTGGGGGCTGTTCCGGCATCCGGTGGCGCAGGTCTGGCAGCGGGACGGGCTGGCGCTGTTGGGGGATGCCGCGCACCCGACCTTGCCCTTTATGGCGCAGGGGGCGTCGATGGCGCTGGAGGATGCCTGGGTTCTGGTCGATGCTCTGAGTGCGGCGGAGGGGCTTGCCGAGGGGCTGGCGGCCTATCAGGGGCGGCGCGACGCACGGGTGCGGCGGGTGGTTGAGGCGGCCAATCGCAATGCGTGGAAATACCACCTGAGTTTTCCGCCGCTCCGCTGGGCGGCGCATACGGCGTTACGGGCCGGCGGGGCATTCGCGCCCGAGCGCATGTTGCGGCAGTTTGACTGGCTTTATGGCCATGACGTGACGCGCAAGGCGGGGTAGGGGCGTACGCTCAGGCAACGCCACTCTGCCCGCCTATTTGAAGTTGCGGCTTTCCTTGATCTGTTCCCACGCCCAGACCACCTGTTGCAACTGTTCTTCCTGGCTACGGTCGCCGCCGTTGATATCCGGGTGCAGCACCTTGATCAGCGATTTATACGCCTTGCGCAATTCGGCCTTGGTCCAGGTATCCTCGGCCTCGAGGATCTCGATGGCGCGGCGTTCGGTGGGGGGCAGTTTGCGGGTGCCGCCTTTTTTCTTGCCGGGGTTCTGGGTGGCGTTGACGCCCAGCACCTGATGCGGGTCCTCGATGCCCAGGCGTGCCCAAGCGCGCGCCTCGGGATCGGTAATGCGGCGTGTTTCACGCTCCCACACCTTGTCCTTGGACATCTGCGCGTTCAACTCTGCCTCGGTGGTGCCATCAAAGAAGTTCCACTTGAGGTTATAGTCGCGCACATGCTGCTGGCAGAACCAGAAGTAATCGTCGAGCACATCGGGCGCCTTGGGGGCGCGATATTTGCCCGCCTCTTCGCAGCCCTCGTGATCGCATACGCGGGTCGAGGTTTCGGAAGCGCCGGACATGCCCCGCCGACCGCGCGGATTCTTCTTCTTGGCCGAGGAGACGGACATATCGAAACCGAAGGGATCTGATTTGGACATGGGGCTTACCTTTGCGAGTCGGAGACGAGAGTGTATGCCAAAACGCGCGGAATTGAAGGGGCGGCGGGCAAAATATTCCGGGTCGGGGCGCGCATTCGGGGCTTGACAGAGAGCCCGTGCGCAGGGTCAGGCGGTGGTCAATCCGTCTCAATCACATCCGGGGCACGTGGGGGGATGCTGGCTGTATCCGGCGCGGCGGTCTGTGCCGTGCCGGGGATCACCACCTCACGGCGAAAGACCGCAACCGAGCGATAAACGGTGTGGGTCGAGGTCAGGCCTTGCCGCTCTTCGCTGGGGAGAATGTCTGTTCGCAGATATTCCCAACCGGCGCGCGCCATATCATTGAGCAGATCCTCGACGCCCAAGGCAAAGCGCGCCTCGGGGGTTTTGACGCCGGGGGCCTTGCGGCCACGGGTGGGCGCGGGCAGGACCTTGTATTCGAAAAGGGGCATTTGCAGCTCCGAATTGATGCAGGCGCCATACCTTACGCGACTGGTCTGGGGGCGCAAGCGAAACACGAAGCCCCGGACGATGGGTCCGGGGCTGTGCATTTGGTCAAGGCGGGCAGGGTTACTTGGGGCCCGGTCCGATCACCATGATCATCTGGCGACCTTCCATCTTGGGCATGTTCTCGACCCGGCCTACTTCTTTGATGTCATCGGCGATGCGTTCAAGAAGTTGGCGGCCCAAGTCCTGATGTGCCATTTCGCGGCCACGGAAGCGCAAGGTGATCTTTACCTTGTCGCCGCCTTGCAGGAATTTCACGACGCTGCGCATCTTGACGTCATAGTCATGCGTGTCAGTGCCGGGGCGGAACTTGATTTCCTTGATCTCGATGATGTGCTGCTTCTTGCGGGCCTCGGCCTCACGCTTTTGCTGCTCATACTTGTATTTCCCGAAATCCATGATCTTGCAGACCGGCGGCGTGGCGCTTGGCGAGATTTCGACCAAATCAAGTCCTGCCTCTTCGGCCATTTCAAGCGCACGTTGTGGGGTTATGAGCCCGACGTTTTCGCCATCTGCGCCGATCAGGCGAATTTCATCACAGCGAATGCGGTCATTGATACGGGGGCCGGTTTCGCGCGTAGGGGGCGCGTTGTGGGGTCTGCGGGCTATGGCTTTGTTCCTTCGATTGTTGTTCGGGTCGGGTGAATTTGACGCTGCAAGGTAAACGCGGTGCGCCGCGCTTTCAAGCTGCAAATAGGCTGATCTGAGCCGAAAGCCGGTCAATTCCCCCTTGCGCCTTTCCTTTTGTGTCTACATTTGGGAGGGAGTTAGAAAAGGACCGCGCGACAAGCGTGCGGGCCAGACAGTTTTGGGGAGATGGTTATGAAAAACCTGATTTGGATTCTCGTGGCGGCGGTTGTGCTGGGGGGGGGCTATCTGCTCTTTTCCGGCAAGTCGGTGGAGGAGGTTGTCGAGAGCGTGAGCCCGACAGAGACCGAAGTCGAAGCGCCGGCCGCGTTGGAAGATGCGGCAACGGCAGTTGGTGACGCGGCAGAGGCCGTGGCGGACACCGCAGCCGAGGCGGTCGAGGCCACGCAAGAGGCTGCTGAGACAGCCGTTGAGGCTGTGAGCGATACGGCAGCGGCCGCAGGCGATGCCGCAGCAGAGGCGGTTGAGAGCGCGACAGAGGCTGTGACAGAGACCGCGACCGAGGCATCCGAGGCCGCAGGAACCGCAGTAGACGCCACGACCGAGACTGCGACCGAGGCAGCGGACGCAGCGCAGGAGACTGCCGCAGAGGCGGTTGAGGGCGCGCAGGACACGGCTACCGAGGCCGCGGACACCGCGACCGACGCAGCCACGGCTGCAACCGAAACCGCGACTGAGGCCGCGGACGCAGCACAGGAGACGGCCACAGAGGCGGTTGAGGGCGCGCAGGATACGGCCAGCGAGGCCGCAGCGGATGCGGTTTCGGCAGCGGTTGATCAGCCTGCGACGGCGGCAGAAGTGGCCCCGGAGGCGCTGACGGTTGAGGGTTTTGACCTGGCCACGGTTCAGACGCTGATTGAAGGCTCTGACGTCGGTGCGTTGCAAAAGACGATGCTGCTGGAAGGCGTTAAGGCGGCGCAGGACAATCCCGAATTGCTGAAAGCGGCCCTTGAAGCGGCGCGTGCGGCGCTCGGCTACTGAGCCCTGAGATTACATGAAGAAACCCGCGCAAGGTGTTGGCCTTGCGCGGGTTTTTTTATGCCTGACGTTTGGGGTTCTTAGTCGAGGAACGCTTTTTCCACGACATATTCCTTGGGGTCGGAGTTGGCCCCTTCGCGCAGCCCGTAGCCCTCGAGCATGTCCTTGATCTCGAGGTTGAAGGCCAGGTTGCCGCAGACCATGGCGCGGTCGGTCTCTGGGCTGAGCGGGGCCACACCCAGATCAGCAAAGACCTCGCCCGAGCGCATGAGGTCGGTGATGCGGCCCATCTTGGGGCTCTCCTCGCGCGTGGTGGTGGGATAATAGCGCAGTTTGTCGGCAAAGCCTTCGCCGATCAGTTCGGCCAGCATTTCGTCGTTGCGAATGCTCTCGATCAGATCCGCGCCATATTGCAATTCGCCCACTTCGCGGCAGGTGTGGGTGATGATGACCTCGTCATAATCGCTATAGGTCTGCGGGTCGCGCAGAAGCGAGGCAAAAGGCGCAAAGCCGGTGCCGGTGGCAAAGAACCAGATCCGCTTGCCGGGCAAGAGCGCGTCATGCACCAGCGTGCCCACGGGTTTGGGGCGCAGGATGATTTCATCGCCCACTTCGATATGCTGGAGGCGCGAGGTGAGCGGGCCGTCCTGCACCTTGATCGAGTAGAATTCCAGCTCGTCATCCCAAGAGGGCGAGGCGATGGAATAGGCGCGCAGGAGCGGTTTTTCCTTGCCGGTTTTCTCATCCGTTTGCATGAGGCCGATCATCACGAATTCGCCCGAGCGAAAGCGCAAGCTGGCAGGCCGCGTCACGCGGAACGAAAACAGCCGGTCGGTCCAGTGTTTCACCTCTGTCACGATCTGCGCATCGGGGATCGCAAGGGTTTTGGGCGCTTTCGCGGTCGCTTGGGTCACGGCGGTCATCTCGTTCATGGTGTCATCTGCCGGTCGTTTAAACCGACATCCTTTTCTAATCTTTGATTCAGGTCAGGTGAAAGGGCTAATCAGCCGCGCAGCCGCGCCTGATAGTCGTGCGCCTGCCAATCGGCGCGAAAAAGCCAATCTGCCTCGGGCTGACGGGCGGCGAGGGTATCGGAAATCTCGACCTCGTCGAAACCCGACCGCCGCGCCATGGCGTATTGATCGGCAATGACATGGCCGCGCGCGCGCAAGCGCCCGGTATAGCCCATGAGCCGCAGTTGACGCGCGATGGAATAGCCGCGCCCGTCGGCAGCCGCGGGGAAATCGACGCGAATGAAGGTGATACCCTCGAGCCGCCCGGCGAGCGTAGCGGGGTTGGTGTCATTGGGCAGATCGAGCGCTGTCGTCTCGGCACCCGCCTCGGCCAAGGGTGTGATCGGGGCGGTCCAGTCGTCGGGCGCAAAGCCCCGGTCGGTGATGATGACAGTCATGCGGATACTCCTTTTCGCACCATCTTGCCGTTGACAAAATGGATGCCACATTCGGTTTTGTCCTGATCGCGCCAGCGGCCGGATCGGGGATCTTCGCCCGGTGCAACGGGTGTTGTGCAGGGCATGCAGCCGATGGACGGATAGCCGCGCGCGACCAGCGGATGCCGGGGCAGGCGGTTTTCGTCCATATAGGTGCGGATATCTTCGGGTGCCCAATGGGCAAGTGGATTGACCTTGATGCGCCCGGTCTCGTCCTCGACCTCGAAGAAATCGAGCGCGGCACGGGTGCCGGATTGATAGCGTTTGCGCCCGGTGATCCAGCCATCAATGCCGGCGAGCGCGCGTTGTAGCGGCGCGGATTTGCGCAGGGCGCAGCAGGCATTGGTATCGCGTTGATGAAGGGTCGCATCGGGGTCTTGGGCCCTCAGATCGCCCGCATCCGCGCGGATGATGCGCAGGCCACTGAGGTTAAGCCGCTCTGCCAATTCCTGTTGATAGACAAGCGTTTCGGCAAAGAGCATTTCGGTGTCGATGAAAATCACCGGCGTGTCGCGACGGGTGACCGAGACCATGTGCAAGAGCACGACGGATTCCGCTCCAAAGCTTGAGACAAGCGCCAGCTTGCCTGCTTGTGGATCGCGCAACGCATGCTCAAGCACCGACACCGCCGAGTGATGGCGGTATCGGTCGTTGAGCGCGTGAACCCGTGTGGTCAGGTCACTCTGCGGCATGGGCGCGGGCCTCTGCATCGTAGAGCGCGGATTTAAAGGGGGCCATCCCGAGGCGATTATAGGCCTCGAGGAAGGTCTCTTCCGGCCCTTCGCGCAGGTCGAGATAGGCAAAGATCAGACGCTCGATGGCGGGCACAATTTCGTCATAGGCAAAGCCCGGCCCGGTGCGGGTGCCAATGGCTGTGTTTTCCGACGCATCGCCGCCAAGGGTGATCTGGTAGTTTTCAACGCCCGCACGGTCGAGGCCAAGAATGCCGATATGGCCCACATGGTGATGCCCGCAGGCGTTGATGCAGCCCGAGATCTTGATTTGGAGATGGCCCACCTCATGCTCGATCTTGAGCTCTTCGAGGCGGGTGGCGATGCCTTGGGCCACGGGGATCGAGCGGGCGGTGGCCAGCGCGCAATAATCCATGCCGGGGCAGGCGATGATATCCGAGGCAAGGCCGATGTTCGCCGTCGCCAGCCCGACAGCTTTCAGGGCCGCATGCACTGCGGGAATGTCGGCCAAGGCCACATGCGGCAGAACAAGGTTCTGCGCGTGGGTGGCGCGGATGTCGTTATGGCCGTAGTTTTCCGCCAGATCTGCCACGAGACGCATTTGATCGGCGGAGGCGTCGCCCGGTGTTTGCCCATGCGCCTTGAGGCTGATGGTGACGATGCCGTGATCGGCGTGTTTGTGCGCTGTCACATTGGTATCGGCCCACGCGCGGAACACCGGATCGGCATCGCGGGCGGCGTAATAGGGGGCGGCATCCCGTTCTGAGAGGGTGGGCGTGACAAAGGCCGCGTTGATCCGCGCCAGCCAGTCCTGATCGACGCCAGAGAAGGCGGCGCGGCGGCGGGGGAATTCCTCCTCGACCAGGGCGCGGATCTCATCAAGGCCGTTCTCGTGCACGGTGATCTTGATACGCGCCTTGTATTTGTTGTCGCGCCGTCCGATGCGGTTGTAGGTCGCCAGCACCGATTCCAGATAGGGCAGCAAATCTGCGCGCGGCAGGAAATCGCGCAGCAGTTTGGCCACCATTGGCGTGCGGCCCATGCCACCGCCAACCCAGACCTCAAAGCCGCGCGCGCCATCACGCTCGACGATCTTGAGGCCGATGTCATGGCTCTTCATCACGGCGCGGTCGCTGTCAGAGCCGATGACGGCAATCTTGAACTTGCGCGGCAGGAATTGAAATTCAGGATGGTCGGTGGACCATTGGCGCACGAGTTCGGCCACCGGGCGCGGATCTTCGATTTCATCCGCGGCGGCACCTGCGAAATGGTCGGAGGTCACGTTACGGATGGTGTTGCCGGAAGTTTGGATGGCGTGCATCCCCACCTCTGCCAGCGCATCGAGCATATCGGGGATATCGCTGAGCTTTGGCCAGTTATATTGAATGTTGGTGCGGGTGGTGAAGTGGCCATAGCCCTTGTCCCACCGCTCTGCCAGATAGGCCAGTTGGCGCAGCTTGGCCGGATCAAGCGAGCCATAGGGGATCGCCACGCGCAGCATATAGGCGTGCAGTTGCAGGTATAGCCCGTTCATCAGGCGCAGGGGGCGAAATTCATCCTCGGTCAGGTTGCCGGCAACGCGGCGGTCCACCTGCGCGCGGAATTGGCGGTTACGCTCTGCGATAAAAGCGGTGTCGAAGTCGTTGTATTGATACATTTTCTGGGTTCCTTACCTTGGGAGGTCCCGGGTCAAGCCCGGGACAGTCCTTCGGATTGCTTGCCGTGAAAGAGGTTCGAGGGGCCCTTGCGACGGAAATCCTCGCGGAAATGGGTGGGTTCGGGGCCGTTCGGGCCATGTTTGACATCGGCGAGATAGGCCCCGACGATTTCGCCTGCGCGTGCTTGTGCTTGCAGCAAGCGATAATCGGCATCGGCCTCGTCGGTCAGCACCTCGGCCTGAGCCAGATCGCGCGCCCATGTGTCGGCGGCGGTGAGATAGACGACATCGCCCTCGATCAGGGCGTTGGCGGTGACGACCTTGGGGGTGAATTCTTGGGCCATGTCAGGCAAGCTCCTGTTGGGATTGGGCAATTTGGGCCTCTGCCGCGCGGGGCGCGAGACCGAGAAAGGTGAGGGCGGGGCCGGTGATCGCGGCCTCTGCGAGATCCGTGGGCAAGCGATCCAGCGTTGTGGCGAGGATGCGTTGATCGGGGCGGCTGGCATTCTCGATTACAGTCACGGGCGTGGCGCGGTCGGCCCCGTGCATGATCAGGCGGCCTTGGATGAAGCGGGCGGATTTCTTGCCCATGTAGATCGCGGCCACCTCGCCCGGACGGGCGAGCGCGGACCAATCGTGATCGGCAAAGCCCTTCATGTCATGGCCGGTGAGAAACCGCACCGAGGCGTTGCGACCGCGTTGCGTGAGGCTTTGACCGATGCTGGCCACCGAGGCTGAGGCGGCGGTGATGCCGGGCACCACATGCCACGCGATGCCAGCGGCGGTCACGGCCTCAATTTCCTCGTCCAAGCGACCAAAGACGGTGGGATCGCCACCCTTGAGGCGCACCACTTGCGCGCCGGTGGCGGCATGTTCGACGATAAGGGCGTTGATCGCGTCTTGTGACATGGAGGCCCCAAAGCCCTCTTTCCCGGCGTCAATCAGGATTGCCTCGCGGCGGGCGAGTTCGAGGATGGCGGGCGTTACCAGACGGTCGTGGATCACCACATCGGCGGTATCGAGCGCCTTGCGCGCCTTGAGGGTCAGAAGATCCGGATCGCCGGGACCGGCCCCGACAAAGGCGACGTGGCCGTCACGTTCTTGTGCGTTCAGATGCTGATCAAGGATTGCGCGGAGCGTGGTTTTGACCTGCTCTTCGCCGCCCTGATCCATCGCGCGGGGGCCTGCGTTGAAATAATAGTCGGCCCAGAAATCGCGGCGGCGGCGGCCCATGGGCAGCACATCGGCGGCCTTGCGAAAGGCCTTGCCCAACCGGGCAAGAGGGCCAAGCGTGGCGGGCAGGCGCGCCTCGAGATCGGATTTGATGGCGCGGGCCAGAACCGGTGCGGCACCTTCTGTACCGATCGCCACGGTCACCGGATCGCGGTCGACGATGGCGGGGGTGATGAATTGGCTATCCTCAAGGTTGTCCACGATATTGACGAGTGCCCCGTCCGCCCGCGCGATGGCCGATGTGCGGGCATCCTCGGCGGTATCCTCATCGGCGGCATAAAACAGTACAGCGCAAAGGGCATCACCCGGCTGCATGGCGCGCTGCTGCAGGCGCAAGCGGCCTGCGGCAGCCCATTGCACGATTTCGGGCGCTGGTTCGGGTGCGAAGACGGTCACATGCGCCTCGGTCTTGAGCAGGAGGCGCAGTTTGGCCAGAGCGGCCTCGCCGCCACCGGAAAGCACGATACGACGTCCCTCGACGGCGACAAAGATCGGGAAATGTTTCATCGGGCGGGCCTCGGGGAACGGTTTGACTCTGCGGCTAATATAGGAAATATTCCCAGTTAAGCGCCATATGCTGGGCGGAATAAGGAAGTTTGTTCCAATTGCAGCGCAGGTCAGTTGGAATGTTTCGGCAAAAGGAAGAATTTGGAATGGCTGTTCGTCTCGATGATCTGGATCGGAAAATCCTCGTGCAGCTGCAGGAGGATGGCGGGCAGTCGCTGGATGATATCGCCAAGAACGTCGGCAGTTCCAAGACGCCCGTCTGGAACCGGATTCGCAAAATGCGTGAGGCCGGGGTGATCCGGCAGCAGACCTATTTGCTGGATCCTGAGTCGCTGGGGTTCGAGGCGTGTTTTTTCGTGCTGATCCGCACGTCAGAGCATGATGCCGGTTGGCAGGCGGCATTCCTCAGGGCGCTGAAGGCGCGGCCCGAAGTGCAGGAGGCGCACCGGCTGGCGGGGGATATCGACTATATCCTCAAGGTTCGGGTGGCCAATGCGCGGGCCTATGACGTGTTTTATCAAGCCCTGATTTCAGAGGTGAAGGTGCATAATGTGACAGCGCTCTTGTCGATGGAAGAGATCAAATCAACCACGATGCTGCCGCTTTGAGCGGGGAATGGGGGCGCTGCCCCCGGCCGCCTGCGGCGGCCACCCCCGGAGTATTTTTGCCAAAAAGAAGCGGGATCAGGCCTGTTCAAGCGCGGTGATGATCGGCGAAAACTCGGCGGTGGTCAGGCTTGCGCCGCCCACAAGCGCGCCATCGACATCGGCCAGTGCGAAAATCTCGGGGGCGTTGGCGGGTTTGACGGAGCCGCCATAGAGCAGGCGGATGCCTTGGGCGGGCTCTGCCCCAAAGCGCGCGGTAAGTTCTGCGCGCAGGAAGCGATGCACCTCGGAGATTTGTGCAGGGCTGGGGGTGAGGCCGGTGCCGATGGCCCAGATCGGTTCATAGGCGATGACGGTATTGGCCGCAGTCGCGCTGTCTGGCAGGGAGTGGCGCAGGTGCTCGGCGATGACATCAAGGGTTTGCGCCGCCTCACGCTCGGCCAAGGATTCGCCGACGCAGATGATTGCCGTGAGATGGGCGGCATGGGCGGCGGTGGCCTTGGCGGCGACAAGGGTGCTCGACTCGGCATGATCCTGACGGCGTTCGGAATGGCCCAAGATGACCGCCACGGCACCGGCATCGGCCAGCATCGGTGCGGAAATATCGCCGGTATGGGCGCCGGAGGCGGCAGCGTGGCAGTCTTGTGCGCCGATCATCAGGGGGCTGTCGGCACTGAGCCCTGCGGCCTGCACAATGAGCGTGGCGGGTGGGCAGATCAGGATGTCAACTTGGGGTGTGGGATGGGCGGCGATGAGAGCTTGCAATTCCGTCAGGCTAGCATTGGTGCCGTTCATCTTCCAATTGCCGGCGGCAAGCTTGCGTCTCATACGTGCACTGTCCATTTATTACAAAGACTTGTGAGGCGAAGCTCACATATTGGCGAATTTGATCGACTCGCCGCAGCCACAGGCCTCTGTAACGTTGGGATTGTTGAAGACAAAGCCGGATTCAAGGAGCGATGTCTTGTAGTCAATCTCGGTGCCGAAGAGGAACATCTGGGCCATAGGGGCAATGAGCACGCGCGCGCCGTCCTGTTCGATCACCTCGTCATGGGGATCAATCTCGGTCACATAGTCCATGGTGTATTCCATACCGGCGCAGCCGCCCTTTTTGACCCCGATCCGCAGCCCTTGATGACCGTCGCGCTGCATCAGGCGGGTGATCTGGGTCACGGCGGCCGGGGTTATGGAGACGGGCGGTTTTCCGGGTATGCCAAACATGAGGTCAGCCTTCCAGTCGATTGATTTCGTTACATGAACCCGAGTTCAAGGCGGGCTTCATCGCTCATCATATCCATGCCCCAGGGCGGTTCCCACACGAGGTTGACATCCACCTGTTTGATACCTGCCAAGGGTTCGATCGCGTCGGCCACCCAACCGGGCATTTCGCCTGCCACGGGACAGCCGGGGGCGGTTAGGGTCATGGTGATCGAGACCACGTTTTCGGCGCTGATATCAATAGTGTAGATCAGGCCGAGATCATAGATGTTGACCGGAATTTCCGGGTCATAGACGGTGCGGCAGGCCTCGACCACCTGATCGAAGAGCGGGTGATCGGTGCTGGAGGGCGCGATCAGGGGGGCGCCTTCGAGCGGCTCTGAACTGTTCATCATGATCGTATCCTGCGGTTATCCTGAGCAAACATATAGGGTTTATCGAGGCCCGCGTCCAGAGGGGGACGTCAGCGGGCACCACGCAGCTTAGTCGGTGCCAGATTTGCGCCGACGTACCGGGACCGGGCGCACGCGGGTCTCGATCATTTCGTAAAGCGCGCCGGTGATGTTCTTGCCGCTGGCCCCTTCGATCCCCTCAAAGCCGGGGGAGGAGTTGACCTCGAGCACCTTGGGGCCGCTGTCGGAGCGCAAAAGGTCTACGCCCGCCATGTTGAGATCAAACACACGGGCGGCGCGGATGGCGGTATCGCGCTCGGCCTTGGTGATGCGGATGGTCTTTGCGGTGCCGCCACGGTGCAGGTTGGAGCGGAAATCGCCCTCGGCCCCGGTGCGTTTCATCGAGGCCACGACCTTGCCGCCGACAACAAGGCAGCGGATGTCTTCGCCTGCCGCTTCCTTGACGAAATCCTGCACGAGAAAATTGGCCTTGAGCCCGCGAAAGGCGTCGATCACCGACTCGGCGGCCTTTTTGGTCTCGGCCAGAACCACGCCTTTGCCTTGGGTTGATTCGAGCAGTTTGACGATCAGGGGGGCTGTGCCGACAAGGCCCATGAGGTTGCCGGTGTCCTTGGGCGAGGCGGCGAAGGCGGTGTTGGGCATGCCCACCTGTGCGCGCGCCATCAGCTGATGGGCGTAGAGTTTATCGCGGCTGGAAATGATGCCCGCCGAGGGATTGACGCAAAAGGTGCCGATGGTTTCAAACTGGCGGATCACGGCGGCACCGTAGGCGGTGATGGACGCGCCGATCCGCGGGATCACCGCGTCATAGCGGGGCAGGCGTTTGCCATCGTAATGCACTTCGGGGGCGAGCGCGTTGATCGCCATGTAACAGCGGGTGGTGTCGATCACCTCGACGGTGTGACCGCGCGCCTCGCCTTCCTCGACGATGCGGCGGGTGGAGTAATTATCCTCGCGGCTGAGCACGGCGATACGCAGGGCGCGTTTCGGCTGTGCCGTGCGGACACGGGCGGTGTGATAGACATCATAGCTGAGTTCGGGTTGCAGAAAGCGGTCTGTGGCGACGATGGAAATATGATCCTTGAGCGCCTGACGGCCCAAGAGCATGCGGCTTGTCATGCTGGAGCGATTGGTCAACGTGATCTCAATCGGCCATGTATCGCCGCCGACCGAGAGCTTGGAGGCGATGACATAGCGCAATTCCCGCTCGCCATTCGACGAGGTCACATCGCGCCGGTCGATGATCGGGGCGGAGCAGGGGATGATCAGATCATCACGGCCGGGAATCGGATGCACGGTAAAGCGCACCTTGGGGCGCGAGGCGGGACCGAAGGTTTCGATGTCAAAGGCATGCAGCGCCGAGGTGCGCGCGCCGGTGTCGACCTTGGCCTTGATCGCGGGGACGCCAAGATCAGGCAGGCTGACCCATTCCTCCCAGCCGAACTGGAGAGGCTGGGGGCTGTCGGGGGTATCGGTCATCGGGCGTGTCCTGTTGCGTTGAGTCGCGGCGGGGGCGCGCGTGCCGCCTCTCTACTTGGGATGGACCTGAGGATGCAAGGAATGGGGGGGCAGGTTACTTGTTGATATCTTCGCGGATCACGCGGCTTTGGTCATCGGGGGCGCGAAAGAGCCGCCGCAGGATCACCCAGGCGGCCAAGGAGAGGAGCGTAAAGAGGGCGAGAAGCGCGGTGAGGCCAAGATTAAGCGGCAAGAGTACCAGCAGCGCCACGAGGGCAGCCCCAATGGCGAAGCCCAGAAAGATGAAACCGGGCACGAGGATTTCGAGGATGGCCAGCCCAAGGGCTGCCGCAAGCCAGACCCACCAGAGATGCCACAGGACCGTTTCCATCAGCTGCGTCCCTTGAGCATGTTGAAGGCATTGCCAAACGCCTCGAGCGCGTGAGCGGGCACGAGAATGGTGTTGGACGAGGGGCTGTTGCCAAGGGTGTTGAGCGCCTCGACCTGTTTCAGCGCCACTTGATATTGCGCGGCCTCCAGCCCATTGGCGGCGATGGCGGCGGCGACCACGCCGGTGGCATAGGCCTCGGCGTCGGCCTCGATGCGGCGGGCCTTGGCGGCCTGTTCGGCGGCGTAAAGCTCGGCATCGGCCTGAAGTTCGACGGCACGTTTATGCCCCTCGGCCTCGGTCACCTGCGCGCGGCGGGCGCGTTCGGCGTTGAGCTGTTGCAGCATCGCGGCGCGGGTGGCCTGATCAAGATTGACATCGAGAATTTCGGCGCGGGTCACTTCGATGCCCCAGTCATCGACGGCGTTTTCAACCAGCGATTTGATCGTGGTGATCAGTTGGGTGCGGTTGGATTGCACCTCGTCGAGGTCCATCTTGCCGATTTCGGCGCGCACGATGCCGGCCACGGTGGTGGCAATCGCGCCATCCACCTCGCGGATGCGGTAGACGGTCTTTTCCGGGTAGAGGATGCGGTAGAACACCGAGGTTTCGACCTGCAAAAGCACGTTGTCGCGGGTGATGGCATCCTGGCTTGCGTTGGGCAATTGCCGCTCAAGGATCGAAATCTTGTGCCGCACCACATCGAGAAAGGGCACGATCAGATTGATGCCGGGGCCAAGCACCTTGTGCAGTTTGCCAAAGCGTTCGACGACATATTGCTCTGACTGGGGCACGATCTTGACCCCGCGAAAGATTATGATGATCCCCAAAATCGCGATCAGGAGCCAAACGACATTTGTGGAAATCAGGTTCAGGATCATGTCTTCGGTCATCGGAACTCTCACACTGGGGCGGCCAAGACGGCATTTTACAAGGCAGGGTAAACCGCTTTAAAGGGGGGCAAAAGGGCTAAAGCGATAGGAATTGACGGCATGCGGTTCGGGTTCGAGAAACTGGCACAGGACGGCGCGGCGCGGGCAGGGGTGATCCGCACGCCGCGCGGTGACATCCGCACGCCAGCCTTCATGCCGGTGGGCACGGCGGCCACGGTCAAGGCGATGATGCCCGAAAGCGTGCGCGCTACGGGGGCGGATATCCTCTTGGGCAATACCTATCACCTGATGCTGCGGCCGGGGGCTGAGCGGATTGATCGCTTGGGCGGGTTGCATCGGTTCATGAACTGGGAGCGGCCGATCCTGACGGATTCGGGCGGATTTCAGGTGATGAGCCTTGCAGGGCTGCGCAAGCTGACCGAGCAGGGTGTGACCTTCAAGAGCCATATCGACGGGTCCAAGCATGAGCTGACGCCCGAGCGGTCGATGGAAATCCAGCGGTTGCTGGGGTCTGACATCGTGATGTGTTTTGACGAATGCCCTGCCTTGCCCGCGACCGATAAGGCGGTGGCCGAGAGTATGCGGCTGAGCATGCGGTGGGCGGCGCGCTCGAAAGAGGCGTTTGGCGACCGGCCCGGTCACGCGCTCTTCGGGATCATGCAGGGGGGTGTCACGCCCGAGTTGCGCGAAGAGAGTGCCGAGGCCCTGAAAGCCATTGGTTTTGACGGCTATGCCGTGGGCGGTCTGGCTGTGGGGGAGGGGCAAGAAGCGATGTTTGGCGTGCTTGACTATGCGCCGGGCTTTTTGCCGGAGGATCGCCCGCGCTACCTCATGGGGGTGGGCAAGCCCGATGACATCGTGGGGGCCGTGAAGCGTGGCATCGACATGATGGATTGTGTGCTGCCCAGCCGGTCGGGGCGCACCGGGCAGGTGTTTACCCGGCATGGTGTGGTCAATATCAAGAACGCGCGGCATCAGGATGATCCGAGGCCATTGGATGAGGCCTGCATCTGTCCGGCCTGTCGGAATTATTCCCGCGCCTATCTGCATCATGTGTTCCGGTCGCAGGAGATCATCAGCTCGATGCTGCTGACATGGCACAACCTGCATTATTTCCAACAGATCATGTCAGAGATGCGCGCAGCGATTGCCGATGGGCAGTTTGAAGCGTGGGAGGCCGCGTTTCACGCAGGCCGCGCAGAGGGCGATATCGACCCGCTCTGAGCGCGCGCCTGTCAATGGCCGGGTTCTGTGCGGTGGTGCGGCAAGGCCTGTGGGATAGGGCGCAGCTGGCGGACTTGTGTGGCGGCAGCGGGGGCATAGGTTGAGTGCAAGCGTAAATCGCATGCACAAGGAGCATTCCCCATGAGCCACAAACTGTTTTCCCGCACCAAAGCTGGTGATCTTGATCTGTCCAACCGGGTTGTCATGGCCCCGCTGACACGCAACCGCGCCGATAATGACACGGGCGAGGTTGGTGCGCTGCATGTGGATTATTATGGGCAGCGCGCCGGGGCCGGGTTGATCATCACCGAGGCCGCGCAGATCAGCCCCGAGGGCAAGGGCTATGTTGGCACGCCGGGCATTTACAGCCCCGGGCAGGTTGCCGCGTGGAAAAAGGTGACAGAGGCGGTGCATGCCAAGGGTGGCAAGATCGTCATCCAGCTCTGGCATGTGGGGCGGATCAGCCATACGTCGTTGCAGCCCGATGCGCAGGCCCCGGTTGCGCCGGTGGCGGTGGCGGCCAAGGCACAGACCGTCACGACGGCCGGGTTCGAGGACACATCGACGCCGCGCGCCCTGCGCGCAGATGAAATGCCGCGGCTGGTTGCGGATTATGTCCATGCCGCCAAGGCCGCCAAGGAGGCCGGATTTGACGGAATCGAATTGCATGCCGCCAATGGCTATTTGCTGGATCAGTTCCTGAAGGACGGGCCGAACACCCGCGAAGATGCCTATGGCGGATCGGTGGGCAACCGGGCGCGGTTGCTGTTTGAGGTATTGGACGGGCTGGAAACCGTCTGGGCACCGGGGGAAATCGGTATTCGCCTTTCGCCGTGGTCCGGGTTCAATGACGCGACGGACAGCGATCCTGATACCAGCTTTGGCTGGGTGGTCGAGCAGCTTAACCGGCGGGGTCTGGCCTATCTGCACCTGATCGAGGGCAGCACGGGTGGCGCACGTGACGGCGCGTTTGACGCGCTTCGGGCCAAATGGACCGGGGTTTACATGGCCAATAATGGCTATGACCGCGATCTGGCGCTGACGCGGGTGGCGACGGGCAAGGTTGATCTGGTGGCCTTTGGGCGGCCCTATATCGCCAATCCCGATCTGGCCGAGCGGCTAGAGCTGAATGCGCCGCTGAATGAGGGTGATCAGGCGACGTATTATGGCGGCGGGGCAGAGGGCTATACCGATTATCCGACGCTTGAGACCGTTTAAGGATCGTCTGACATGATATTTTGCGCGCGGCCTGTTGGGCTGCGCGCAAAGATGGCGCGATACGTGCAGGATCGCAGCAGGTGACGAGGGATAAGGGACTTGGACAGCGCAGGACGATTTGTGCCGGTCTGACCCTAAAGTTGTATAAAGCATGACCGTTTAGCCAAAGATGCAGGCGGTGTTGTCTGACCCTTCTGACCATGAAACATACTGCACGAGGTGGATATGCACGCCGACGCCGCACGGTCTGGCCCAAGGGCCGACAAAACACTTGTCGACCAAGAGGTTCCTTTTCGAGCAGATGAGCTGTTCTTTTCCCGCACCGACACGCGCGGGGTGATCCGGGCGTTCAACCCCGTGTTTGCCCGTGTCGGGGGCTACAGTGCCGAGGAACTGGTCGGCGCGCCGCACAAGTTGGTGCGGCATCCCGAAATGCCCAAAGGTGTGTTTTGGTTGATGTGGGAAGGGTTGAAACGTGGCCATTCGGTTGGGGCCTATGTCAAGAACCGGGCCAAGGATGGGCGGTTCTATTGGGTGTTCGCCGTGGTTTCGCCGGTTGATGGCGGCTATTTGTCGGTGCGGTTGAAGCCGACGAGTGCGCTCTTCACGACTGTGAAAGAGGTATATGCCCGCGCCTTGGGCCGCGAGCGCGAGCGCAGTCTGACGCCTGAGCAAAGTGCAGCGGCCATTGAGGCCGATTTGATTGACGCAGGATTTGCCAATTATGGCGTGTTTCAGATCGAGGCATTGCGCCGGGAACATGCGTCACGCGAGGGAGCGCGCAAACGTGCGGTGACGCCTGCCTTGGCTGCGTCGGGTCATCTTTTTGACGTCAAGCGCGAGATTGAGCAGGAATTGCGGGTGCTTTGCGTTAATCTGAAAGAGGCTGAGCTGATCACCACCAATATGAAGATCCAAGCCTGCAAGCTCAAGTCTGACAGAGGGCCGATCAACGAGATTGCCAAGAATTACGAAATGATGATGCGCGATATTCGCAATCATCCGCGCGTGATCCAGACCCTGCGCGACGATCAGGGGACTTGGGATGTGGCCGACGAAGCAAAATCGGTGTTCATGATTGCCGTGGCCGATCTTATGGAGGAAATGGTCACGTTCTTTACCCAAGAAGCGGAGCGTGAAAACCATCTGGGTGCGACCGCCGAAATGGAGGTGGTCGCAGGCCTGCGGGATCGGTATCGGATCGAGGCGGATCGCGCCATGCAGGACGGCTATCGCGCAGTCCGGCAGTTGTCGGCGGATGCCGAGATGATCCGGCGCATGGTCACGGGGTTGGCGATGGTGCGGGTCGTTCTGCGTGTCGAGGCGGGTATTCTGCGCGAGCGCTTGTCGGGGCTGCAATCCATCTTGGGGCAGTTGGACCGCTTTCATGACGAGGTGAGCGCCGCGCTGGAGCGGGTGCAGGACGCGGTGACGTCGCTGATGCGCGACCGCAGTCTGGCGGCCTGAGACACCATGCAAAGCGGGGCCTAGGCTATGATGCGCCCTTGTGCCCGCTCTGATCTGAGGGCAATGTTTGCCGAATCTGTTGAAACCTGACGGGGTGCGCCCCAAGTTAGGACTAACGTAACGGAGAGGGCCGTGGTTGCCGCCGCGCGGGGCCGGTGCCCTCTTGCTAAAAACAGGAATACGAGCATGCAAGACACCCTTAACGCCTCTTATCCGGTCCTGCCGCTGCGGGATATCGTGGTGTTCCCGCATATGATCGTGCCGCTCTTTGTGGGGCGCGAGAAATCTGTGCGCGCCCTGGAAGAGGTCATGGCCGATGACAAGCAGATCCTGCTGTCGAGCCAGATTGATCCCGCCGATGACGATCCCGCCGAGTCCGGCATTTACCGCGTGGGCGTGCTGGCCAATGTGCTGCAACTGCTCAAGCTGCCCGATGGCACCGTCAAGGTGCTGGTCGAGGGCGTGGCGCGGGTGCGGATCACCGAGTATCTGGCCAATTCCGAATTCTTCGAGGCCAAGGCCGAGTATCTGAGCGAAATTCCCGGCGATGCGACCACGATCGCGGCGCTGTTGCGCACGGTCGGGGATGAATTCGCGCGTTATGCCAAAGTGAAAAAGAACATCCCCGACGAGGCGATGGCCGCTGTCACCGAGTCCGAAGAGCCGGCCAAGTTGGCGGATCTGGTGGCGGGTCATTTGGGGCTGGATGTGGGCCGCAAGCAGGAACTGCTTGAGACGTTGAGCGTGAGCGAGCGTCTGGAGAAGGTTTACGGCCTCATGCAGGGCGAAATGAGCGTTCTTCAGGTTGAGAAGAAGATCAAAACGCGCGTCAAATCCCAGATGGAGCGCACGCAGCGCGAGTATTATCTGAATGAGCAAATGAAGGCCATTCAGAAGGAATTGGGCGATGGCGAGGATGGCGCGGGCGAGATTGCCGAGCTGGAAGAGCGCATCGCCAAGACCAAGCTGAGCAAGGAAGCCGCTGAAAAGGCCGAAGCCGAGCTGAAAAAGCTCAAAAGCATGAGCCCGATGAGCGCTGAGGCGACTGTGGTGCGCAACTATCTCGACTGGATGCTGAGCATTCCATGGGGTGTCAAAAGCCGCACCAAAAAGGACCTGCACAAGGCGCAGGATATCCTTGATGCCGATCACTATGGTCTGGACAAGGTCAAAGAGCGGATCGTCGAATATCTGGCGGTGCAGCAACGCAGCCAAAAGCTGAAGGGCCCGATCATGTGCCTTGTCGGCCCGCCGGGTGTGGGTAAGACCAGCCTTGGTAAATCCGTGGCGCGGGCGACGGGGCGCGAGTTCATCCGGATTTCTCTGGGTGGGGTGCGCGACGAGTCTGAGATCCGTGGCCACCGGCGGACCTATATCGGGTCGATGCCCGGCAAGATCATTCAGGCGTTG
The DNA here is from genome assembly GCF_002080415.1 of Roseovarius mucosus. NCBI lineage: Bacteria > Pseudomonadati > Pseudomonadota > Alphaproteobacteria > Rhodobacterales > Roseobacteraceae > Roseovarius > Roseovarius mucosus. The sequence goes on along the minus strand of NZ_CP020474.1, from coordinate 393,835 downwards.
AAAAAGGCCAAGACCACCAATCCGCTGATCCTGCTCGATGAGATCGACAAGATGGGGCAGGATTTCCGGGGTGATCCGGCGTCGGCGATGCTCGAGGTGCTTGATCCCGAGCAGAACTCGACCTTTGTCGATCACTATCTTGAGGTGGAATACGACCTTTCGAACGTGATGTTCCTGACCACGGCCAATAGCTATAACATGCCGGGGCCTCTGCTCGACCGGATGGAGATCATTCCGCTAGCGGGCTATACCGAGGATGAAAAACGCGAGATTGCCAAGCAACATCTGGTCGACAAGCAGGTCAAGAACAACGGCCTGAAGAAGGGTGAATTTGCGCTGACCGATGCGGCACTGACCGACGTGATCCGCTATTACACCCGCGAGGCCGGGGTTCGGAACCTTGAGCGTGAGATCGCCAAGCTGGCGCGCAAGGCGGTGACGCGGATCATCAAGGGGACGGACAAGGCGATCACGATCACACCTGAAAATCTTGATGATTTCCTTGGGGTGCGCAAATACAAGTTCGGTCTGGCCGAAGAGAGCGATCAGGTGGGTGTTGTCACCGGGCTGGCCTATACTTCTGTGGGCGGTGAGTTGCTGAATATCGAAGCGCTGCGCCTGCCGGGCAAGGGCCGGATGAAGACCACCGGCAAGCTGGGCGATGTCATGAAAGAGTCGATTGACGCTGCCTCAAGCTATGTCCGCTCTGTGGCACCTGATTTGGGGATCAAGCCGCCCAAGTTCGAGAAATGGGATATTCACGTCCATGTTCCCGAAGGCGCGACGCCCAAGGATGGCCCGTCGGCTGGCCTTGCGATGGTGACCTCCATCGTATCGGTGCTGACAGGCATCCCCATTCGCAAGGATATCGCCATGACCGGCGAGGTGACGCTGCGCGGGAATGCGCTGCCTATTGGTGGCCTTAAGGAAAAGCTGCTGGCGGCGTTGCGGGGCGGGATCAAGACCGTTCTCATTCCGCGTGAAAATGAAAAGGATCTGGCCGAGATCCCGGACAATGTGAAAGAGGGGCTGGACATTATCCCCGTCGATCACGTGCGCGACGTGCTGAAACTGGCGCTGGTGCGGGCACCAGAGCCTGTGGAATGGGACGAAGAGGCCGAAGAGGCCGCCGCCGCAGAGGCCGCGCTGAAATCCGGCGAAGAGGGCCGGGGGGCCGTGGCGCACTAAGCTGCGCAGGCCCTTTCCGATCTGACATGACAAAACGCCCCTAGCTCATCGCTTGGGGCGTTTTCCATTTGGTATATGTCCCAAAATGAAACCGGCCCCGCTGTTGAACGGGGCCGGTGAAATTTTTGCCTGGACCAGTATTTATCCGAAGAGGAAATTATCTGCGGTGAGGTCCGCCGCGAGAACCGCTTCGAAGGTGATGGTCTGGCCGTCGACCGCTACAACCGCACCGGCGACCGTATCGGTGATGTCGAGCGTGTCGAAACTGGCCACGCTGCGCAGGATCACGGTTTCGGTGCTTGCATCGAAATCGGTGATGATGTCGGCCTCGCCGCTGGTCAGCGTGTTGAAGACGAAGGTATCCACACCCTCGCCGCCAGTCATCAGGTCATTGCCCGAACCGCCGTTGAGCGTGTCATTGCCTGCGCCGCCATCCAGCACGTCATCGCGCCCGCCGCCTGCGACAAAGTCATCACCTGCGCCACCCAGAACGGTATCGTCACCCAAGCCGCCGCCGAGGCTGTCGTTGCCTTCGCCCCCATCAAGCAGGTCAGTGCCCGCGCCGCCGCCGATGAAGTCATCGCCGGTGCCACCCTCGACCGTGTCAGCGCCCTGACCGCCACCGAGGCGGTCATTGCCGTCCTCGCCCCGCACCAGATCGTTGCCTGCGCCGCCATTGGCCACATCGTTGCCAGCACCGCCGTTGACGATGTCGTCACCCAAGCCAGCCCCGATAGTGTCGTTGCCAGCTCCGCCGTTCACCGTATCATTGCCAAAGCCACCGCCGAGGTTGTCATTGCCTGCGCCGCCGTTCACGAGGTCGTCGCCCGCGCCTGCGCCAAAACCATCGTCACCGTCCGTGCCCACCAGCGTGTCGTCGCCATCACTGCGCCCGGTCGGGGAGCTGTCCACGCCGAGGTTGTCGAGGTTGTAGATTGCGGTGTTGCCGTCGCCCTCATAGGCGATGGCGATCTGGGCAAATCCTGTCGCGCTCTGCTCTGCCGGGATAAAGGCGATGGTTTCGGGGCTGATGTTGCCGTTGGCCTCGCTGTCGATATAGCTGTCAAACACCGGGTTTGCGGGGTCCGAGATGTCGAACACCATGATACCGCTGTCGCGCTCGAGCCCGATGAAGACATAGGGTTTGCCTTCGACAACACCTACGGCGATGGCCTCGGGCTCAACCCCTTTGTCGTCTGAACGGTTGTCGAACTCGCCTTCGTCCTGATTGAAAAGCTCGGGCCGGATTTCGGCGATAAGCTGCGAGAACTGCGACCCGCTGTCAAACACGATCTCGCCCGCGGCGTTGTAGATGGTGAAGGAGCGCGCGCCGTAGTGGAACAGCTGATCGTAATCGCCATCGCCGTCGGTGTCGCCCAGATCGGTTCGCACGTTGAGGCGGCCAAGGTTTTCGTTCAGTTGCAGGATATCGGCATTTGGAAAGGCCGTTGGGTCAAGATCAAGGCTGCCTATGCGGGCCTCGGTCGCATCGCGGGCGTCGCCTTCGTTGGCGGTGAAGATATAGGTTTCGCCGCCGATTTCGATCGAGGTGATCGCGTCGGGCTGGCGCATGCCGAAGAGGTTGTCATAGGTTTGCAGGTTGATCGCGTTGTCGCGGTTGGAGGCGTCAATCTCGTTGCCCGGAAGCGAACGATCCACGAGGCCGAAGCTGCGGATGTCGGTCACGGTGTTGGTCGTGAGGTCGATGACCGCGTAGGCATTGGCCTCTTGCAGGCTGACCCATGCGGTGACGCCATCGGGCAGCACGGTGATATATTCCGGCTCCAGATCCTGCGAGGCGGAGTTGCCCGGTTGGATCAGAACGCCGGCCTCGCGCAGCGCGTCCTCTTGGCCGTCGAAGGCCGAGAAATCGAGCGTGACGGCGGTGGCATTGGCCGCGCCGCCGCTGAGGTCGATGATGGACACAGACCCGAGCGGATCGGTGCCGTCGAGCGGTTCGCCCTCATTGGCCACAAGGATGCGCGTGCCATCGGGGCTGAAGGTCAGCATGTCGGGCAGATTGCCGACCTCAATGGTGTTGAGCAGGGTGCCTTCGAGATCAAAGATCGCAACCACGCCATTGGCCTCGGCCGGTGTGACCGAAATGGCCGCGGCGACAAGGCCGTTTTTGGCAGCAACCGATTGCACGCCGTCAAAACCCTGAACCTGACCTAGATCGAATTCAAAGAGCTTCTCGCCGGTGGCCGCATCGAACACGTCAACCCGGTTTTGTGCGCCGTTGGTGACATAGGCGCGGCCTGCGTCCACCGAGACCACTTCGGAGCCGCCGGTGAAAAGCTCGGTCTCGCCGCTGAGCAGGTTGGCAGCGATGGACACCTCAAGCGTTGGGGTGTTTTCGTCCAGCAGAATGCGGTCAATCCCGCCATTGCGCGCCAATTGAACAATGCGCAGGTCGTTGGCCACATCGGTTTCGGCATTGGCAAAGGCGGTGTCTTCGTCGGGGAAATTCTCGGACATGAAATCGCCCAAGGCCTGCTGTTCGCCAAGGCGATCCGCCTCTGTGTCGGATGTGATGCCGCCTTCAGGCGTCAGGAATTGCACATCCGAGATCAGTTCCTGAAACGGATAGCCGTCGCCATTGCTCTGCATGAGGAAATCGAGCGTGACCATGCGGATCGTCTCGGGGGCCTCAGCCGTAAAGGCGCCATCGCGAAAGATCACGATGTCATCGCCGGTTTCGGGATCAATCAAGGCCACCGTCTTGATCCGGTCGCCTGCCACAGCCACTTGCGGGCGGTCGGTGGCCGGATCGACCACGTAATCGCCATTCGCATCGGTCACGAGTTGCTGGGCGGTGCCTGCCTCATCAAAGCTGACGCGGAAACCGCCGATCTGAAAGAAACGACCGGGGGTGTTGCCCGCGTCGGTATCGGTGTCGGCCACGCCATGCTCGAGCAGCATGAGAAAGCCTTCTTTGGTCACGGTGGCGACGGCCAGACCGTTGTTGAACCGCAGCGAGTTTTGCAGGTCGAGCTGCGACAGCACGCCGTCGCCTGCATCAGTGCCGGTATTGGTGGCCGAGCCGATTTCGGCGCGGATGCCGCCACCGTTCTTGAAAGAGACGTTGACGGTGGTATCGGCACCCCGTGCCGCCGAGAGATTGGCATCGGCAGTCAGGTTGCCAAGGTTGCTTTCCTCGGTGCGCACGGTTTCGCGGCGTCCGTCAAGGAACACGTCATGGTTGCCAAAGGCGATGGCGTCGGCCTCGTCTACAATGACCTGCACCGCATCGGTCAAGTCCTGCACGATGCTGGCCTTGGCGGAGGCGTCGAGCGCTTCTGTCAAAGTGGCGGCACCGGTCACGTCGAGAACGCCCTGAGCATCGGTTGCGAAAGTGCCCGAGACGGCGGTGTTGATGGAATCGGCCACAAGAACGCCGTTGTCGTCGAATTCGACCACGAGGCGGCCAAGGTAGCTGTATTCGCCATCAGTCGAGACGATCGCCACGGGATTGCCATTCGTATCCACGGTCAGGAAAGGATAGGCTTCGGCCGCTGCATCGCCATCGCGCAGCCGGTCATTGGCATCGGCCTGAAGCGTGTTGGAGCCGCCCGCGATGATGATATCCACCCCGTCAAGCAGCCCTGCCAGTTCCTTTTCCAGCGAAATCTGCTGAAGATGCGAGGTGAGGATGATCTTGTTGGCCCCCGCCGCGATCAACGCGTCGATCTGCGGCTGAATGACGGCGGCGAGGGCGGCCATATTGTTGGCCCCGCCGGTGATCTCATTGGTACCGCCGGTCGAGGAAATCGTCTCGATGATCTGGGTGGTGGCCCCGACCACGCCGATCAACTCGCCGCCTTCTTCGATCAGAGTGGCGGGGGCGATGGCCGGGCCGATATTGCGCGCCGCCAGATCGGCCAACGATTCCGCGAAGATATCCGAGGTCAGGATCTCGTCGGTAAAGAGGCGGCCAAGGCTGTTGTCACCCGAAAAGTCGATGTTTGCGGAAAGATAGGGGAAGAGGGCACCCACCCAGTTGATCTCGCCATTGCCGCCAGAGGCATTGATGATGCCGGCAAAGGCATTGGTGCCGGGGTCGAATTCGTGATTGCCGACTGCCGAGGCGTCAAAGCCGAGCACATTCATGATGGTGATGTCGACGCGGCCCGGACCTTCGTCGATGTCGAGCGTCACGCCGGTCAGATCAAGGCCCAGAACCTCTGTGTAAAAGCGTTCATAAGCGGCGGTCAGGGTGGCCCCCATCGAGAAATCCGCTGCGGTCGAAAAGAATGGGCCGGGAATGTAATTGTCTCCGGCAGAGAGCAGGATCGTGTTCTCGAATGTATCTTCGAGCGTGTCGACGATCGCGGCAAAATTCGGCGCGTTGTCCAGAGCGGCAACGCCACCCTCAAGATCGTTGGCATGCAGAAGTTGGAGCGTATAGGCCATAGGAGGGTCCACCCAGATTGAGACATGATACCGGGGACCGATAGAGGCGGTTTGTGACGTGGGTTTGAGAGATTTGTAACGTCTGCGTAAACGGCGCGGGTTCGCGGGGCGGGGTGCGCGGTGGTCCGTCTGACAGATGTGGCGCGTGGTTTGCGCTTAGTCGCGTTCTGGTGTCTCTGCGCGCGCGCGACTGCGCAGGCGCTGCGCCCGAGCGAGCCTGTCCACTTGGTTCATCGCTTGCAGGATGTTTCCCGTGGCGGCTGTGAACAGCGCTTCGCGCTCTGCAAAGAAGGGGTCGGCGAATGTCTCAAAGGCGCGGCGCGCGACGGCGGCACCGGTTTTGAGGTGGCGATGCCGTGCGAGGGCCTGCAGCATTTCCTTGTGATATTTGGGCAGCGTCTTGCGGGCGCGCATCTCGGAATAAAACCAGGCGTTGTCCAGCGTGCCGGTGCTGGCCTTGCGGAACACCTCCTTCAAAAGACCCATGGCGTCAAAGGCTTCGGGCAGGCCGTGCCCAAGCAAAGGGCTGCGCAGGTGCCGGACATTTTCCCCGGTAAAGCGCGCGGCATGACGGCGATCTTCGCTGTGGAACGGATCATAGAACAGATAGACCTCGGCGGCCTGACGCGATTCGACGGCGGCATCGTTGAAGAGACCATCCCAGCGTTGCCGACGTCCTTTGCCGTGGTTGGTTTCCCAAGGCACCAGATCGGTATTCAGGGTGCTTTGTGGGGTATAGCTGATCACGCGGCAGCCGGGGGCCAATGACGAAAAGGCCGCCGCACCAAAGCCGCCCATAGAGGTGCCGGTCATGATGACCTGCGCGAAGTTTTGGAAAAAACCCCGGTCGCGCAGCGCCAGCAGGCTGGCGTGCAGGGCAGGGCATCTGAACCAATCGGTGTCATCCGCCATGACACCCAGAACGGAATGCCCCTCTTGCAAAAAGAACCCATGCCCCCAAGCCCGCCTGTTCGGTGCCCTGCGCTGCGCCGCGACGGCATTGTCAAAGGACACAACCAGCACGGGCCCAGCCGCCGTGAAGGACAGGCGGTTCTTCGGCAGGATAGTCTCGAAATCCGTAACGACTGGCATGGCGTTTTGTCTCTGTGCTTGGCCTTCTCAGGCCTCACCTCGGCGGCACTGATCGTTGCAACTGCATAACCTCTTGGCGCAGCAGTCTCGCGGATTTTAGGCGACATCACAATGAAGAGCGATGCCAGAAAACACACAGCCCGCCCAAAAGATTTTAAGTAGGTAAATGACTTAAGGGGATTGTGGCGGAGAGACAGCCCGCCGTGAAGAGTAGGCAGGCCCATGCAAGGTTGAGCAATAAGTGACTGTAAATAAACAGTAATAACAGGAATAAAAGCTCCGCCATATATAATCTTGTGCAATCCCATGCCTTCAATTACACTTTTTTTGTGGGGTTTTATGAGGGATTGAGAAAGTGCCTAAGATTGCAAGGGAGTTGACCGCGTTGGACGTGAAGCGTCTGACCCATCCGGGCGGCAAACGTAATGTGCTTTTTCCGGTTGGTGGCGTTCCCGGTTTGCATTTGCAGGTTTCCCCGAATGCAGGCCGCTCTTGGGTTCTGCGCGTCATGGTCGGAACAAAGCGCCGCGATATTGGATTGGGCGGTTTTCCCGGCGTTACGCTATCGCAGGCCCGCGACAAGGCGCGTGAAGCGCGCGACAAGATCGAACGCGGTCTTGACCCTGTAGAGGAACGCAAAGCCGCTAAGGCTGCGCTGGTGGCCGCACAGCGCCGTGGTCTGACCTTTGCTGATGCGGTGGACAAGGCGCTTGCCGCTAAACTCGACGCCTTCAAGAATGCCAAGCATCGCCAGCAATGGGAAAACACGCTGGCCGCCTATGCGACGCCTGAGTTGGGTAAGATGCTGGTGCAGGATATAACGACCCAAGACATTTTGCGCGTTCTCAAGCCGCTTTGGATGAAGAAGACCGAAACCGCGTCACGCCTGCGCGGGCGGATCGAAACCGTTTTGAGTTGGGCGACGGTTGCAGGGCATAGGACAGGTGACAACCCGGCGCGTTGGGCTGGCAACTTGAAAGAGCTTTTGCCGCCCCCGTCCAAGGTCGCGAATGAAAGTAATCACCCCGCATTGGCGCTAGAGGATGCGCCGCGTTGGTTTGCGGCATTGCAGGCGCGTGATGGCTTTGGGGCGCGCGCGCTTGAATTTGCCGCACTGACCGCAACCCGGTCGCAAGAGGTGCGGGGCGCGCTTTGGGATGAAATCGACTTGAAAGCGGCGCTCTGGATCATCCCCGGCGCGCGCATGAAAATGGGCAAGGAACACCGCGTTCCCCTTTCCGACCGCGCCGTTAAGATGCTGGAGGCGCTTCCTAGGCTTGAGGGCAATCCGCTGGTATTTCCGGCGGCGCGCGGCGGGAAACTGTCCGATATGACGCTATCGGCCACGATGAAGCGAATGCACGACGCAGAGGTTGCCCAAGGTGGCACGGGTTTTCTTGATCGCACGTCCAACCGTCCAGCCGTGCCGCATGGCCTGCGCTCGACCTTTCGGGATTGGGTGGGGGAAAAGACCGCCTTTCCCGGCGATATGGCCGAGGTTGCCTTGGCCCATAAAATCAGCAACGCGGTCGAGGCCAGCTATCGGCGCGGCGATATGATCGACAAGCGGCGGCGCATGATGGGGGATTGGGCCAAGTTTCTATTTGGCGTTAATTCGTTTGGAACTGTAGTCGTTTTGGGTGATCGCTAATTGTTACGCTTCCCAATGAGGGCTCAATTTGGTGCCATTTAAGCGCTTGAGCAGCGCAAAGATGGGTTACCGTTTACGAACCATCCACAAGATATTGCTATTTTGTCGATATTTGGGTGTTTTTAACCTTTCAATGCGGTCCACCCCTTAGCAATATGATTCTATCGCACGCTATTGACCGCTCAGGTATGCGATGCCCTGCGTGGCTTGTCACAGCCAACACAGGGCGGGGTTGTCCTACTCAGACACCCCTTTTGAGCATGAGAATCGCGGAAAACGCAACACCGTTGTTGCACCCGCAAGGCTAGAAGGGGCCTTTAATGACGGAAACATATTTATCAGATCGGCAAATTGCCGCGCGATATGGCGTTCATCATCTTACGCCTAGAAGGTGGTTGCGCACCGATCCGAGCTTTCCAAAGCCAGTAAAGCTATCACCCGGTTGCGTGAGGTGGAAACGGTCGGAGATAGAGGCTTGGGAAGCGTCCAAATTCAACGCAGCCTGACAATCCATCACGCTTGAATTGGGGCTGCGCAAAGCCTGCGGTGAGTGATCTGCGGGCAGCGCATTCCTATTTACTGGTATCTTAACACATAGGGGCATCAACAGATGACCAAACCTAACAAAACGGCTTTTGGCCGAATGACTTTCCATGTCCAAGCGACCGAGGGAAATAGCTTCCCCGTGGAACTGCGGGGGCGCAAACGATGGGCGCTTGAATGCCTCATGGCTGCGGGGGCGCGCGGCTGCACGTCCATAGACACCCCCGGCCCGCGCTGGTCGCATTATGTCTTTACCTTGCGCCAATTGGGCTTGCAGATCGAGACACTACACGAAAGCCATGATGGGCCATTCAAGGGCACACATGGCCGTTATGTGCTGCAATCTGTGGTGACACGGCACGCTCAATCGCAGGGGGGCGCGCAATGAATACAAATCCGAAATCCAATTTGCCCGAGACATTCCGCGCAGAAATGGCCCGCTTGATAAGATGTGGGTTCAAGCTTTTGCCTTTGGGCGGCGGAACAGATGGCAAATCACCCTTGATTGCAAAATGGGCGCAAGAAAACCTGACCTTTAAGCGCATACTTGGTCCAATGCACCGCCGGGGCATTGCGATGTATGGCATTCGCCTTGCGGATTTGGTGGTGGTTGATTGTGATATCGACGATCCTGCGCTAGTGGCGAAAATGGAAGCGCGCTTTGGATCGTCGCCTGTTCACGTCAAAAGCCCGCGCGGGGTGCATCTCTATTATAGGCTGCAAGGCAAGCCACCAAATCTAAGGGCAGAGGGTTTCCCGGTCGATCTGAAAACTGGACCTAATGCTTACGTGGCTGGCCCACATTCCGTGCGCCCGGATGGCGGCCTATACTGGCCTTTGAAGGGGGTTTTGGGGATTGATGCTCTGCCAGCGCTCAAAACCCAGACAGGCGCGCTTGTGGCCCCTGTGTCGCCCTCTGCGCCCATACTTAAAGGCGTGCGGCATGAGGAACTGGTGAAATTTGCTTTGAAAATGGTTGCTCATGTCGCCAGTGTCGAGGAACTCAAGACCGACCTGCGCCGGTTGCGCGATGGCTTGTGCGAAAATCCCGAGAGCATGCCTGATAGTGAGCTTTCGGAGATTGCGAGTTGGGCATGGAGGCGCAGGCTTGAGAACCGGATTTTCCATTGCCGGATGAGTGAGTTTCGCGTTCACAGGCAAGCGCTCGACCTATTGCGGGGCATCACCGGCCAAGAGGATGCGTTGGCCCTCTACACTCGCCTTGTCGATCTGCACGGGCACACCCCCGGCAAAGCCTTTCCCCTGAGCCATAGAGCCATGAAAGAGGCGGGGCACACGTCGCTGTCACGTGAAAGGTTTATGACCGCGCGGCGGTTGCTGCAACGTCTTGGCCTATTGCAGTTGATGAGCAAGCACAGGGCGGGGGCGAAATTGCAGACTTTCGCGCTTGCTATGCCATTGGTCGATCTGCCCGAAATCGGAAAAATCGCACGATCCGAGAAATAGACAGGGCGGGGAAAGGGGGGAGAGGGGCTTAACTTACTTATGGCGACGGATTTCCGTTCAACAATTCCCGGCGCGATACGTCTTGCGATTGTGCCGGGGAGCCTGTTCTATGGTGCAGGTGTTTTCTGCGGGGCGAACAGTTTGAATATCGAGGATTTCATTAAGCGCTGGAAAGGCTCAGGGGGAAGCGAGCGGGCGAATTTCCAGACATTTGCGAATGAGCTTTGCGATGTGCTGGACCTTCCCAAGCCTGCCCCGGCAACGGATGACCCGGCAACCGATGGATACCGATTTGAGCGGCCCGTAACTTTTATTCACACGGGCAGCCAAACGCGGGGCTTTATCGACCTATACCGCGCGGGGCATTTCGTCATGGAAGCCAAGCAAGGGGTAGGGGTCACGACGCCAGAAGATGACACCCAACTTACGCTCTTGCCTGACCAGCCCAGCGCAACCCGCAAGGGCCATGGCACGCGCGGCACGCGGCGCTGGGATGACACAATGTTGCGGGCGCGTAATCAGGCCGATGGATACGCGCGCGCGGTGTCACGCCATGACGGATGGCCGCCATTTCTGATGGTGGTGGACGTTGGGCACGTGATCGAAATCTATGCGGATTTCTCAGGGCAGGGGCAGGGGTATACGCAATACCCTGATGGCAACCGTTACCGCATAACCATGGATGATCTGCGCGACCCGAAAACGCGGGAACGCTTGCGCCTGATCTGGACAGACCCGCATACCCTGGACCCCTCTAAAATCGCGGCCCAAGTCACCCGAGAGGTTGCGGATCGTCTGGCGGCTTTGGGCCGATCCTTTGAAGGGCAAGGACATGAACCCGAGGCGGTGGCCCGGTTTCTCATGCGGTGCCTGTTCACCATGTTTGCCGAGGATGTGGACCTGATCCCGCATGACAGTTTTTCGGACCTGTTAAAGCGCCTGCGCGGGCACCCGGAACATGCGGCCCCGGCCCTCAAGGCACTATGGGAAACCATGAACACAGGCGGCTTTTCCCAAGCCTTGATGACAGACCTCAAGAAATTCAACGGCGGCCTGTTCAAGAATGCCGAGGCTCTGCCCTTGTCAGAGGTGCAACTGTCGCTCTTGATCGACGCCGCGCAAAAGGATTGGCGAGAGGTGGAACCCGCCATTTTCGGCACCCTGCTAGAGCGCGCTTTGGACAAACGGCAACGGCACAAGCTAGGCGCGCATTACACCCCGCGTGCCTATGTGGAGCGGCTGGTGGTGCCCACAATCATAGACCCGTTGCGCGCCGATTGGCGCAATGTGCAGGCCGCAGCCCTGACCCTTGCCGCGCAGGGGCGCGAGGATGAGGCCCGCGACGCGGTGCGCGCCTTCCATGCGCAACTCTGTGAAATCCGGGTTTTGGACCCGGCCTGCGGATCGGGCAATTTCCTTTATGTCGCGTTGGAGTTGATGAAACGACTGGAGGGCGAGGTGACGGCCCTCTTGGCAGAATTGGGCGAGGAGCAGGCGGCGCTGTCGCTGGAGGGGCACACAGTAGACCCGCACCAGTTTCTAGGCATCGAGCTAAACCCTTGGGCGGCGGCGGTGGCCGAATTGGTGCTGTGGATCGGCTATCTGCAATGGCATTTCCGCACCCACGGCAGGGCCAGCCCATCGGAGCCTGTCTTGCGCGATTTCCGCAATATCGAGAACCGCGACGCGGTGCTGACTTATCAGGGCACCAAGGCGCGGCTGGATGATGCAGGCGCACCTGTGACGCGGTGGGATGGGCAGACCTTTACCACCCATCCCGTGACTGGCGAACAGGTGCCCGAGGCGGGCGCGCGGGTGGCGGTGCTGGATTATCTCAAACCCCAGCCTGCCAAATGGCCCGAGGCGGATTTCATCGTGGGTAACCCGCCATTTATCGGGGCCAGCCGGATGCGGGATGCGCTGGGCGATGGCTATGCCGAGGCGCTGTGGAAGGCCTATCCCAAAATGCCGCAAAGTGCGGATTTCGTCATGTTCTGGTGGGAAAAGGCGGCCTTGGCGGCGCGCGGATGGAAACCCGGCACGGATAAGGCGCGTGCGAAAGGCACCCGGCGTTTTGGCCTGATCACCACCAATTCGCTGCGCCAGACCTTTAACCGCAAGGTGCTGGAACCGCATTTGGCAGACCCGAAAACCCCGCTGTCGCTGACCTTTGCCATTCCCGATCACCCTTGGGTGGATGCGGGCGACGGGGCGGCGGTGCGCATTGCCATGACGGTGGCGGAACGGGGCCGCGCCACGGGGCGGCTTTTGACCGTGATCGAGGAACGCAAGGGGGCATCCGAGGCCGAGGGGCGGCCCGTGCGTTTTGATATTCAGAAAGGCAAGATTTTCGCCAATCTGCGGATCGGGGCCGATGTTGCGGGGGCTGTGCCGTTGAAGGCGAATGATGGCATTTCATCCCCCGGCGTGAAGCTACACGGTGCAGGCTTTATCGTGACCCCGGCAGAGGCGCGCGCCTTGGGCTTGGGCACCGTGCCGGGGCTGGAAAACCATATTCGCGAGTATCGAAATGGGCGCGACCTGACCGCGACGCCGCGCGGCGTTATGGTGATTGATCTGTTCGGACTGTCTGAGGCCGAAGTGCGAAGCCGTTTCCCGGCGGTGTATCAGCACGTTCTGGACAAGGTGAAACCCGAACGCGACCAGAACAATCGCGAGGGATACAAGCGGAACTGGTGGATTCACGGCGAACCGCGCAAGGATTTGCGGCCAGCGTTGGCGAACTTACCGCGCTTCATTGCTACGGTTGAAACCACAAAACACCGGCTCTGCCAGTTTCTAAATGGAGCGACCCTGCCCGACAATATGCTGATCGCGATTGGTCTTGATGACGCCGCCGCGCTTGCGGTTCTGTCGTCGCGGTTGCATGTGACATGGGCACTCAAGGCGGGCGGGACACTGGAAGATCGACCGCGCTATAATAAATCGTTGTGCTTTGATCCCTTCCCTTTCCCTGACCCGACTGAGGCCCAGAAAGCCCGTCTGCGCAGCCTTGGCGAACAGCTCGACGCGCACCGCAAGGCGCAACAAAAGGCCCATCCCAAGCTGACCCTCACGGGCATGTATAACGTGCTGGAAAAGCTGCGCGCCGGGGAACGGATCGAGGGCAAGGACCGCGAAATCTACGACCAAGGGCTGATCGGCATTCTGCGCGACCTGCATGATCAGATAGATGCGGCGGTGGTCGAGGCCTATGGCTGGCCCGCTGACCTGTCCGAGGATGACATTCTGCACCGGCTGGTGGATTTGAACCGCGAGCGCGCAGCCGAGGAAGCGCGCGGGCATATCCGCTATTTGCGGCCCGAGTATCAGAACCCCCAAGGCACCGTGGCGCAGGCCAAGGGCGAACAGGGGGCCATGGACCTTGGCCCCAAGGATACCGACGCCAAAGACCCATGGCCCAAATCCCTGCCCGAACAAATCGCGGCGGTGCGCGCCGTCCTGTCCGATCTGGGCGAGGCAACCCCCGAACAGGTGGCCCGCCAATTCAAACGGGGCCGCGCAGGCACAGTGCAACCGCTCTTGGAAAGCCTGACCGCCTTGGGCCAAGCGCGCCTGACCGAAGGCGGGCGGTTTGCGATGTGAGCTAAACTAACGATCTAAAACAACTTTAATTTGCGAGAGGCAATCATGGTAAAAGACTACAAGCGTTATCGAGTGGCGCAGATGGGTGAAAGTCTGGTCGTTGCGGAACTTGGCCGAAACGGCATTGTCGCAACGTCATTTTCGGGAAATTTGCCTGAGGCGGATATAGTAGCGACCTGTGATGGCAAAACTCTTTTGTTGCAGGTTAAGACAATGTCTGGGACTTCAACGCATGTCAAAGCGGAAGACCTACTCGATATTGAATTAGATTTTCCGAAACAGACTGTGACGCCCAAGCCTGCGCTTGGTAATCCCGATTTGATTTTTGTCTATGTGCAACTTGGCGATAATCTGGCAGGCGTAAAGTTTTACATTCTGACCCAACTGCAATTGCAGGAAATCATTTTCGACGGTTACAAGAATTATCTTGATAAAAATGATGGCGAGCGCCCGAGGAACAAAGAATCCAAACATGCGTCAATTAGCATAGACCAGCTTGCCAACTTTGAAGGCAATTGGGATTTGATAAAGGAGCGTTTGGGTATGCCACTTGATCAAACCTGACAACGCGGCTTGCCCATGCTATATTTGCAAACGAGGGTTTGCAGCTTAGCACATGGCGCAGGCGCGGGGTTTGAGAGAGGCGAACAGCATGGCAGAGATTGCGCAGGCCGAGGCCAATGATCTGGGCGTGAAGCTAAGCGGATCGGCCAGCACGGGGCACAAGGTCGAGGTAACGCTGGAGAACGCCTTTTGCCGGATTTTCGGAACCCCTGACCCGAAACAGGCCGAGGCGCTCTTGGGCCAATGTCTCAAGGCATTGAAAGCGGATGAGGCCAGCGACGATCACCCCGGCCATGATGAACGGATATTCATGCTATCCATCATCCGCGACCTTGCCCCGCGTGATGCGGTCGAGCGCATGCTGGCCGTGCAGATGGCCGCAACCCATGTTGCCACGATCCGTTCCGCGCGATGGCTGGCCCATACCGAGAAAATCCCGCAAGTGCAGGCGCACTATACCGGCTTTAACAAGCTGGCCCGCACATTTGCGGCGCAGGTCGAGGCGCTGCGCAAACATCGCACCGGCGGCAAACAAACGGTGGTGGTGCAACACATGAACGTGTCGGACGGTGGACAGGCTATCGTGGGCAACGTGCAGCACGGGGGGAGGGCCAGCGATGAATGATGGCGACAACCCCATGTGCAGGGCGCATGCGGCCCCGCGATGCGCCGCCACGTCCAAGCGCACCGGGCAACCCTGCAAGGGTCCAGCCGTGAAGGGATGGCGCGTCTGTCGCTTTCATGGTGCAGGCGGCGGGCATCGCGCGGGCGCTGATCACCCATCCTATCGCCACGGCATGCGGGCGCGGGAATGGATCGAGGCGCGGCGCGAGATTAACGATCTGGTGCGAGAGGCTCGAGAGATAGAGCGGCTGATTTCCTGATCTGTTACAGGAAACACGGATCAAACGCGCCACATGGTCGAAACAGAATCAGCGCGCTAAGCGTTTTTTTAATGTGGGGCTTTATGTGGGATACGTCTTTGACTTCGATAATTTATTCAATGAAATCAAGGGCGTATGGCGGAGAGACAGGGATTCGAACCCTGGGTGGGGTTGCCCCCACAACGGTTTTCGAGACCGCCCCGTTCGACCACTCCGGCACCTCTCCGCGGGGGTCTGGTGGAGCAAGCGTTTATTTGCCTTTGGCGGGGGGGGCAAGGGGGATTTGCATTGTTTCGCGGGATAATTTGCCTAGGTTGGGCTAAGGTCTGAGCGAAGCGATCTGGAAAGGATGACGTGTCATGAGCGAGGTTCGCTTGCGGTCACCGGCGCGCGGCGTCGTTTTGACGGTTCTGGCGGTGGTGATGATGGCGTTGATCGCAGGGCCTCTGCGTGCGGCGGATCGGGCGCGGCTGGAGGCGTTTCTGGAGGTGACGGGCTTTGGCGTGGCGCTGGACAGTATCGCGCTCTCGGCCTCGGGCGCGCCGGCGATGCTGGGGCTTTCGGCCAGTGATTTCGGGCAGGGCTGGAGCACGCTGGCCGATGAGGTGTTTGAGACCGCACGGATGCGTGAGATGGGATTGAGCATCCTCGAAGAGGCGATGGATGACGAGATGTTGGGCCATGCGGCCGAATTCTATGCCTCGGATTTGGGGCAGCGTCTGGTTTTGGTCGAGAATGCCGCGCATCTGCATGAGGATGACGACGTCAAGCGGGCTGAAGGCGAGGCGCTGTTGGCCGCGATGCCGCCTGAGCGTGTCGAGGTGCTGCGCGCGATGAATGCGGCGGTGGACAGTGCGGGCACCGGGGTGCGTGCGGTGCAGGAAATTCAGGTGCGGTTCTTGCTTGCGGCCTCTTACGCGGGCGTGCTGGAAAGCGAGATCGACGAAACCATGCTGCGGGCGCTTTTGGCGGAGGACGAAGACGAATTGCGCGAGAGCCTGCGCGCCTCGGCGCTGGCCAGTGCGGCCTATACCTATCAGAGCCTGCCTATTGAGGATCTGCGCGCCTATGTTGCGGCGCTCGAGCATCCGATCATGGCGCGGGTTTATGAGCTTATGAATGCCGTGCAATATGAGATCATGGCCAACCGGTTCGAGGTTTTGGCGGCGCGGATGCGGGGGCTGACCCCGGCGCAGGAGCTGTGAGGGTGCGGGCGGTTCTGTTTGCCTGTGCGGCGCTGATGCTGGCGGCGCTGCCACTGCGTGCGGGCGAGGTTGATCGGCTGATGGCCGCGCTACACTTTGAAGAAACCGTGGCGATCATGCGGGCCGAAGGGCTGCGCTATGGCGGCGATGTGGGCGACGAAATGTTGAGCGCGGTCGAGCGGGCCCGTTGGGATCGGGTGGTGGGCCGTGTCTATGATGCGGATCGGATGCTGGCGCAGGTGCAAAGCCGGTTCGCACAGGCGATGGACGGCGCCGACACCGGCGCTTTGCTTGGGTTTTTCGAAGGGCAGGGTGCTGAGGTTGTCGCCTTGGAAATTGCCGGGCGTCGGGCGCTGTTGGATGACGGCACAGAGGCTGCGGCAGAGGCGCGCTATGCCGAGTTGGCGGCGGCGGATGCGCCGATTGTGCGCCATGTGGCGACCCTTATTGCGGATAGTGATCTGATCGAGCGCAATGTCGCGGGGGCACTGAATGCCAACCTTGGATTTTATCGAGGGCTGGCTGATGGCGGCGGTCTTGATCTGAGCGAACAGGAAATGCTGGCGGAAATCTGGGCGCAGGAGCCTGAGATGCGCGAGGAGACCCGCGATTGGTTGCAGGCCTATCTGACCATGGCCTATCAGCCGTTGCCGCAAGAGGTGCTTGAGGCCTATATTGCCCTTTACCGCAGTGCCGAGGGCCAGCAGTTGAATCATGCGCTGTTCGTGGCCTTTGATGCGATGTATGAAGAGTTGTCCTATCAACTTGGGTTGGCCACCGCTTTGACGATGCAGGGCGAGGATTTATGAGGGATTTGGCGTGGTTTTGCCCGGCTGGGCCTTGACTCTGACGATGGAGTTTGGCATCAGCGCGCAACCCGGCGGGATGATCTTGCCGGGTTTGTCTTTGATATACACCCCGATAGGGGCGCAGTTCGAGGTGGCCTGAGGGCCGAAAACGCCCGGTTCATCCGGGGACCACAGAGCGCGGAGAGAAAAGGAAGAGCCCATGTTTGCGGTCCTCAAGACCGGTGGCAAGCAATACAAGGTGTCGTCGGGCGACATTCTTCGTGTTGAGAAACTTGCAGCTGATGCTGGTGAAAAAGTTCAGTTCAACGATATCCTGATGCTCGGTGGCGATGCCCCCGTGATCGGTGCGCCCTTTGTGGTCGGTGCGGCCGTTCAGGCCGAGGTCGTTGATCAAATCAAGGGTGACAAGGTTATCAACTTTGTCAAACGTCGCCGTAAGCACGGCTCGCAGCGCACCCGTGGCCATCGTCAGAAGCTGACGCTGCTGCGTGTCACCGAGATTCTGGCGAGCGGTGCAGACGCAACAGGCGTCAAAGCGGCTGTCGGTTCCGGCTCGGTTGCGACTGTGGTCGAAGCGAAGCCCGCCAAGAAATCCAGCGCCAAGCCGGCAGCGGGTGGCGATGATCTCAAGCTGTTGTCGGGCGTTGGCCCCGCACTTGAGAAGAAGCTGCTTGAAGCGGGTGTAACCACCTTTGCCCAAGTGGCGGCATGGACCGAAGCCGATGTGGCTGCCATGGACGAAAAACTGTCGTTCAAGGGCCGGATCGAGCGTGAAGGCTGGATCGAACAGGCCAAAGAGTTGGCTAAAGGCTAAGGAGAGACCAAATGGCACATAAAAAAGCAGGCGGTTCATCCCGTAACGGGCGCGACTCTGATGGTCGTCGCCTTGGCGTCAAGAAATACGGTGGCGAAGCCGTTATTTCCGGCAATATCCTCGTGCGTCAGCGCGGCAACAAGTTCTGGCCGGGTCTGAACGTGGGCGAAGGCAAGGATCACACGCTCTTTGCCGTCGCGGAAGGCGCTGTGAAGTTCCACAAGGGCCTCAAGGGCCGCACCTTTGTTTCGGTTCTGCCAGTGGCGGAGGCCGCTGAATAAGCCGTCCTTAGGGTTTTTAGACTAGAGGGGATCGGCGAGACCGCCGGTCCCTTTTCGCTTTTGCGGGCTGGGGAGCGTGCTCGCGGGGTGACGACACTGCACAATTGCGCGAGCGTGCCGTTGTGCTTTGGCGGGGAGGGGCCATCTCTTGCCATGACTTTGGCGCTGATCGGAGGAGCAGGCGCATGAAATACGAAACGATTGTCAACCAACCGGTGATGCCGGCGGAACGGTTCGATCTGCGCCCTTTGCGGGTGTCGGATGCGGGGTTGATCGGGATGAATGCCGGGGATGAGCGCGTGGCGCGCTTTACCCGAAGCATCCCGCATCCCCTGCCACCGGGAGCCACGGAGGCGTTGATCACCCGGGCACAGGCCGAGGACCGGTCCGAGGATATCTGGGCCATCGACGGCACCAAGGCGGGCGGCTCTGAGGTGATGGGCCTCATCAGCCTTGAACGGGTGGATGACGGACAGTCCGAAATCGCCTATTGGGTGGCTCCGGCCTATTGGAATACAGGGGTGGCCTCGGCGGCGGTTGAGGCGCTCTTGACGGCCAATCCGCACCGGGCGCGCACGATCTTTGCCTCGGTGTTTCAGGACAATGCGGCCTCGGCACGGGTCTTGACGAATTGCGGGTTTCAGTATCTTGGAGATGCCGAAGCGTTCAGTGTCGCGCGTGGGGCCAAGGTTCTGACTTGGACCTATAGTAAAAAGATGATCTGAGGCCCCGCACTGGGCCTTTGCGATAAGGACAGACTATGAAATTTCTCGATCTCGCAAAGGTCTATATCCGCTCTGGCGGCGGCGGCGCGGGCAGCGTCAGCTTTCGCCGCGAAAAGTTCATTGAATTTGGCGGGCCGGATGGCGGCGACGGCGGCAATGGCGGCTCGGTCTGGGCCGAGGCTGTGGATGGGCTGAATACGCTGATTGATTTTCGCTATCAGCAGCACTTTTTTGCCAGAAGCGGCACGCCGGGCATGGGGCGCCAGCGCACCGGCGCGAGCGGGGATGACATCGTTTTGCGCGTGCCGGTGGGCACGGAAATCCTTGACGAGGACATGGAAACAGTCCTGGCCGACATGACCGAAATCGGGCAGCGCGTGCTTTTGGCCCAGGGCGGCAACGGGGGCTGGGGCAATCTGCATTTCAAAACCTCGACCAATCAGGCCCCGCGCCGCGCTAATCCCGGGCAAGAGGGGATCGAGCGCACGATCTGGTTGCGGCTCAAGCTGATTGCCGATGTCGGGCTTTTGGGTTTGCCCAATGCGGGAAAATCGACATTTCTTGCCGCCACGTCGAACGCGCGCCCCAAGATTGCCGATTATCCCTTTACCACGCTGCATCCCAATCTGGGGGTTGTGGGCGTGGATAATGTGGAATTCGTGGTGGCCGATATCCCGGGGCTGATCGAAGGCGCGTCTGAGGGGCGCGGACTTGGTGATCTTTTTCTGGGCCATGTCGAGCGGTGTGCGGTGCTGCTGCATCTGGTCGATGGCAGTTCAGGCGATCTCGTGGGCGATTATCAGACCATCATCACCGAACTTGAGGCCTATGGCGGGGGTTTGGCGGATAAGCCGCGTGTGACGGTGTTGAACAAGATTGACACCTTGGATGATGAAGAGCGCGCGTTTCTGCGCGATGAGCTGGAGGCCGCCTGCGGCACGCCGGTGATGCTCATGTCTGGCGTGTCCGGTGAAGGCGTGACGGAGGTGCTGCGCGCGCTGCGCGAGCGCATCGACGCGGACCGCCTGCGCCACAAGGTGAGTGACGAGGACGAAGAAGACGCACCGTGGCAACCGTAACTGACGCAAAACGACTGGTGATCAAGATCGGCTCGGCCCTGTTGGTGGACCGGGTCGGTGGGGCCTTGCGGGCCGAATGGCTGGGCGCGCTGATCGAGGATGTCGTCTGGTTGCGGCAGCGCGGCACAGATGTGATCCTTGTCTCGTCTGGGTCTATTGCGCTTGGGCGTCGGGTGTTGAACCTGCCGCAGAGTGTGCTGACGCTGGAGCAGTCGCAGGCAGCCGCCGCCGTAGGGCAAATCCGGCTGGCGGGGGCCTATGATGCTGCCTTGGCCGCGCATGGGCTGACGGCGGCGCAGGTCTTGGTGACGCTCGAGGATAGCACCGACCGGCGGCGCTATCTCAATTCCCGGGCCACTCTGGAACAGCTTTTGCGCTTGGGGGCTGTGCCCATCGTCAATGAGAATGACACCGTGGCCACGGATGAAATCCGCTATGGCGATAATGATCGGCTGGCGGCGCAGGTTGCAGTGACGGCAGGTGCGGATCAGTTGATCCTGCTTAGCGATGTGGACGGGTTCTATACCGCCAACCCTGCGCAGGACCCGACCGCGCGACGGTTTGACACCGTGGCCCTGATCACGCCCGAAATCGAGGCGATGGCGGGTGACGCCGTATCGGGCCTGAGCAAGGGTGGCATGAAGACCAAGCTTTTGGCGGCCAAGACTGCCACGGCGGGGGGCTGCGTGATGGCGATCACGCAAGGCGATGTGCTGCATCCGGTGCGCGCGCTAAATGAGGGGGCCGCCGCGACATGGTTTCTGGCGCAAGGTGATCCGCAGCAAAAGCGCAAGGCGTGGATTGCCGCGATGAAGCCCAAGGGGCGTGTCATCGTTGATGAGGGCGCTGCGCGCGCTCTTACAGCGGGCAGCAGCCTGCTTGCCGCCGGTGTGACAGAGGTCTCGGGCCGGTTTGGCCGGGGCGATCCGGTTGAGGTGGCCGATGCGGCGGGGCGCGTGCTTGGCCAAGGGCTTACGCGCTATGATGCGGCGGATGCGGAGCGGATCAAGCGGCTGCGTTCGGATCAGATCGAGGCGGTGCTGGGGTATCCGGCGCGGGGGCCTTTGATGCATCGTGACGATATGGCATTCTGAGAGCCCGGAGGGCGGACTATGAAAGACCAGACAGAGATTGCGGCGCTGATGGCCGAAATCGGGGCGCGGGCGCGTGCGGCCTCTGCGGATTTGGCCATTGCCGATGCCGCGAGCAAGCGCGCAGCGTTAGAGGCGGCGGCAGAGGCGGTCTGGGCCGGACGGGGTGAGATCCTGGCCGCCAATGCCCGCGATCTGGACTATGGTCGTGACAAGGGGCTGTCTCATGCGATGATGGACCGGCTGGCGCTCGATGAGGCGCGTATTCAGGGTATTGTCGACGGGTTGCGTGCGGTTGCGGCGCAGGACGATCCGGTGGGCGAGGTTTTGGCGGAATGGGACCGGCCCACGGGCCTGCATATCCGCCGGGTGCGCACGCCATTGGGGGTGGTCGGCGTGATCTATGAAAGCCGCCCGAATGTGACGGCGGATGCCGGTGCCCTCTGCGTGAAATCCGGCAATGCGGTGATCTTGCGCGGCGGGTCAGAAAGCTTTCATTCCTCGGGTGCGATCCATGCCTGTCTGGTTGCGGGATTGCGCGCGGCGGGCCTGCCAGAGGATGCGATTCAGCTTGTGCCGACGCGGGACCGCGCCGCGGTTGAGGCAATGTTGACCATGACCGACACGATTGATGTGATCATTCCGCGCGGCGGCAAGGGCCTTGTGGGCCTCGTGCAGCGTGACGCGCGGGTGCCGGTCTTTGCCCATCTTGAGGGGATCGTGCATATTTATCTCGATGCGGCGGCGGATGCGGCCAAGGCGCTTCGGGTTGTGCTCAATGCCAAGACCCGGCGCACCGGGATCTGCGGGGCGGCGGAATGTCTGCTTATTCATCGCGATATTGTCGACACCATCGGCCGGGATGTGATCCGCGCGCTGATCGAGGCCGGGGTCGAGGTGCGCGCCGATGCGGCGTTGCAGGGGATTGCGGGAACTGTGCCGGCCACGGACGAGGATTGGGGCCGCGAATACCTAGACAGTATCATCGCCGTCAAAGTTGTTGAAAACATTGATGATGCCATCGCGCATATCCGTCGCTACGGGTCGAACCATACCGAGTGCATCGTGACCGAAGCTGATGCGGCGGCGGCGCGTTTCTTTGCCCGGCTGGACAGTGCGATTCTGATGCGTAACGCCTCGACGCAATTTGCCGATGGGGGCGAATTCGGCATGGGCGCTGAAATTGGGATCGCCACCGGCAAGATGCATGCGCGCGGCCCGGTGGGGGCGGCGCAACTGACCAGTTTCAAATATCTGGTTGAGGGGGATGGAACCGTCAGAGCGTGACGCGAAACTCTGTGTCGGTGAGTTGGCGCTGAAGGGTTGCGCCCTGCGCCGCGAGGCAGTGATGCAAGAGCTGGAAATGCACCTGCGCCGGGGTGGGCCGGGGCCAAGGCCCCTCTGCGCAGAGCGCGCGCCAGAGATCCACATCCGGGGCAAGACGGGCCGCAGTGGCCACGATCTGCCATCCTTCAGGCGTTTGGCTGACGGCGAGTTGCCCGCCCTGCGGCAGGGCCTGTTCCACGCACAGCAAGCCAAGCAGCAGGATTTGCGCCATGGGGCGTGGCAGCGGAGCGGTGATCTGAAGGGTAAGCGTGATGCGCCCCCCCGCGTGCAGGGTGCCAAGAATGTCGCGCAGTTCTTCGGCCCGCGTGACGTGATCGTCCTCAGCCTGACCAAAGGCCAGCCGAAAGAGCCGCACCCGCGCCAAGGCCTGCGCTGCCGAGGCCGCGATTAGCGCCATTTCCGGCCCTTCCATAGTGCCGGACAGGCCCATCAACTCAAGCCCATTGCCGATCGCCCCCAGCGGGCTGACGAGATCATGGCAGATGCGCGAGGCTATCAAAGCGCCAAGAGCATGGGTATGTTGGGGCATGAGATGACTCCGGGACGGGATGCAGCATGACGGATATGAATTCGATACTTGAGCCAGGAATGCTGGTGCTGCATCCGCAGAGGCCGGATTGGGGAACGGGGCAGGTGCAATCCAACATTGGCGGACGGATCACGGTTAACTTTCGCGAAGAGGGTAAAGTGGTGATTGATGGCAATCGCGTGGAACTGATACCTCTTCTTGATCCCTGATCGAGGTTAGCAAAAGGTTAACAACCGCCGAACCTTGCGACCAGTGGTATCGTTGCACTTGGTGGCGCTCTTGCCTAAAAGGCGGCGCAGACCCCAGAGACAAGGCCGATGATCGCAAGCGCCCCCAAGTTCCGTGTGAAGCTGGCCGATACGCCCGAGGAATTGCGCGCGGCTCAACGCTTGCGCTACGAGGTCTTTGTCGAGGAATTGGGCGGTGACGGGCCGCTGGTCGATCACGCGGCGCGGTTGGAACGCGACCGCTTTGATCCGTTCTTTGACCACCTGTTGTTGTTGGACGATGCGAATAATGCTGCCGTTGTCGGCGTTTACCGCCTGTTGCGTGACGATCAGGCCGCGCGCGCAGGCCAATTTTATTCCGAAGACGAATACGATCTGAGCGCGCTCAAGACCAGTGGTCGGCGGCTGATGGAATTGGGGCGGTCCTGTCTGGCGAAATCTTATCGCGGGGGACCGGGCATGTATCATCTCTGGAACGGTCTGGGCCGCTATGTGACGGATCATGGCATCGAGATCCTGTTCGGTGTGGCCAGTTTTCATGGCACAGATATCGCGCATCTGGCCCCGTCACTAAGCTTTCTGCATCAGCGACATCTGGCGCCAGAGACTCTGCGTGTGCGGGCGCGGGAGGGACATTTTCAGCGCATGGACCTGATTGCCGCGCGCGATCTAGATCGGCGCGCGGCGATGCGCCAAGTGCCTGCGCTGATCAAGGCCTATCTGCGATTGGGGGGCTATGTTGGCGATGGCGCTTTTGTGGACCATCAGTTCAATACGACCGATGTCTGCCTGATTCTCGATACAGACCGTCTAAGTGAAAAGCAGAAAAACATTTATCAACAGAGTATTACGTCTTGAAGTTCAGGTGGCAGTCCGAGGTGCCGCCCCCTGAGTTCACGCTGACACCCGGCGGGTGGTTGCGCGTGGGCCTGCGGGGGCTGGGTATGGCGCTGGTGATTCTGCTGGGCGTGGTCATCGCGGTCGCATTGCGGCTGGTCGAGCGGCCCTTGTATGGCGTGCACCGTCCGTGGACGCCCTATGTGACGCAATGGGTGTGTTGGGCGGTGTTTCGCGTGCTGGGCATGCGGCATGAGGTGGTGGGCACGCCGATGCATGTGCCCGGTGCGGTGGTGGCCAACCACGTCTCTTGGCTGGATATTTTCGCGCTCAATGCCTGTAAGCGGGTGTATTTCGTGTCAAAATCCGAGGTGGCGGGTTGGCCCGGCATCGGGCATTTGGCGCGGCTGGTGGGCACGGTGTTCATCACCCGCGATCCGAAAGAAGCCAAGGCGCAGACCGAGATTTTTGAAGAGCGCCTGTTGGCGGGCCACAAGCTTTTGTTTTTTCCAGAGGGAAGCTCTACCGATGGGATGCGCGTTATCCCTTTTAAATCAACGCTCTTTCAGGCGTTCTTTAGCAAACGGCTAGAGCATTCAATCAACGTTCAGCCGGTTTCGGTGATCTATAAGGCCCCCGTGGGTCAAGATGCCCGCTTTTATGGCTGGTGGGGCGATATGGATTTTGGCACGCATCTTTTGCGTGTTTTGGCGGTGCGGCCTCAGGGCCGCGTGCGTGTGGTCTATCACGCCCCGGCGCGTGTCGATTCCTTTGCGGACCGCAAGGCGCTGGCCGCTTGGGCCGAGGCGCAGGTGCGCAGCGGCATGCCAGAGACACGCCGGGGGCAAGAGTGACGAGGCTCAGCCCATCGCGGCGATGAAGCGGCCAAGCGCGGCAACCGGGTCCTCTTCACGCCAGATTTCCTCGCCAAAGGCCAGAAAATCCGCCATAGGTGTCAGTTGCGCCACCAGCGCCAAATCAAGCGCGCCTTCGGCCACGACCGGCAGTTCGATCACCTTGGACCACCAGTCGAACACATCCATATCAACCCGCGCGCCGTCGTCTAGCGGGCTGGCCCCCACGGGACCAAAGCTGATGTAATCAGCGCCTGCTTCGCCTGCGTTCATACCGTCATGGCGGGATGTGCCACAGAAACAGCCGACAATCGCATCCTCGCCCAATTCTTTGCGCGCGGCGCGCACCGAGCGTCCGGCATCGGGAAGATGCACACCGTCCAACCCATGCCGCTCGACCAGCATCAAGTGGCTCTCGATGACCAAGGCCACGTCACGGGCATGTGTCACCTCACGACAGGCATCGGCCGCACGCGCGATGCGATCCTCGTCACGGCTGGCAAGGGCCAAACGCACGCAGGCGACGGGATGACTGTCGAGCACGCGGGCCAATGTGTCGGGAAAGACGCTCAGCTCGAATTCGGGCGGGGTGATAAGGTAAATCTGTGGCTGCTCGGTCTCGGCCATTGGGGCGCTCCTGATGGATTTTTGCCCCTATACCGTGGAAAAGCGGCTTTGACCATTGGGCAGGTCGGGCTTCCTCTTGGGTCAGATGCAAACCGTCTCGCTCTGGTTCAGGGCTGCGGGGAACGCCCGGGCGCAATTGCCCCTAGCAACCCCTCTGGCGGGTCTCTATCTTGAGCGCACGAGAAAAAGGGGCAGTTCTTGGCGATTGCAGGTTTGGCAGACGGGGTGGTGCGCAGCATCGAAGGCTTGGGCGACCGGGTTGGGCAGGCATTGTTCGAGCCGGTGATCCGCGTCGGTGTGACGGGCCTTGCGCGCGCTGGCAAGACGGTGTTCATCACCTCTCTCATCGCCAATCTGATGGACCGGGGGCGGATGCCCGGCCTTTTGGCGCAGGGCGAGGGGCGGATTCTGGCGGCCTATCTGCAGCCGCAGCCCGATGTGACCTTGCCGCGTTTTGACTATGAGTCGCATTTGGCCGCTTTGACCGGTCCGGAACCGCATTGGCCCGAGAGCACGCGCACCGTGTCCGAGCTTCGGCTGTCGCTGCGCGTGCGGCCTGCGGGGCTTTTGTCGGGGGTCACGGGGCCACGTGTGATCCATCTTGATATCGTGGATTATCCCGGCGAGTGGCTGCTGGATCTGGCTTTGTTGGACAAAAGCTATGAGGAATGGGCCGCCGAGGTGCTGGCGCGGATCGGGGCGCGCAGCGAGGCGGCTGCCTATCTCGCACAGGTGACAGAGGTGGATACGGCGGCACCGCTTGATGAGCCCGTGGCGCAGGCTTTGGCCGCTGGCTTTACCGCTTATTTGCATGCGGCGCGCGCCGCTGGTTTCTATGATTGCACGCCGGGGCGATTCATTTTACCGGGGGATCTTGCGGGATCGCCGGTGGTCACCTTCGCGCCTCTGCCCGGGGGCAAGGCGGGCCGGGGCAGCCTGCGCGCCGAGATGGCACGGCGCTATGACGCCTACAAGCGTGAGGTCGTAAAGCCGTTTTTTCGCGATCACTTTGCCAAGATCGATCGGCAGGTGGTTTTGGTGGATGCACTTGATGCCATCCACAAGGGGCCGCAGGCGGTCGAGGATATGCGCCGGGCGATGGCGGATATCCTGAGCGCGTTCCGGCCGGGCCGCAATGCGTTCCTGACACAGTTGTTCTTGGGGCGGCGCGTAGAGCGCATTCTCTTTGCCGCGACCAAGGCGGATCACCTGCATCATGCGCAGCATGGGCGACTGACGGGGATCATGGCGGCCCTCTTGCGTGAGGCGCGGGACCGGGCCGAGTTTGCCGGGGCCACGACGCAGGCAATGGCCTTGGCCGCATTGCGCGCCACGGTCGAGGAACGGGTAAGCCACAATGGCGAGATGCTCGACTGTGTCCGTGGACGGCTGCTCGAGACCGGGCGGCAGGCGGCGTTTTATGCAGGCGATCTGCCGGATGATCCGGGACAACTCTTGGCCCCGGCACGGGCGGGGGCCAAGGAGTGGTTGGGGCGGGACTATCAGGTGATGCGGTTTGCGCCTGCTCCGCTCAACCTGCGCCCCGGCGAGGGCCCGCCGCATATTCGGCTGGACCGGGCGGCGCAGTTCCTGTTGGGGGACAAGCTATGAAGACGGCGCGTGGGCGGCTTTGGCATTTGCCGCGTCTTGCGATGATCCTTTGGGCGTTTACGCGTGCCACGCCATGGTTGCCAAGGGTGCGCAGCCACTGGGACGATCTTCGCGCGCTGGCACGGGTCATCCGTTGGGGATGGGTGCGCGTGATCCGCGAGCAGGGCCGTGTTGCCGGATTTTTGGTGCGCGACGGCGATATCCTGCATGCGCTCTATGTCCATCCGGTGCTGCGTGGGCAGGGGTTTGGCCGGGCACTTTTGGCCGAAGCCAAGGCCGAAGCGGGCGTGCTGCGCCTTTGGGTGGTCGAGGCCAATGCCGCCGCCCGAGCATTCTATGCGCGCCAAGGATTCGTCGAGGCGGCGCGCAGTGCGGGTCTGGGAAATGATGAAGGGCTGCCGGATATCCTGATGGTCTGGCGTGGCGAGGGAGTGAGCGCGTGAGCGTTGATAAGGCCAAGGGCCCGGTATTGATTGAGATGGAGGAGCGTGCCGCCGAGGGACCGGACCGCGCGCCGCCCGTGCCCGATCTGGTTGAGCGGCCAGACGGGCGGGCGATGCGGGCGGTGATCACGCGCGGTGCGGCGGGGCCGTCTTGGCTGGGTCGGCTGTTTTGGGGTTTGGCGCTTGGGCTGATGGGGGCCGCCGTATCGGTGGCGGCATGGGATTTCGCAGTTGGATTGATCGCTCGGGTGCCGGTGCTGGGCTATGGCGTCGCGGCGATGGGCGTGGGCCTTTTGCTGGTGGCAGCGATGATCGGGCTGCGCGAGATGGCAGGATTCGCCCGATTGGGGCGGCTCGATACCCTGCGGCGCGAGGCCGCTGCGGCGCTGACCGGAGGCGATCTGGAGGCGGCGCGAGCGGTCGTGGCGCGGCTGCGCGCGCTTTACGCCGCGCGCCCCGAGGCGGCTTGGGGGCTTGAGCGGCTTGCAGAACAGCAGGCGGATCAGTTCGACGCCGAGGCGCTGTTGGGGCTGGCGGAGGCCGAGGTTCTGGCCCCTCTCGATGCGCTCGCGTTGCGCGAGGTCGAGACTGCGGCGCGGCAGGTGGCAATGATTACGGCTTTGGTGCCGCTGGCCTTGGCCGATGTGGTGGGGGCGCTTGTCTCTAATCTGCGCATGATCCGGGCAGTGGCCGAGATATATGGCGGACGCGCGGGGTTTCTTGGCAGTTGGCGCTTGGCCCGTGCGGTGATGGCGCATCTTTTGGCCACCGGGGCAGTGGCCGTGGGGGATGACCTGATCAGCAGTGTGGCTGGGGGCGGCGTGCTGTCAAAGGTGTCGCGACGGTTTGGCGAAGGTGTGGTCAATGGTGCGCTGACAGCGCGGGTGGGCGTGGCTGCGATCGAGGTGTGTCGCCCATTGCCGTTTCAGCGCGGGCGCAGGCCCTCGGTGACAGGTGTCGTGCGTCGGGCACTGACTGGCCTGTTTGGGCAGGGGTGATCCATGGACGCGCTGGCAGTTGTCATCGGGCTTGGGATACTGGCGCTCCTCGTGATCGGGGTGCCCTATCTCTTGGTGTCGCATGCGCGGCTCAAGGCGCGGGTGGCGCGGCTTGAGGCGGGGTTGGGACAAACGACGCCAGAAGTTGTGACAGAAGTTGTGACAGAGACTGTGGGTGCGCCTGTGGTCGAGGACCGGGCCGGACCCTGGGCAAGCGCATCTGTTGTTGCGCCTCAGACCGAGCCAACGGACACACCGCCGCGCGCCTTTGTGCTGCGGGCGGACCGGCTTGGGGCACTGATGGCGTGGCTGAGGGCCAATTGGGCCTTGGCCGTTGCGGGTGTCTCGCTGGCCTTGGCGGGCGTCTTCATGGTGCAATACGGCGTCGAGCAAGGGGTGCTTACGCCGTTTTGGCGGGTAATGGGCGCGCTGGCGCTTGGCGCCGCGCTGATTGCAGCGGGCGAGCGGCTGCGGCGGCGCTATGGCGACGAAGCGGCGGGCGCGGTCACGGGCCTGCCGTCGGTTCTGTCGGGGTCGGGCGTGATCGCGCTTTTTGCAGGCGTTTTGGCGGCGCGGGGCCTTTATGATCTGATCGGGCCGGGCATGGCCTTGGCGGGGCTGATAGGTGTTGGGGCCGGGGCGGTTGTACTTGGCTGGTTCCATGGGCCGGTGCTGACGGCGCTCGGCTTGATCGGCGCAGGTGTGGCACCGTTCCTGGTGGGCGGACAGTCTGATACGCCGGGGGTGTTTTACGGCTTCTACGCGCTGCTTGCGGCCGTCGGGCTGGCGGTGGATGCCGCGCGCCGTTGGGCATGGATTTCAGTCTTGGCATTGATGGTCAGCATGGGCGGTGCAACGCTTCTATATCTGGGGGAGGCTGGAGCGCTGCTGTATCTGGCGTTCTGGGCCGGGCTGGTTGTTTTGACGCTGCTGGTGCCCGAGGCGCGGATGATACCCCAGCACGCGGGAAATTCGCTGCTGCGACGCGTCATGGCTAGGGGCGCATATCCTGATTTTCCGGTGCGGCTGGTCTGGGCCGTGGTGGTATTGGCAAGCCTTGCTGCGCTGATGCTGGCGCGTGACGCGGGCGAGGCACTGGTGGTCTGGGGTGCACTGAGCCTGCTTGCGGGATTGCTGGCAGCATTGACCCTTGGCACGCGGCGGGCTGAGGCGCTGGAAGATGTGCCACTGGTTCCGGCTTTGGCGGCGCTGGTGCTGGTGACGCTTGAAGGGTTTGGGAAGGGGCCAGTCTGGTCGGGGTTCATGGCCGGGATCGAGCGCTTGCCCGAATCCCCGATGCCCATGGCGGCGAGTGTCATTCTGGCGGGCGGGGCGGTGGCCTCGGTCGTTTTTGCCTTTCGCGCCCGATATGCGGCGGGGACGGTGCCGGTGATCCTGTGGAGCCTTGGGGCGGCGGTGATGGCACCGGGGCTGGCGCTGATCCTTGAGCTGCTTTGGACCCCGGCCATGGTGATCGGTGCCTATGGTTGGGCTTTGCAGGTGATGGCCCTGGCGGGGCTGATGGTGGTGTTCGCAGTGCGGGCACGGGGATCTGAGGCCCGGTTGGTGGCAGCGGTATTCGCTGGGGCAGCGCTGGTGCTGATCACCTTGGCGCTTTTTGTGATGCTGAGCCAGGCGGCGTTGACGCTGGCGCTTGGGGTGATGGTGCTGGCGACGGCGCTGATTGATCGGCGGTTCAATCTGCCGCTCTTGGGCGGGGTGGCGCAGGTGGGCGTTGCGGTGATCGGCTACCGTTTGGTGATTGATCCCGGTCTCTCTTGGGCGGTGCGCGAGGCGGGCTTGGGGGATGTGTTGCTGTCGCATCTGGGGCCGCTGATATTGCTTGGGGCGGCATGGTTTGTCATGGCGGCGCGGGCCGGTGGCACGACGCGGGTGGTGATTGAAAGCGCCGTTTGGACCATCACGGCGATCGTGCTCAGCGTGCTTTTGCAGCGTTGGCTGGGGGGGCCGGGGGCGATGGGCCATGCGGGTCTGGGCCTGACGGCGGCGGTGTGGCTGGCCTCTGCCATGGTGCAACTCTGGCGTTTGCGCGCGGGCGGGCGCGTGGTGCGATGGCTGCGGTTGGCTCTGGCGGCGGCTATGGGCGCGGTGGCGCTCGTGACGCTGGTGGCGCAGGCGCTATTGACCAATCCGCTTGTGCCGGTGCTCTGGCGCAGGGAATTCGTCAGCGGGCCGCTGATCCTTGATACATTGGCCGCCGCCTATTTGCCCGTTGCCTTGGTTTTTGCCTTGGCCGCGTGGAAGCTGGATCATCTGCCACGTTTGCTGCGGCAGGTCTTTGTCGTGGCGGGCGCGGGCTATGGCGCGTGGTATCTCGGGCTTGAAATCCGGCGGCTTTGGCAGGGGGATGATTTGAGCGTGCCGGGGGTTAGCGATGGTGAGCTATACAGCTACACGGTCGCGCTCATTCTGGTCTCGGTGCTGCTTTTGGTGATTGCATTGCTGCGACGGTCCGAGACGCTGCGCCGGGTGGCGATGGCCGGGGTCGCGTTTACCGTGGCCAAGGTGTTTCTGGTCGATATGGCAGGATTGGCGGGGCTGGTGCGGGTGGCCTCGTTCCTTGGGCTTGGCCTTTCTCTGGCGGGGCTGGCCTGGCTCAACCGGCGGATTGCCGAGCATATGGGGCGCGGGGCAGTTTAGCCCTGAGCGGCGCGCCATGCCGCCCAAGCCTCGGGTGTGTCAAGGTCGGTTGTGGCATGCTGACGGGGCAAGGGAACGGGCGTCACGGGATGCGCGCGCAAGAGGTCACGCGCGCCAGTGTCGCCGGTGATCTGGGCTAAGTCTGGCAGAAGGCGCGCGGGCAGAATAACCGGATGGCCGGGGGTGCCATCCGCATCGCATGCCCGAAAGATATGTTCACAATCATTTACTTGCAGCATGATCTTCATGTCATCTGCGGTCAGGTCCGGCAGGTCGGGGAGCAAGACCATTAGGGCTGTGACCCCTTCGGCCATTGCCCATGTCGCCCCCGCGCGCAGTGAGGCGGACATGCCGGTTGCGGCATCAGGCACAGGCAGGAGAGTGGCATCTAAACCCTTTAACGCCGTGCGGCGTGCAAGCCCCTCTGGTGGCAGGGTTACGGCCACGTCGCATCCGGTGCCAAGCGCAAGCGTCACGCGGTCCCGCAGAAGCGGTTGGCCACGCACCATTTCCAAGAGCTTGTCCGTCCCCCGCATCCGCGAAGATGCCCCGGCCGCGGGTACGAGAATCGCCACACCCCCCATCAGCGGATCAGGTTCATCCGCAGGCTGAGCTTGCGGCGGTACTCCTGCGGCAGATGGCGGTTGAGCCGGCGATTGATCAGGCCAAAGACACCGATCACAACCAGCGTGAGCAAGATGAAATAGCCGGCAAGAATGGGGTAGGGCACGAAGGGGTTAAAGGTCTTGTCGGCAAAATACTTGGCGTAATACAGCGCATCGCCGCGCTGTTGCCAGACCGGAAAGCCCGAAAAGAACACCAGCGTGGTGGCGTGAAAGAGAAAGATCGCCTCATTCGTATAAGCGGGCCATGCCAGCCGCAGCATGGTGGGCCAGATGATCCGGCGAAAGCGGGGCCAGCCGGAAAACCCGTAGGCATCCGCCGCCTCGACATCGCCCTTGGGAATGGAGCGGAGCGCGCCATAGAAAATCTCGCCGGAATAGGCTGCGGTGTTGAGGAAAAGCACGATCAGCGCCCCGAGCCACGCTGAGGTCAGAATGTCAAAGAAGGGTGAGACGGATTTGAGCGATAGAAAGAAGAAATAGGCAAAGAAGAACTGGATAAAGAGCGGCGATCCGCGAAAGACAAAGATGAACCATTCCGACAGCTTGCGGATCACGCGGTTGCGAGAGCCTTTGCCAAGGGCCACGGCAGTGGCAAGGATGAAGCCGCTGATGAGCGCGAAGAACCCGAAATAGACATTCCAGATCAGGCCAGAACCGATGAGGGTGAATTGCTGGCATAGGGTGAAATCGCTTTGTGGCAGAAGGCGTTCCCCAATACCAATGGCGCGCAGTCCGTAGGCTTGAATGGTCTCAAGGCAGCTCATGCCGCTTTCCTTTGCGCTTCACCGCCGGTGGTGGCCTGCCCCAGAGTGAGGCGTTGCATCAGGCGTTCCAGCACCACTTCGGAGATGCGGGTAAAGCCAAGGTAAAACACCATCAGCCCGAGAAAATACCACATCCGCCAGTCGCCATGCGGGTATTCCGTAAAGCGTGGGTTGGCGGTGGCACCGAGTTCGCGCGCCCAATAGACGATATCCTCGACCCCCAAGAGAAAGAGCAACGGCGTGGCTTTGATCAGCACCATCCAGAGATTGCCAAGGCCGGGCAGGGCGTAAACCCACATCTGCGGCACCATGATCCGCCAAAACGCCTGACGCCGGGTCATGCCATAGGCCTCTGCGGTTTCCATCTGGGCGCGCGGCACGGCACGCATCGCGCCAAAGAGCACGTTGGCGGCAAAAGCACCAAAGACAATGGCAAAGGTCAGCACTGCAAGGGTGAAGCCGTAGGTTTCATGCACCCATTGTGGGGCAGAACCGAGCGGCAGTTTGGCGGCCTGACAGACCACGAAATCATTGCCTTGACGGATCGGTTGATCCCAGTCAGGGCAGAGGATTTGATGCCGCGCCCATTCAAACGCTTGGTCAAGAGCGATGACAAAAAAGAGGAAAAACGCGATGTCGGGCACGCCGCGCACGATTGCGATATAGGCTTTGCCGAGCCAGCGGACCGGGGCGATATGCGCCCGCGCGGCCATGGCCCCGCCAAAGCCAAAGGCGAGGGCCGCAGGTGCCGTAATCGCCAGCAGCAACAGCACAGTGCCCACCGCATAGTAGAGTTGCAGGTGTTTGGACGTGGTGAGATAACAGCTCAGCCACGCAAGCCCGTCGAGATTGGCCGGATCGGAGCAAAAGGCAAACATCGCATTCAGCCTTGTTGGAGGGGGCGGGGCCGCATCGGACCCCGCCGGTCGGTCAACCTCAGAAGGTCAGGCCGATTTCCCATTTCTCGATGAGCGCGTTCAGGCTGCCGTCGTCCTTCATGGATTGGATGGCGGCGTCGAGCTTGCCTTTGAGTTCGGTGTCGCTTTCGCGCAGGCCAAGGCCGATGCCGCCGCCGATCATCACCATCTCTTCAAGCAGTTCGAGCCCTGCATCCTCTTCTGCCACCGGCAAAAGGAAGGCGCGGTCGGCCAGCACGGCATCTGCTTCGCCATTGCGCACGGCGGCGATGGATTCTTCGGGCGTGGCATATTCCACCAGCGTGGCACCGCTGCTGGCCACGTAGGACGCCTGAATGGTGCCCGACTGGGCCGCGATGACGCCGGATTTCACATCGACATCCGCCGACGGGGCAAGATAGGCCGAGGGATCGGGCAGGGTGTAGTTCTGGGTAAAGTCGATGACCTGATCGCGTTCTTCGGTAATCGACATGCCTGCGATGATCACGTCATAGTTGCCCGACACAAGGTTGGGAATAATGCTGTCCCAGTCATTCGTCACCCATTCGCAGGTCAGTTCGGCGCGCTTGCACAGCTCATCGCCCAACTCGCGCTCGAACCCGTCAACTTCGCCTTTGTCGTTGATGAAGTTATACGGAGGGTAGGCGCCTTCGGTGCCCAGCCGAACGGTGTCGGCCATGGCAAATCCAGCCGAGAGGGCCAGTGCGGCAGTGGTGAGTAGTAGTTTCTTCATGGTTTTCTCCCTTTGAGTGGTGGTCTTGCCTCAGCCGCCAGTGGTGGAACTGAGGAATTGTTGCAGGCGCGTCGATTTCGGCGCGCCAAAGAGGGTGTCGGGCGGACCCTGTTCTTCGATCAGCCCTTGGTGCAGGAACACGACATGGTCGCTGACATCAGCGGCCATTTTCATATCATGGGTGACGATCATCATGGTGCGGCCCTCATTGGCCAGATCCTTGATGACGCGGATCACCTCTTGTTCCAGCTCTGGGTCAAGCGCGGAGGTGGGTTCGTCAAACAAGAGCGCCTCTGGCTCCATGCACAGGGCACGGGCGATCGCTGCGCGTTGTTGTTGACCGCCGGACAATTGCGCCGGGTAAACATCGCATTTGTCGCCAATACCCACCTTGTCGAGATATTTGCGCGCGGCGGCCTCAACCTCGTGCCGATCCCGGCCCAAGACCGTAACGGGTGCCTCCATCACGTTCTGCAGGATCGTGAGATGCGCCCAGAGGTTGAATTGCTGAAACACCATGCTGAGATTGGTGCGGATGCGCAGCACTTGTTTGGGGTCAGCGGGGTGGCGCGCCAAGCCTGCGCCCTTCCACTGAACCGGCTCGCCCTTGAAGAGGATGTCGCCCTGTTGGCTATCTTCAAGCAGGTTGGCGCAGCGCAGGATGGTCGATTTACCAGAGCCCGAAGACCCAATGAGC
Organism: Roseovarius mucosus; assembly: GCF_002080415.1. Classification (NCBI taxonomy): domain Bacteria; kingdom Pseudomonadati; phylum Pseudomonadota; class Alphaproteobacteria; order Rhodobacterales; family Roseobacteraceae; genus Roseovarius; species Roseovarius mucosus. The sequence goes on along the minus strand of NZ_CP020474.1, from coordinate 358,552 downwards.
GACACAACATCGCCGCGATGGGCGGCAATATCGACCCCCTTGATCACTTCAAGCGCGCCATAAGCCTTGTGCAGGTTGCGTATCTCGATAACCGGGGGCGTGTCTGACAAGGGGTGCTTCCGTTTTGGTGCGGTTTTGACGGCTTTATGACAATAGGGCCGAAAAAATGGGCCGATGCAACTTGCAAAACGGGCGATTGGGGGGCGGTTTGTGCGATTTGACGCGCCGTCAGCTCAATTCGGAGGCGTGAGTGGCGGGGGCGGCGCAGGATTGGGCGGGGCCAAATAATCCTCGGTGGCAATATAGGTCACGCCCTTTAACCCAAGGGTTGCGCGCGCTGCCGCAGGCAGCGCCATGATTGCTGCCTCGAGGGCGTCGCGCAGTGCGTCTGCATCGCGCCCGAGCGCGGTAATGTAGGGCAGCGCCGGGGTAGGATCGGTATGGGCCAACACGCGCAACCCCGTCGTGAAGGGATCATGTGCCTGCATCAGGTGCCAACTCAGCACATCGAGCGCGGCAATATCGGCGCGCCCTTCGGCCACGGCCATGGCCGAGGCGCGATGCGCGCCGGTGTGGACGGGCGTGGTAAAGGAAAATCCACGCGCGGCGGCCCAGTTCTGTGGCGCGGCCCAACCCGATTGCGACAGACCGTCGTTATAGGCCAGACGCGCGGTGGCGAACGCCTCGGGATGGGTGCGTGGATCATCTGCACGCGCGACAAAAACGCTATGGTAATATCCCGGTGGGCAGCTTGGCAGGTCAAGCACGGGACTGGCCACCAGCGTTACATGCCCGTGCAGCCGCGCACGGTAGGGATAGCCGCAGGTTTGCGACAAGAGCAGATCAGGGCTACGCCAGTGATCCCAGAGGTTACCGTCCCGGGTGAGGGTCTCTGGCCCGTCGCCCAAGGCTGCGCGCATGGCGTTCCAGAGGGCATCGTTGCACGCCGCCGTCTCGGGGCGGTCATACATGGATAGGCTGACGATCACGTGCTGCCCATGACGCGCTGACGGGCGCGCGCGCTTTCCTGATCGGTGATGCCCAAGAGGCTGGCCACCAGACGCAAGAGCGCGTCCTCATCGGCCTCTCGCACCCCATCGGCCAAGGCCACTTGCCAGAGCGCTTCGATCACACCAAGGCGATCCTCATGTGGCACCGCGTCCTTGATGGCGCGCGTGAAGCGCACGGTGTCGGGGGCTTCGCTCTCAAGCGTTTCGGCCTCTTGGCGCAGGGCTTCGGCCTCTGCCTGAGGCAAGTCGTAGCGGGCAGAGATGATGCGCGTGATGCGGATGATCTCGGAGGCGGAATAATCTCCATCGGTGCGCGCAACGCGCACGAGGAGGGCACAGAGCGCCAGACGGGCATCACCGCCGGTCAGGGGCTCGGGGGCTGGTTGGATCAGCCGTTTGAGGAAATCTGCGAACATGCCATAGGTATAGGGTGCCAACCGCGACGCGCCAATGGGGAATTACTGCGCCTCGGCCAAGGCGCGGGCGGCGTCACTATCGGCATGGCTCAGGCCCATCGCCTCTCGCGCGGCGTCTATCACCTGCAACTCTTCTGGCTGGCTTGCGCCGTCGGACAGCACCACTTCCCACAGCGCCTCGAGCGCACCAAGCCGAGCCTCGAGGCTGACGGTCTCGCGGATGATGTGGCCAAAGCGATCCGTATCGGGGGCGGCGTGCTCAATCCGTTCCGAGACTGCGCGCATCTTGGCCGCCTCAACCGGCCCAAGCCCATAAATGCGCGCCAACAGACGATCTATCCGCTTGATTTCGGCCAATTCGTAATGGTGATCGGATTTCGCGACACGCACCATCAAGGCGGCCAAAGCCAGTTTCTCATCCGGCTCTGGCAGGGGGCCGGGTTTTGACGCAGAGAAGCTGTGTAGAAGGCGATTCAACATACCCAAAGTTTACGCGCCAAAGCAGCGCGCCCCAAGCAAATTTTTATGGGCTGCCCAAATGGCGTCACAGTTGTTCCGCAGAAAGCGCACTTTCGGCGCGCAGAGATAGCGCATTGTTTTTTCGCGATAGTTACGGAGCCGATGATGCCGCAAGCCAGTCCGTTTGATTGGTCCGCAAGCCCTGTTGCCGAGCAAATCGAGTATTTGCGTGGCCTGGCGCCAGAGTCGTTTCATCAGGCGCTCATCGAGTATGACTGGGCGCTTGCGCCTGAGCCTGTCTTGGGCTGGGCCATGGCACAACGGGGTATTGACCTGTGCACAGCGCTTTCCGTTTTTTTCAACGGCGACCCGGGGCGGTTCAATTACATGCCAAAGCCACATGTGCCAGAGCCATATCGTGGCGTGGCACGGGTGCTGGATAATATCTGTTTGCGGGTCAACAGTGGATTTTACCTGATTTATCCCGGTAAACTCCCGTGTTGCCAGCACCGGCTCTCGAAGTGGCTGTGCTACCAGCAGGCGGACCGCGACGAAGGGCGGCGGGGGCGATGGATGCTGGATGAGCGTATTCTGGAACCGATGCTACAGGATGATCTGCGCTTGCCGCGCGATCAGGCCCCGGTGAACAAGCCGCGCCCGAGCCTCTGGCGCGATTTGCTGAGCCCGCTCATCGGGCTGGGGGTGGATCGCGACGTTCTGAAATACAAAGACCGTTTGTGACACGCGCCCTCAGAGCTTGCGCACTTTCAATCGCGTGATGCGGTTGTCCTTGCGGGCCATGACCTGAAACCGGAAGCCGTGAAAGATAAAGACCTGATCCACCTTGGGGATCATCTGCGCCTCATGGATCACAAGCCCTGCGACGGTATTGGCGGCCTCGTCGGGGAGGTTCCAGTCGTTGGCGCGGTTGAGGTCGCGGATGGTCATCGCCCCATCGACGAGAAACTGATTGTCTTCGGTCCGGCGCACGGGATGTTCGGCATCCGGGTCGAATTCATCGGTGATCTCGCCGACGATTTCTTCCAGAATATCCTCGAGCGTGATCAGACCCTGAAGCGTGCCATATTCATCAACCACCATGGCGAAATGGCTGCGCATCCGCAGAAATTGGCGCATCTGGTCGTCGAGCGTTGTGGTTTCAGGCACGAAATAGGGTTTGCGCGCGATACTGCAGACGTCGAAATTCTTGAGCGCGGCAGCGCCATCCTGCGATTCTGTCACCAGTTTGTGCATGGCGCGCAACAGATCCTTGGCGTGTACCACGCCGATGATGTTGTCAGGGTCGTCGCGATAAAGCGGTAAGCGGGTGTGGTTGCTCTTGAGGCATTGATCGAGAATCGCGTCAGGCTCTGCTTCGGCGTCGATCATCTCGATCCGCGAGCGATGCAGCATGATTTCCTCGACAGCACGTTCTCCGAGGTCGAGCGCGCCAAGGATACGGTCGCGGTCTTCCTTTTCCACCACCCCTTCGGATTGCCCAAGGTATAGCGCACCTGCGATTTCCTCGCGCACGGCCAGAATGTGGCTGTCAGGATCGGTTTGCACGCCAAAAAGCGCCAGAACCCGGCGCACGAACCAACGCACGGCGGTGACGATCGGGGAAAAGATCTTGATCACCCAGACGATGATGGGCGCGGTGCGCGCAGCGGCGGCCTCGGCATTGGTGATGGCATAGGTCTTGGGCAGGACTTCGGCAAAGACCAGCACGAGAAGGGTCATCACCAGCGTGGCAAGGGCAACACCGCTCTCGCCAAAGAGGCGGGTAAAGAGCGCTGTGGCCAGCGACGCGGCCAGAATGTTCACCATGTTGTTGCCAAGCAGAACCGAGCCGATGAGCCGCTCGTTATCCTCGGTGATCCGCAGCGCCGTTTCCGCCCCGCGCGAGCCTTTTTCCGCCTGCGCCCGAAGTTTCCCGCGGGAGGCGGCAGTAAGCGCAGTTTCGCTGCCCGAGAAATAGGCAGACATGACCAGCAGGGTGACGATTGCACCGCAGGTGATCCAAAATGTCAGGTCGGTTGCGCTTGACGCGGCTTCCATCTCTTTGCAGTCCCTTTTAATTTATTGGGTTATGGGGTGTCCGTCCCCTGCATTCAAGGGAGCATGGGCCATGCGGATCATGGATTTGGGAGAGTTGTTTGGTCCTGTGCTGATTTTCGGTGGGCCCTATTCTAATTTGCAGGCGACGCAGGCGTTGCTGGCATGGGCAGATGCACATCACTTTCCCCCGGAGCGCCGGATTTGTACGGGCGATGTCGTGGCCTATTGTGCGAACCCTGCCGAAACGGTGGCCCTTATTCGTGCGGCGCAGTGTCCTGTGCTTGCGGGCAATTGTGAGCGACAGTTGGCGCGCAATGAACTGGACTGCGGCTGTGGCTTTGGCGCGGGCACGCAATGCGATCTTTTATCAGCGGGGTGGTATCGTCACGCCGACCGATTCATTGGGGCTGCGGATCGGGGCTGGATGGAGACTCTGCCAGATCTCATCCTGTTCACGCATGCTGGTCGGCGTGCGGCCGTGATCCATGGCGGTCTGACGGATGTCAGCCGATTCGTCTGGCCAGTGTCGGATGAGGCAGTTTTTCTTGAGGAAATATCACATATTCAAGAGGTTGCAGGCCATATTGATTATGTTTTCTCAGGCCATTCCGGGGTGATGTTTCAGCGTCGTATCGGCGCGGTGGACTGGATTAATGCGGGGGCAATCGGCATGCCGCCCCATGATGGACGGGTCGAGACCGGATTTGCCGTACTGGACGCGCACGTGACCTTTCATCGTCTCGCCTATGATTATCTGGGCGCGCAGGCTGCGATGCGGGCGGCGGGGCTGGTGCAGGGCTATGATACGGCCCTTACATCTGGCTATTGGCCATCCGAGGAGGTTTTGCCCCCGGTCTTG